>NZ_DASVSO010000417.1:0-4161 GCF_036388035.1 Archangium sp.
TCACCCGTCTTGAGCTTGGGGTTCACCTGGGTGCCGCGCGAGGCGACCTTGCCCCTGATACCGATGCAGTACTCGAGGCGCAGCTGGCCCGCCACCTCGTGGGCCTCCTTGGCGAGGTCCGGCTCGAACACCACCTGGGTGAGACCCTCCCGGTCACGCAGATCGATGAAGACCGCGCCGCCGTGATCTCGCCTGTTCTGCACCCAGCCGAAGAGGACGACCTCCTCGCCGATGTTGGCCTTGGTGAGCTGCCCGCAGGTGTGAGTACGCTTGACCTCGGTGATGAACGGGACCGCCATGACACCGCCTGTACAGAGGAGTTGGAAGGGCGGCACCATAGAGAGCGTGGAAACGATGCGTCAAGGAATCCCCGACGGGGGCCGGCGGCTCAACGTGCGGAGGATGGCACTGGCCATCGGGACCCCGCTGGCCCTGCTGCTGGCGCCTCTGTCGGCACGCGCGGGCTCGGTGATGGCCGAGGCGAGCGTGGGGGGCAGCCAGCGCACCTGGACGCTCCTGGGCGACGTGGAGCTGCGCCAGGACGAGACCTTCCTCACCCTCGGCTACACCGGGGCGCGGACGCAGTCGGACACCGCCCTCTCCCACCAGCTCTCGGCCGGGGTGGACCACGCCCTCGGCGAGCACTGGCTCCTCTCGGGGCTCCTCAACGTGGGCCTGCCCAAGACGAGCCTCACCCCGGTGGCGCCGGAACGGCCGCTGCTCGGCCTGCCCGCGCTCTCGACGCGCACCGGCTACCACAGCGTGGGGGCGCAGCTCGCGGCGGCCTATGACTCGGGCGGCTTCTCGGACGTGGAGTACGGGTTCGACGTGGGCCTGGGCCTCACCCGCTACGGCCTGCGGCGGGAGGTGCTCGCCCGCCAGGACGCGCGCAACGAGTCCCTCTTCCGCCAGGACGACCCGCTCCTCCTCGTCCGCCCCTCGGTGGGCGCGCGGCTGAGGCTCTTCGAGGACTGGGAGCTGGGCCTGCGCGGCGGCCTCTACCTCTACAGTGGAGACCCCTTGAGCGCCGGCCAGTTCACCCAGGCCGAGCTGGCCGAGGTGCTGCGCCGCTACGCCAGCGCCGCCGAGGGCCGGCGTCTGCAGACGGACTTCTTCCGGCGGCGCGTCAGGGAGCTGTCCGTGGACCTGGCCGGGCGGATGCTGGGCGTCAACGCGCTCACCGGCTTTCCCAGCGCGCCGGCCCGCTTCGACGTCAAGCCCTCGGTGACGTACCACTTCAGCGCCCGGGTGCGCGGGCAGCTCTCCTACGCATTCACCCGCTACGTGCCGGGCCAGGGCACCTCGCACGTGCTGGGCACCCGGTGGACGTGGAAGCCGGCGAAGGCCTTCCGGCTGTGGGCCGCCCTCGCCCTCCAGTCGGACCACCCCGAGGGGGAGGCCCCCGTGCGCTCGGGCCTCGTCACCCTGGGGACGGAGTACACCTTCTGACCTGGCTTCAGATGGCCCGCCGACCCGTAGTAAGAAGGGCGGCATGGTCCGAAAGCTGACAGCCGCCGCCGCGCTCGCGACGCTCGCCGCCTCCTGCGCGCCGGAAACCCAGACCCCCGTGAAGGTGCGCGCGCTCGTTCGCTCCAGCAATGGCGAGTACGTGCCCCAGGAAGTCGAGCTCAAGACGGTCACGGACATCGTGTCCCTGGAGGGCCAGGTGGTCCGGCTCCTGGGAGGCGCGAACGTCCGGTTGGACGCGAACGACCCCGAGCTCCAGGCCGCCACCACCGAGGAGGCCCTCCAGGCCGCCATCGTGAAGAAGGAGGGCCGGCCCGTCACCGCCAGCTACATCGCCGATGACAAGGGCGTGCTGTGGCCGGCGGACTTCCACACGTGGAACCTCGTCACCACGTATTACAACTTCGAGCGCGCCTACGACTACTTCCGCACCGTGGCCGAGGTGAAGGCGGAGGAGCTGCCGCGGACGACGGCCTACTACTTCCCCGACTTCGTCCTCGCCGAGGCGAGTGACAAGCCGCAGCGCGACAACGCCATCTTCTTCGCGCCGGCGAAGGCCTTCCTGGTGCTGCCCTTCGAGAAGATCGAGCAGGCACCGCTGGCCATCAACGCCTCCATCCTCGCCCACGAGTACGCGCACCTGGTCTTCAACCGCAGGGCGTACGGCGGCCGCGGCGTTCCCGAGCCGATTGGCGCCTGGTCGGCCACCGGAGGTACACCCACCCCGGGCCTCAACGTCCTCAAGTCGCTGGACGAGGGCCTGGCGGACTTCCACGCCTACGGGGCCTCGTGCCAGTCGGCCTTCGGCTGCAGCACGCGCCTGCTGGAGACCTCCTTCGAGGGCACGGTGGCGGAGGACCGTGACCTGTCGAAGAACTGGTGCATGAGCAGGTCCCTGCGCGAGCAGCTCCTCTACTCCAACTTCGCCACGTTCAGCGGCCGCGAGTACCAGGTGGGCACCATCCTCGCGAGCGCCCTCTACAAGTCCGCCAGGTCGCCGGCGGACCGCCAGGTGCTGCTGCGCGCGGTGGCGGCGACCTACTCGGACACGGATCCCGCGAAGCCCGGCTTCGCCCAGCTCGCGCGCGCGTACCTGGGTGAGCAGCAGCGGTTCACGCTGGCCCGGGCGGTCCGGGCCATTGTCCAGCACATCCCGCGCGGCAACACCGCGCTCAAGGATGCGGTGTGCACCAACTTCCGCTCCCACCTGCAGATCCCGGTCGAAGAGCTGTCCGGTGTCCAGGACGGCACCTCCACCCAGGACGACTGCCCGGCCAGCACCCCCGTCACCTCCGCCTGCGAGTCGATCAACCCATGAAGACCGCCGCCGTGCATTCCTGGCTCCTGCCCTGCCTGTTGGGAGGGATTGCCCTCGCCACGCCCGCGTTCGCGCAGGACGACGACGCGCCCTACGCCTACCCGGATGAGGAGGAGAAGTCCGAGGAGACGGAGTCCCCCCGCCGCCGTCGCGCCGAGCCCGAGGACCGGGCGGAGGAGTTCCGCCAGGCGGCCGAGGAGGGAGATGAAGAGAAGGACTTCGAGCGGCTGGCGAACCTGGACGACCCGAACACGGGCGTCGCGTTCGAGGTGCTCGGGGGGGCGATGCTGCTGAGCAGTCCGCGCGGGCAGTTCGCCGACCTCCTGCCGGCCGTGGGCGGCCGCTTCACCTGGGAGATCGGCCGCCTGTTCAACAACGAGACGCTGCGCGAGGCGCTCTGGTTCGACGTGCGCTACACGTACGCCGGGATGCGCGAGGGAACGCAGCTCATCATCGGCGACACGCGGCTGCACTACGCCACCATCGCCCCGGCGTACGAGCTGACGGTGGGAGAGAGCAAGAACTACGGCTTCTACGCGCAGGTGGGCGGAGGAATCGCCTACGAGCACACCGCGCTGGAGATTGGCGGCAAGGCGACGCAGGTGGACGGCATCAAGTCGCTCATCCAGTACGGCGTGGGCTTCCGGGGCCGCACGCCACTGTCCACGGAGTCGAACCTGCGGCTGGCCTGGCGCATCGAGCTGATGCGCTTCCGGCGCGGCTACATGGACGACACCTTCGTGGGCGCCAGCATGGGCACCGCGTTCTAGGCAGCGCGCTCAACGCCCTGGGCGAGAGCCCAACGGAGAAGGGCTCGGGATCGAGAGGCAATGCCTCAGCGAGTCCGGGCCCTTCGCCTTTTCACGGTGATTTGAGGTCATCAAGCCTCGATGTATTTCATGCCGGTGATGCCGGCCTGCTCCAGCACGAGCTTGAGCGGCTCGGAGACGAGGATGGCCACGCGCCATCCCCAGGGGCGGAAGATGTGGGCGTCTCCAATCTTCGTCGGGTCCACCTTCAGCCCCTGGACGTTGCGGTACTCCCCCACTTTGTCCGGCCGGTTGTCCTCGGGCTTCCAATGCTCGACGTACTCACACCGCGTGTCGTCGATGCATCGGATGACGCGTAGCAGGTTGAGGATGAACCAGGGGTCCGTCTGCCCCTCCACCCGGGCTGGTAGGAGTTGCACGTCCTGGCTGCAGAAACGCTCGAGAAGGGTGGCCGCCCGGCCATGCACCACGGGGACTCCCAGACCCGTCTGGCTGATGTCCAATGCGCACCCTCGATGCAACATGGGAAAATACGCCACACCTGGCAGTTCGACGGGCCGGCCCTTCTTGAACTGCCAGGAGTCGAGTTCCTCTCCCTGCGTATCG
>NZ_DASVSO010000418.1:0-2210 GCF_036388035.1 Archangium sp.
TGCCCCTGTCCGCGAAGGACCTGCGGGTGCGCCTGCCCGAGCTGGTGAAGCTGCGGACGCCCGCGCGCGCCACTCCCGCCCGGAAGGGACGCGCCGCTCCGGCTCCCGAGCCCGTGCGGGCCTCGGGGGAGGCGCTGTTGGATCCCCTCACCCAGTTCTACGCCTTCGCGCACTTCAAGGACTTCGTCTTCGTCGAGGTGAAGCGCTCGCGGCGCTACGGACTGCCCCTGGCCATCGCGCTGGTGTCCTTCGATCCGCTGCCGGTGCAGGCGGACCGCGAGCTGCGCGCGCAGCTCTACGGAGGACTGGCGCTCGCCATCCGGCGCTCGCTGCGCGACACGGACTACCCCGTGCAGTACTCGGCGGACCGGGTGCTGTTGCTGCTGCCGCACACGGACCTGGCCGGGGCCCACACCGTGGCCCGCCGCGTCTGCGAGCGCGTGGCCCGCTCCAGCCTCACCTTCGATGAGCAGGTGGTCCGCCCCACCGTGTCCGTGGGACTGGCCGCGCTCGCTCCGGGGCGGGAGGTGTCCTTCTCGGACCTCGTCCGTCAGGCCCAGAGCTCGCTGGAGTCGGCCCAGGCCGCCGGCGGCAACCGCGTGGAGATGCTCGCGGAGACGCCGGGACTGGAGATTGAAGGGACGTGAGTCGGGCCGGCGCGAGGGCGCCGGCGTTCAGGGACCGCTGACGGCCTTGCCGTCCACGCGGTTCCGGCCGGCGCGCTTGGCGCGGTAGAGGTACTTGTCCGCCGCGGCGATCAGCTCCTCGGCCTGCGTGTAGTCCGAGTCGTGCAGCGTGGCCACGCCCAGGCTGATGGTCACCTTGATGGGCGTGCCACCGAAGATGAAGTCCGTGCGGTCCACCGCCACGCGGCAGCGCTCGGCGCACGCCAGGGTCTGCTCCTCGCTGGACTCGCGCAGCATGAGGGCGAACTCCTCGCCGCCGTAGCGCGCGAAGAGGTCCTCGGTGCGGATGGTGTCGTTCACCCGCTGCGCGATGCGCGCCAGCACGTAGTCGCCGGCCGGGTGCCCGTACACGTCGTTGATCTTCTTGAAGTAGTCCACGTCGAACATCACCAGGGACAGCGGCACCCGGTGGCGCAGGCAGTACGCGAACTCCTTGCGGATCGTCTCGAGGAAGTACTTCTTGTTGAAGATGCGCGTGAGCCCGTCGCGCGTGGCCGACTCGTAGATGCTGCGCTGGTAGGCCTCCTCCAGCTGGTCCTGGATGGAGAACTTCAGCACCGTGTTGGAGCCGATCTGGATCTTGTCGCCGTCATAGAGCGGCGCGGCGCTCACCTTCAGCCCGTTGAGGAACGTGCCGTTGGTGCTGCCCAGGTCCACCAGTTGGAAGCGGCCGTCCCCGAGCGACACCACCTTGGCGTGCTTGCGCGAGATGCCATCGTCCTCGACCTGGAACTGGGACTCGACGCTGCGGCCGAGCACCGTCTCGGAGCGATCCAGCTTGAACATCCGCCCGATACCCGCGGGCGATTTCGTGCTGATGACGATGAGATAGGCGCTCTGCTGCTGGGGCGCGGCGGTCCCTAGCAGGTCCGAAATCGAATGGACGGCGGTCTTCTCGTCAGACATCGTGCCCCCCATCTTACGGGTCGATGATTGTCTCCAGCAAGCATGCCACGGGACGATCACCCCTAGATGGTCGCTCCTATCGCGCGCGTCTCGACTTTTTGGCGGGTGCTTGCTCGGCGATTCGCGGGCGCTCGGTCATTTCCCCGACAATTGGGGTTTCGATGAAGCGGGCCCGTGCCTCCCTGTCCCGGTGGTAGGCGAGCCCCTGCATCAGCTTCACCAGCGCCGCCGAGGGCGTCATGTCCCCGCCGCTGAGCGCACCTTCCGCCAAGGCGGCGGCCCCGGACTCGTAGAGGGTGAGGTCCACCCCGTTGCGGTAGGCCTGGCTCACCACCACCACCGGGATGTCGCGCTGGCGGGCCTCCCGGAAGAGGGGCAGGAGCGAGCGGCCGAGGGACGGATCCACGGGGTAGTTGCCCGCCCCGTAGGCCTCCAGCACGAGGCCGCGCACCTGGGGCAGCAGGGCCAGGGGCAGCGAGGGATCCAACCCCGGGAACACCTTGAGGAGGAAGACGCGGGGCTCCAGCTTCTCGCGCAGGCGGAAGGGGCCCTTCTGTCGCAGACCCGGCGCGAAGGTGGCATCCACTCCGAGGGTGCCCAGCAGGGGGCAATTGGGGC
>NZ_DASVSO010000419.1:0-4116 GCF_036388035.1 Archangium sp.
CGTAAGTTTGTAAAAGCCGCGCCCTCTTCCACCGCGGAGAGGGCGGTAGGCACGCTCTTCCCGGAGCGCGCCTCCGGCCTTTGACGTGCCTCCCTGCCCGTGGGGCGACAGGATGTCAGAGGTCAGGTGCATCCTGGGCGCATGGGCCAGGAAACCCGTGGGGAGTGGACGAGGCGGCTTGCAGCCGCCGAGGGAGAACCGCATTCTGGGGGCATGCGTGACGAGCGGCCCCGGCGAGATGCACTCGGTGCGGAGTTGGAGAAGCCTCCACACAACGCCATGGGTGAGGTGATTGGCGGCGAGTTGTATGTGAGTCCGCGGCCCACCTCACTCCAGGTGAGGGCGGCTTCTCGGCTTGGCAGTGAGCTGGGGGGGCCGTTTGACCGGGGGCGAGGAGGACCCGGGGGATGGATCCTGCTGGACAAGCCGGAGTTAAACCCAGGGCAGGACATACTGGTGGCCGACCTGGCGGGCTGGCGCCGGGAGCGGATGCCGGAACTGCCGGAGGTGGCGGCCTTCACGCTGACGCCGGATTGGGTCTGTGAGGTGCTCTCTCCCTGCTCGGTCGCGTTTGATCGGGCGCGGAAGATGCCCGTGTATGCACGCGAGGGCGTGAAGCATCTGTGGCTCGTGAGTCCCGAGCTGCGCCTGCTGGAAGTCTATCGTCTGCAGAACGGTCGCTGGTCGGTGCTCGGTGCGCACGTCGGCACGGTGACGGTGCATGCCGAACCGTTCGAGGCGCTTGCCCTGGAACTGGGCGCGCTTTGGGAGCGCTGACATGGCCGGGCGGGTTCCCGAAGGGAGACCGGAGGGCAGTTCTCCTCCCGCGCTGCTTGATGCGGCCAACGCCGGACCACATGCTGCCCACATGGCTGACAAGCCGCCCCGGCGCGAAGCGACATACGAGGACCTGGAGGAGGTTGCACCCAATGGTGTGGGCGAGATCATCGGCGGCGAGCTGTATGTCAGCCCTCGGCCGAGACCGAGGCATGCCCGCGCGACCGTTCGGATCATCAGAGCCCTGGGACCGTTCGAGCAGGATCCAGGCGAGGAGGGGCCTGGGGGTTGGGTGTTGCTCGTCGAGCCTGAATTGCATCTGGGAGATGAAGCCCTGGTGCCGGACCTGGCCGGATGGCGCCGCGAGCGCATGCCCGAGCTGCCGGAGGAAGTGGGAATCGAGCTCGCGCCGGACTGGGTGTGCGAGGTGCTCTCTCCCTCCACGGCCGCGCTCGACCGCAGCCGGAAGATGGGCTCCTACGCACGCGAGGGCGTGAAGCACCTGTGGCTCGTGGATCCGGCGGTACAGTCGCTGGAGGTGTACCGCCTGGAGACGGGTCAATGGGTGTTGCTGGGCACCCATGAGGGGGCGGTCAAGGTGCATGCCGAGCCCTTCCAGGCGCTCGCCCTGGAGTTGGGTCGCCTCTGGAGGCGTTGATCAGGGCAGCTTCGGCCGGATGGGGCGCGGGGCGTCCGGGTTGACGTCGAGCAGGCGCACGCCGTCCCCCTCCCGCACCGTGCCTCCGCGCAGCACCTTGGCGAGCTGCCCCCGTTGACCCCAGGACTCCTTCAACAGGCCCGGGCGGAGGCGCTCGAGCTTCGAGCAGGGCACGCAGGGCTCGGTCAGCTCCACCACCACCTCCGTGCCCAGCGCCAGGCGCTGCCCCGCCGGGAGGGACTCCAGCGACAGGCCGGAGATGACGACGTTCTCCTTCAGGGCGCCCACCCCGAGCCGCAGGGCGGCGTGGGAGGCCTCGTCCAGCAGCAGGAGCTGCCGCTTGCCATTCGGCTTCTTCTTCCCATGGCGGTCGCCCACGAAGCCGCGGCCTTCGAGGGCCTGGGCCTCGGGGACGCGCTTCATGGGAGTTCCCCGCTCCTGGGCGAGCAGGAGTGCGCGGATGGTGCCGTTGGGAGTGTCCACTTCCAGAATCCTGTCCCTCGACTCATCCCACCGCAAGACGCATGCGGGGAGGGCTCGGCGCGCGGGAGCCGGGGCCGTGCTATCGCACCCGCCGAGGAGGCAGCCACGTGAGCAACCAGAACGTTCGCATCGAGAAGGACACGTTCGGTCCCATCGAGGTCCCGGCCGATCGCCTGTGGGGCGCGCAGACGCAGCGCAGCCGTCAGAACTTCGCCATCTCCACCGAGCGCATGCCCCTGGCCCTCATCCGCGCCCTGGTGCTGGTGAAGAAGGCGGCCGCCGTCGCCAACATGGAGAACGGCACGCTCCCCAAGGACAAGGGCGAGGCCCTCGTGAAGGCCGCCAACGAGGTGCTCGACGGCCAGCACGACGAGGAGTTCCCCCTGCTGGTGTGGCAGACGGGCAGCGGCACGCAGACGAACATGAACGTCAATGAGGTGCTGGCCAACCGGGCCTCGGAGCTGCTGGGGGGCGAGCGCGGCGAGGGCCGAAAGGTGCACCCCAACGACGACGTCAACAAGGGGCAGAGCTCCAACGACGTCTTCCCCACCGCCATGAGCGTGGCCGCGGCGGAGGCCGTGGTGCGTGACGTGCTCCCCGAGCTGCGGGCCCTGCGTGACGTGCTCGCGGAGCGGGCGGAGAAGTTCCGGGACATCGTGAAGGTGGGCCGCACGCACCTGCAGGACGCCACCCCGCTGACGCTGGGCCAGGAGTTCAGCGGCTACGTGGCGCAGCTGGAGCATGCGCGCAAGCACCTCGAGCTCACCCTGCCGCACCTGTCGGAGCTGGCGCTCGGGGGCACCGCGGTGGGCACCGGCCTCAACGCGCCCAAGGGCTTCGCCGAGCGCGTGGCGCAGGAGCTCGCCCGCCTCACGGGGCACCCCTTCGTCACCGCGCCCAACAAGTTCGAGGCGCTCGGGGCCAATGACGCGCTGGTGCAGGCCCATGGCGCGCTCAAGGGCCTGGCCGCCGTGCTCTTCAAGGTGGCCAATGACGTACGGTGGCTGGCCTCGGGGCCGCGCTCGGGCATCGGCGAAATCACCATCCCGGAGAACGAGCCGGGCAGCTCCATCATGCCGGGCAAGGTGAACCCCACGCAGTCCGAGGCCATGACGATGCTGTGCGCGCAGGTGATGGGCAACGACGTGGCCGTCTCGCTCGGCGGGGCCTCCGGCAACTTCGAGCTGAACGTCTTCAAGCCGCTGCTCATCCACAACTTCCTGCAGAGCTGCCGGCTGCTGGCCGACGGCATGCGCAGCTTCCGGCTCCACTGCGCGGTGGGCATCGAGCCGAACCTGCCGCGCCTCAAGGAGAACCTGGAGCGCTCGCTGATGCTCGTCACCGCGCTCAACCCGCATATTGGTTACGACAACGCGGCGAAGATCGCCAAGAAGGCGCACAAGGAGGGCAAGACGCTCAAGGAGGTCGCGGTGGAGCTGGGGCTGCTCACCCCCGAGCAATTCGACCAGTGGGTGCGCCCGGAGAAGATGATCGGCAACCTGTAGGCCCGGACTGGAAAAGGGCCGAGCGCGAGGAGGAGTGCGAGCTCCTCCCCGCGCGCCGCGGCTACTCCCTGAGTCGCGTGGACGCCAGCACTCCGAGCGGGTTCGTCGGAGTGCCTGGACCGAGCGTGGCGGTGGTCGCGGCCTTCACGGTGTGGTTGCGCACCCGGATCTCGTTGTCGAAGTGGCCGCTCTTGAGCGACACCTTGCCGAGGTCATCGGTGGCGGGCGCATCGGAGCGGAAGGCGAAGCGATCGGCCAGGAGCACCTCGCTGCCGCCCTGGGGTGTCACCCAGACGCTGTATGTCTTCGCGCTCAGGTCCACCCGCATGCGCACGTGGTACGTCGTGTGGGCCTCGTAGGGCAGGCTGACGAGCGCGGCATAGCCACCCCCCCGGCGCACGTCGAAGAAGCCGCTCGGGTTGAGGCGCAGGCTCATGGCGAGGCTGGAGTAGGAGGTGACAGTGGTGGAGGTGTCCGCGTAGCCCACGACGGTGTCGATGAGCTTGCTGAGCGGAGTGATGTCGAACTCGGCCACCCGCACGCCCGTGTTGCCCGTACCCAGGCCATGCAGGCTCCTGGGGAAGTCGAGCGTGGAGTACCAGCCGCCCGCGGACTGCAGCTTGAAGCGCACGAGCGCCTCGACGAAGTAGTAGTCCCCGTAGATGAGGCTCTTGTCGATGTCCTCCCCCGAGG
>NZ_DASVSO010000420.1:0-7659 GCF_036388035.1 Archangium sp.
CGGGCGCCTCGCGCAAGACCGCCAGCCGCTGAACCCCTCCGCCTCCCGGACACCGCCCAAGCTTCCACCGCCGGACACCCGGGAGCGGAAGGTGCCTGCCCGGACACCGGCGGGACGCACCGCGAGCTCGGGCCTGCTACAGATTCGGAATAGGTGACCCGGTCGTGGGTTGCCACACGACCGAGCGGACGTGACAGCGTGAATCTCGACTCCCCCCAGACGACGACCCCAGGACCGGAGCTCCCGCCCCCGTCTCCTCCCCAGCCGCCCGCCCCACCGCGGGCGCCCCGGGAGGAGCCCCGCTCGCGAGGCGTGGAGCGATTGCTCGCCGCGGTGCGCGCCCGCCAGCGCCGCCTGCTGTGGCTTCAGGGCGCGCTGCTGGGCCTCGCCGCCCTCCTCGTACTGGGGGTGGCCGGCGGCTTCCTCGCGCTCGCCGCCCCGGGGCTCGGCCGCTGGGTGATGTTCCTGTCACCCGTGGTGGGCGCGCTCGTGGCGTGTGCCTTCGGCGTGGGGCTCGCCCTGCGCACCGTGGGCGACGACGTGCGCACCGCGCGCCTCATCGGCGAGCGCCGGCCCGAGCTGTCCCTGGACGTGCTCGCCGCGGTGGAGCTGGCGCGCACGCACGGCGGCCCCGACGCCCCGCACTCCTCGGACCTCGCGGACGCCTTCCTGCGGCAGATGGACCTGCGCGCCGGGCAGGTGGACGCGAGCGCGGTGGTGGATGGCACGCGCCTCAAGCACGCGGGCCTCGTGCTCGGCGGCGTGGTGCTGGTGCTGGCGGTGGTGCTGGGCCTCGCGGGCGCGCAGTGGCGCGCGGGGCTGGACAAGGCCCTCGAGTCCGCGCGCCGCATCGGCCAGCCCGAGCCGCGCGAGCCGATTACCGGCGACATCGAGCTGACGTACCGCTACCCCGCCTATACGGGCCTGGCCCAGCGCACCGTGCCGGGCACCAATGGCGAGGTGAGCGCTCCGGCCGGCACCGAGGTGCAGCTCAAGACGCGCTCGGACCGCGAGGTGGAGCGCGCCGAGCTCGTCGTCAACGGCGAGACGCTCCCGCTCACCGTCACCGGCCAGCGCGAGCTGACGGGCTCCTTCGTGGCGAAGAAGACGGGCACCTACCACTTCGTCTTCTACGGCGCGGGCCGCAAGGCCCTCGCCACCGGGCCGGACATCACGCTCAACGTGGAGGCGGACGCCCCGCCCCAGGTGAGCCTGCTCACCCCCGCGGCGGAGATCGAGATCGACCCGGGCCAGCAGGTGACGCTCAAGTACGAGGCCAGCGACGACTACGGCCTCGGGGGCCTGGCGCTCGTCTTCCGCACGCCGGGCGCGAAGGAGGAGACGCGCATCACCCTGCCCCGCGAGGACAGCCGGCGCAGCCGCGGCACCCATACCTGGGACCTGGGCACCCTGAAGGTGCAGCCGGGAGACCGCATCACCTATTACATCGAGGCCAAGGACAACGACGCGGTGGAGGGCCCCAAGCGAGGCGTGAGCCGCACCCAGGTGCTGCGCGTCTACAGCGCCGCCGAGCACCTGCGCGCCGCCCTGGAGAAGGCCGAGGTCCTCTGGGGCCGCATGGTGGACCACCTCGGGGACCGGCTCGAGGGCCCGGATCGGGACCGGGTGAAGGCGCCGGAGAAGGTGGCCTCGGCGCAGACGGTGGACACCAATGGCCTGGCGCTGGTGGGCGACATGCGCGCGCTCGCCCAGGAGCTGCGGCGCGAGCGGGACACCCCCGCCGAGCTCGTCACCGCGCTGGCCAACATCGCCGCCACGCTGGGCGAGCGGGTGCGCGCCACCTCGGACTTCCGGCGCGTCTACCTGCGCACCCAGCAGCGCCGGCAGGGCGGCGATGACTTCGGCACCGGGGCCCGCCTGGGCGCGCTGGTGGAGGAGGAGATTGGCGAGCTGGAGAAGGACATCCTCTACCTGGAGTCCCTGCTGGACCGGCAGAAGCTGGAGGCGCTGCAGGAAATGGCCAAGCAGCTCGCCAACGAGCGCCGGGAGCTGGCGCGCCTCATCGAGGAGTACAAGCAGAACCCCGACGAGCAGACGCGCGAGCAGGTGATGCAGCAGATTCAGGAGATGCGCTCGCGCATCGACGAGCTGATGAAGCGCATGTCCGAGATGCGCCAGGGCATCCGCGACGAGCACCTCAACGCCGAGGCCCTTCAGGAGATGATGAAGGACCAGGACATGCAGAGCGCGCTCGACGACGTCGAGAAGCTCATGCGCGAGGGGAAGACGGACGAGGCGCTCGCCAAGCTGCAGGAGCTGTCCATGCAGATGGACGAGATGCTCAACGGCCTCAACGAGGCGCAGGACGAGTTCGGCAACGAGCAGTTCCCCGAGCTGGCGCAGAAGTTCGGCCAGTTCATGGACGACCTGCAGAAGACGGCGCAGGAGCAGCAGCGCGTGGCCGACGCCACCAAGGCGCTGCGCGACCAGTCCCGGCAGCAGAACCAGGAGCGGCTGTCCGAGCGCGGCAAGGGGATGAAGGACGAGCTGCAGCGGCAGATCGACCAGGTGCAGAAGGACTACAAGGAGCTGCGGCCGGACGAGCTCAACAGCCGGGCCTCGCGCCCGCTGGAGGAGGCGCAGGCCGAGCTGGACAACGCGAAGAACGCGCTGAAGGTGGACGACTACGACCTGGCGGCCGAGTCGATGCAGCGCGCCTCCGAGGCCGCGCAGCAGCTCGCCATGTACGGCGAGCAGCAGCGCTCGCTGGACGAGATGTACGGCAACCCCGAGGACGTGCGGAAGCAGTCCGCGCAGCTCGCCGAGCAGCTCGAGAAGGACGCCAGGTCGGTGGAGGACATGAACCGCAAGCTGCAGTCGCTCTTCCCGCCGCCGGGCTCGCAGATGAGCCAGCAGGAGAAGCAGCAGTTGCAGCAGCTCGCCCAGGAGCAGCAGGGGCTGGAGCAGAAGGCCAAGGGCCTGCGCCAGCAGATGCAGGAGATGGAGCAGATGGCGCCCCTCTTCGGCCAGGAGGCCGGGGAGCAGATGGAGCAGATCGGCCAGCGCATGGGCGAGGCGGCACAGCGCATGGAGGGCAAGGACGCCAACCGGGGCTACGGCGAGCAGCAGGCGGCGCTGGAGGGCCTGCGCCAGTTCCAGCAGCAGATGAAGGAGAGCCAGCGCGGCCGGGGCAAGGGGCGCGGACTGCCACTGCCCATGGGCATGGGCGGCCGGCAGGAGGGCAACGGGAGGGATCCCCGCGACAAGGTGGAGCTTCCGGACGAGGAGGCCTACCAGGCGCCCAAGGAGTTCCGCAAGGACCTGCTGGACGCGATGAAGGAAGGCACGCCCGAGAAGTACCGGGACCAGGTGAAGCGCTACTACGAGGAGCTGGTGAAGTGATGCACGGCACTCACGTGAGGGCAGCGGGCTCCCGGGGCCTCCTCGCCGCGCTGCTCGGCCTGGGCCTGCTGCTCGCCACGGGCGCGCGGGCCGAGGAGTCGCTGAAGAACGAGGCCAAGGAGCGCCTGGGGAGGGTGGAGGAGGCGCTGGAGGACTGGGACGTGCCGGCCGCGCGGCGGGAGCTGACGGCGCTGGAGGCCCTCGTCCCCGACGACATCGAGCCGCTCAAGTACTTCCAGGGCCGCGTGGCCTTCGAGGAGGGCCGCTACACCGAGGCGGTGGAGCTGCTCCAGGGCGCCAACATCGAGGACAAGCCGGGCAGCTACCTGCGGCTGGCCAAGGAGACGCGCGACATCGTGAAGGACCACGCTCGCGCCGAGAGCGAGCACTTCATCTTCTTCTACCCCAAGGGGAAGGACGAGGTGCTGGTGCCCTACGCGCTGGAGACGCTGGAGTCCATCCACCGCGCGCTCTACGAGGACCTGGGGCACAAGCCGCCGGGCGGGAAGGTTCGCGTGGAGGTGGTGAACAACGCGCGCGAGCTGTCCAAGGTGAGCACCCTCACCTACCAGCAGATCCAGACCACGGGCACCATCGCCATCTGCAAGTTCAACAAGCTGATGGTGACGAGCCCCAAGGCCGTGGCCCGGGGCTACGACTGGCAGGACACGCTGGCGCACGAGTACGTGCACCTGGTGGTGAGCCAGATGAGCCAGAACACGGTGCCCATCTGGCTGCACGAGGGCCTGGCCAAGTTCCTGGAGTCGCGCTGGCGCGGCAAGCCCGGGCTGGCGATGACGCCCTCGACGCTCGCGCTGCTGGGCCGGCGGGTGAAGGAGGACAAGCTCATCCCCTTCGAGAAGATGCACCCGTCCATCGCCATGCTGCCCACGGCCGAGGACGCCGCCACCGCGTTCGCCGAGGTCTACTACGCCATCGACTACGTGTACTCGACCCTGGGCAACAAGGCCCTGCGGGAGATCATCCTCGGCCTGCGCGACGGCAAGCAGGACCGCAAGTCGGTGGAGGCGGCCACGGGCATGCCCTTCGCGAACTTCGAGAAGGCCTGGCTCGCGCACATCAAGAAGCAGCAGTTCCCCAAGGAGCTGCTGCCGCGCGAGGAGGTGGTGCTCAAGGAGAACGCCAAGGACAAGGGCGAGAAGAAGAAGGGGCGGGAGATCTCCTTCGGCGACTTCGCGGAGGTGACGGAGGTGCCGGCGCGCAAGTTCGCGCACCTGGGCGAGCTGATGCGCGAGCGCAACCGCATCAAGGCCGCCGCCGAGGAGTACGCCAAGGCGCACAAGCTGGTGGGCGACAAGTACGAGGCGGTGTCCAACAAGTACGCGCTGGCGCTGCTGGAGCTGCGGCGGCTGGACGAGGCCGAGCAGGTGCTGCGCGGCTCGCTGCGCGTCCACCCGGGCTCGCCGAGCACCAACGTGCACCTGGGCCGCATCCTCCTGTTCCGCAAGGACTACGGGAAGGCGAAGCAGGCCTACCTGGAGGCGCTCGCGGCGGACCCGTTCGACCCGGAAATCCACCTGGCGCTCATGCGCATCCACGGGGCCCTGGGCGAGACGGCGCTCGTCACGCGCACGCGGGCGGCGAGCGTGGTGCTCACCGGCCTCGAGGCCGAGGACGTGGACCGCGTCTCCCAGGAGTTCCTGCGCGACGCGGACTCGGGGCTGGCCGAGACCGAGGACTTCGAGAAGGACGGCTCTGGCAAGGACGCCGCGAAGGCGCCGGCCGGGGCTCCCGCGAAGGACGGTGGCAAGTAGTCCCTCGGAGTCACACCGCCCTCGAACCCGCGTGGGAGCGGAGGCTGGCCGTGGCGGGCGCCGTCCTCGCCGTGGCGGTGGTGGCGCTCAAGCGCGGCCGGCAGCACCCGGACGAGGTCTTCCAGTTCCTGGAGCCGGCCCATGGGCTCGCCTTCGGGTACTGGCTCGTCGCCTGGGAGTGGGTGGAGGGCCTGCGCAACTGGGCCGTCCCCGGGGTGCTCGGAGGCCTCCTCGCGCTGTGCGGGCGGTTGGGGCTCTCGCACCCGTGGGCCCTGGCCTCGGTGGTGTGGGCCACGTGTGCCGCGGTGCAGGCGTGGGGCGCCCTGGCGCTGTTCCGGCTCGTCGAGGAGCGGGACGGTCGCGAGGCCGCGCTCCTGGCCACGGCCGTCCACGTCACCTGGGGCGGGTGGCTCCTCTATGCCGCGAGGCCGCTCGCGGACTCGTTGAGCGTGGCCCCGCTGCTGGGCTCGCTCCTGTGGGCGTGGCGAGCCCGCGCGCGAGACGGCCTGCGCGAGGGCTTCTGGAGTGGCCTCCTGCTGGGCGTGGCCTTCGTGGTGCGCTACCCCTCGGCGGTGTTCGGCGTGCCCATCGCCGTGAGCCTGCTCGCCGCGCGGCGCTGGCGCTCGCTGGCGGGCGGCGCGCTGGGGGTGGGCGTGGTGCTGCTGGGGCTCGGCCTGCTCGACTGGCTCACCTGGGGCGCGCCCTGGCACTCCGTCTGGAAGTACGTCGAGTTCAACCTCCTCGCCGGTGGCTCGGAGAAGTTCGGCCGCAAGCCCTGGTGGTGGTACTTCCCCACCCTGGCGGGCATGGTGCCCCTGCTGCTCGTCTGGCACTTCGGGCGTGGGCTGGCCCGGAGAGATGTGCTCGTGGGCGCCTTCGCCGTCTACCTCGGGGTGGTGATGGCGCTGGCGCACAAGGAGGTGCGCTTCCTCGCGCCGCTGCTGCCGCTCTTCGTCGCCCTCGCGGCCGGGCCGGCGTGGCGTGCCCTCTCGCAGCGGGTGCGCTCCCGCCGGGCCATGGGCGGACTCGTGGGCGTGTACGCGCTCTCCTCGTTGGCGGCGGCCACCGTGCAGATGCCGGGAGGACTGTGCACGGAGCAGATCGACGCCCTCGTCTTCGCCGGGCAGGACCCCTCCCTCACGGGCATCCTCATCGCCGGCCAGAAGGAGTGGAATGTCAGCGGCCGGTTCCACCTGCGCCGCGACGTGCCGATCCTCGTGCGCCCCGAGCACCAGGTGCGGGAGTTGTACGGCCCGCTCCAGGAGCCACAGTTCTCCCACGTGCTCGTCCACAAGGCGGCACTCGGAGAGCCCGAGCTGGAGACAGCGGGGTTCTGCGTCCAGCGGCGGTGGGGCCCGACGGCGCTCTGGAAGCGCTGCCCGCCTCCCCTCTCTCGCGAGTAGCTCGCCTGCTCTCCAGGGAGACGGCGAACCCCTCGGGCCCGTGCTCCTCGTCGCTCCTCGCGCCAGCCCCATTCTTGAACCGGCCCCCACGACGCGGGCCGTTGGCTGGGGGCAGGCACATGCGCAGAAAGCTGAACGAGTCGGTCGTGGTCATCACCGGGGCCTCGAGTGGCATCGGCCGCGCCTCGGCGCTCCGCTTCGCACGCGAGGGGGCGACGGTGGTGCTCGCGGCGCGCAATGCCGAGGCCCTGAGCGAAGTGGCCTCCGAGTGCGAGCAGCTCGGGGCACAAGCGCTGGTCGTTCCCACCGACGTCACGGATGAGGAGGCGGTAAAGTCCCTGGCCCGCCGGGCGCTGGAGAACTTCGGCCACATCGACGTGTGGCTGAACAACGCGGCGGTGTCGCTCTTCGCGCGCTTCGAGGAGGCGCCTCCGGACGCATGGCGCCGCGTCATCGAGACCAACGTCTTCGGCTACGTGTACGGCGCCCGCGCGGCCATCCGCGCCTTCCGCGAGCAGGGCAGCGGGGTGCTCATCAACATCTCGTCCATCAACGGAGTGGTGGGCGGGCCCTATGCGAGCGCCTACGTCGCCTCGAAGTTCGCCATCCGCGGCCTCGGCGAGTCGCTGCGGCAGGAGCTGCTGGACGCGAAGGACATCCACGTCGTCACGGTGATGCCGGCGTCCATCGACACGCCCATCTTCCAGCACGCGGCCAACTATACCGGGCGCGCCCTCCAGCCCATGAGCCCCATCTACACCGCGGAGCGGGCGGCCCGGGTCATCGTCGACGTCGCGCGCTGGCCCCGCCGCGAGGTGTTCGTCGGCACCTCGGCGCACAACGAGGGGTTGCTGCACAGGCTGTTGCCCGGCCTCGCCGAGCGCCTCATGGCGAAGATGGTGGAGCGCGACCACTTCCAGGACACGCCCGCCAGGCCGGGCTCCGGCAACCTCTTCGAGCCGATGGCACCCGCCAGCATCAGCGGCGGCTGGCGGTCGAGCCCGGCGAAGCGTGCCGGCTTCGGGCTGCTGGGAGGCCTCCTGCTCGTGCCCGCCCTGCTCGGTGGCTGGCGGTGGCTGGGGGCAAGGCCCCAGCGGCTGAAGCAGGCCCGGCACGTG
>NZ_DASVSO010000421.1:0-7500 GCF_036388035.1 Archangium sp.
TGAATGTTGGTCAGGTAACATTCGCCTCTGTCTGGTCGGGGGGGAAGGAGACGCGTTGATGCTGGTGGAGTTACCGCAGCCGGAACCCAGGAAGGTAGCGGCCATCATGTTCACGGACATGGTGGGGCTCAGCCCCGAGGCTCGGCGGGACGAAGCGCTCAACCACGAGCTGCGCGAGGAGCATGGACGTCTCGTGCGCGGCCTGCTGTCGGGCCACGGGGGACGGGAAATCAAGCGGCTCGAGGACGGCTTCCTCGTCGAGTTCGACGAGGCGTTGCCGGCCGTGGCCTGCGGGTTGGAGCTGCAGTCGGCGCTGTGCGCGCGCAACGAGTGCGTGCCGGACGAGCGCCGGGTGGAGCTGCGCATCGGCATCCACCTGGGCGCGGTGGTGCACCGGGATGGGGACATCTTCGGCGAGGGGGTGAACCTGGCCGCGCGGCTGGAGTCGCTCGCCCGGCCCGGCTCGCTCTACGTGAGCGAGTCGGTGGTGGAGCAGGTGCAGAGCCTGGTGGTGGCCCCGGTGGTGCGGC
The DNA here is from genome assembly GCF_036388035.1 of Archangium sp. GTDB lineage: Bacteria > Myxococcota > Myxococcia > Myxococcales > Myxococcaceae > Archangium. The sequence continues at coordinate 531 of NZ_DASVSO010000421.1, forward strand.
TGAGCCGCGGGGACTTGAAGAACATCCGCCTGCCGGTGCCCGTCTACCGCATCGACCCGCCCGTGCGTCGGCGCCGCCGCCGCTCGCTCTTCTCGCGCCTGCGGGGACTGCTGCCCGGGCGCACCGGGACCTGAGCACTCCGTGAAGAGGGGCGCTAGGGTGCGCCCCCATGCAAGAGCTCACCCTCGTCGTCGCCTCGAAGAACTACTCCTCCTGGTCCCTGCGGCCCTACCTCGCGCTCGCCCACACGGGGCAGCCCTTCCGCGAGGTGGTGGTGCAGCTGGGCGAGGCGGACACCGCCGCGAACATCGCGAAGTACTCGCCCAGCGGCCGCGTGCCGGCGCTGGTGCGCGGCGAGCTCGTCATCTGGGACTCGCTGGCCATCTGCGAGCACCTGGCCGAGCTCTTCCCCCAGGCGAAGCTGTGGCCCGAGGACGCCACGGCCCGCGCGGTGGCCCGCTCCGTCACGGCGGAGATGCACTCGGGTTTCGCCACCCTGCGCACCCACATGCCGATGAACCTGCGCGCCCGTCGCCCCGGTGAGGGGCGCGCCCCCGGCGTCGCCGAGGACATCGCGCGCGTCACCGCCCTGTGGCGCGAGTGCCGCTCCCGCTTCGGCCAGGGCGGACCCTTCCTCTTCGGCACCTTCTCCATCGCGGACGCCTTCTACGCGCCCGTCGTCACGCGCTTCGTCACCTACGGCGTGGAGCTGGACGCGGTGTGCGGCGCCTACCGCGACGCGGTGCTGGCCCTGCCGGCGATGAAGGCCTGGACGGAGGCCGCCCACAACGAGCCGCCCGTGGCGCGCTACGAGAAGTAGCGCCCGCTACAGGCCCAGCGCCTGGAGCTGCGTGTCGAAGGACTCGGCGGTGGTGAAGACGTGGCCGCGGATGCCCAGGGCGTTCGCGGCCTGGACGTACTCGGGCACGTCGTCGAAGAAGGCCGCCTCGTGCGGCTCGCAGCGCGCGCGCCGGAGCGCCTCCTGGTAGATGGCGGGCTCGGGCTTCACCAGGCCCACCTCGCAGCTCAGCACCAGGTCGTCGAAGCGTCCCAGCAGCGGCAGCCGCGGCTTGATCCACGCCATGTGCAGCACGTTGGTGTTGGACAGCAGCACCAGCCTCACCCGTCCCACCAGCCCCTCCACCCGCGGCAGCACCGCCTCGTGCAGGGTGAAGTGGCTGCTCCACAGGGCGTTGAACTCCTCCGCGGGCAGGTCCATCCCCAGCGCGGAGCACACGTCGCGCCGGATGCCCTCGGCGCCGAGCAGGCCCCGGTTGGCCGCCGTCCAGCCCGCGCCGGCCAGCCGCTGCTCCGTCTCCGCGAGAGAGAGCCCCGCCCGGGCACCCAGGCGCCGGAAGAGCAGGGCGTTGTCGTGGAAGACGAGGACGTTGCCGAGGTCGAGGATGACGGCGCGGGGCGGGGGAGTCATGGCCCCTTCTTACACCCGGTAGCTGCGCGCCACCTTCTGCATCTGCTCGGCGACGTCGCGCAGCGCCTGGGTGACTTCCTGGGTGGCCTGCAACCCCGTCATGGTGTCGTGCATCATCGCGGACAGGTCCGTCATGGCGCTGAAGATCTCCACGATGCCGGCGTTCTGCTGGTTCACCGCGCCGGCGATCTGCCTCACCGCGCCCATGTTGTCCTGGACGATCTCACTGAGCGCCCGGAGGCTCTCGGCGCTGGTGCGCGCCTGGGCCAGGCCCGCCTCCGTGCGCGACTGCCCCTCCTCGCTCAGCCGCACCGTCTGGAGGATGGCCTGGGAGATGTCATCCAGGATGGTGCTCACCTGCCCGGTGGAGTGGATGGACTGGTTGGCCAGGGTGCGGATCTCCTTGGCCACGATGCCGAAGCCCTTGCCGTGCTCGCCGGAGCGCACCGACTCGATGGCCGCGTTGAGCGCCAGCATGTTGGAGCGGTCCGCCAGCCCCTTCACCGTCTGGGCGATGCCGCCGATCTGCCGGGCGCGCTCGTTGAGCTGGCCGATGCGCTCGGCCATCTGGTTCACCTGGTCGCGCATGTCCTGGAAGCCGTTCATGCTCTCGGTGAGGGCGAGGGCGCCGCCGCGGCCCAGCTCCTCGGCGCGCGCGGCCACCTTGAGCACCCCTTCCGCCCGCTCCGCGGCCACCATGGACGTCTGCTTGATCTCCTGCGCCGTCACCTGCGTCTGCTGCAGGGCCGCCGCCTGACGGGTGATGTTGTTCTCCGCCTGCTGGGAGGCGAGCGTCAGCTCGGCCACGGTGTTGGTGAGCACCTGGGTGCCGCGCTGCAGGCTCTGGGTCGTCTCGCGCAGGTTGTGCACCATCTGGCCGAAGGCCTCGGCCAGCTCGCCCACCTCGTCGCTCGCGGTCACCTCGAGCCGCTGGGTGAGGTCCCCCTCCTGCACGATGCGGCGCATCGCCTTGTTGAGCCGGGTGATGGGGCCGCTGATGCCGCGCGCCAGCAGGAAGGCGGCCAGGGCGACGACCAGCAGCACCGCCGGCACCGTCAGCGCCACCCCGGTGCGCAGCTGGTTCACGGTGGCGTAGAGCTCCTCCGGATCCGAGAGCGCCACGAAGCGCCAGCCGTCGCCCACGTCGGCGATCTCCGGTCCGTTGATGGCCTCGGCGACCACGGGGTTGGGCATGCGCCGGGCATCCAGGCCGCGCGAGTCGAAGAGCAGGGTCCCCGCCTCCGTGCGCACCTCGAGGGCGAAGCTGTCGTTCTTGCGCGAGCGGGCCCGGACCAGCGCCGCTTTCACCACCTCGCCCACCTGGCCCCAGTCATAGGCCGCCAGCAGCACGCCCAGCCGCCGCCCGCCCCGCGAGTCCATCACCGGAGCGGCCAGGTGCAGCACCTGCATGCCGAAGACGGGGTCCTCCTCGGTGAGCATCGCGCTGGTGAAGCGCCCCTCCTGGGCCGCCTTGAACCAGGGGGCGTTGCGCACCGCCTCGTCCTGGCCCGCGAAGGAGTCCCGCAGGGCCGGAGTGCTGGCGGACACGGCCCGGCCCTCCTCGGTGAAGAGCACCAGGCCGGTGAAGGTGGTGTAGCGCAGCTGCAGCCGCGAGAGCACCGCGTCGCTCTGCTCGTAGCTGTCCGAGCGCAGCGCCTCGCGCAGCAGGGCGTCCTCGGCCCAGCTGCGCACGCTCGTCTCCCGCTCCACCAGCGAGGCCTCGACCAGGTCCTTGAGGCCCTCCGCCTCGATGCGGAGCATGTCGAGGACCTGCGCCTTCATCATCCTCCGGGTGGTGCTCGCCCCCAGCCAGGTGGAGGCCAGCAGCGGCACGACGGCCAACAGGGTGACGTACAGCGTCAGGCGGCCACGCAGCTTGAGGGTGCCGATCAGGGGAAGTCTCATGAATCTCGTTACGTCCGCGCGGTGAGGCCGTCGGTGGCTGAATGGGGTCCACCCGACGAGTCCCTCACCTGTACCACGGCGCACGCCCGGCGGGAGGGGCCCCGCCAGGGGTACGGACATGTAGGAGATGGGAGCCTTCACGCGGCGGGCGCCCGGAGCGCGCGAGCGACTCCCGGGCGCCACGCCTGCCTGCTTGCCTACCTAGGAGAGCGGGATGCGCTCGGGCAGTTCCCGGATGGGCACGTTCACGTAGTCGGCCCGCATGTCCAGCATCAGTCGCTGGTGGACCTGCTTGCTGATGTGCTTGCGCAGCAGGCCGAGGAAGCCCGGCGGGGCGGCGATCACCACCCGGTCATAGGCGTGGTCGTTGACGCCCCGCTCCAGGCGCGCGGCGAGCTCACGGGCGAAGCGGTCATGCTCGAGCTGCTGGCGTGCATCCGGCTCGTTCTCCGGCTGGGGTTTGTGCAGGGAGCCGGCGTTCGGGTTGTCTGGCTGATTGAGGAGGGTCCGGGAGAAGGTCCGGCTCTCCTCGTGCTGGAACTCCTCGCGCAAGTCCCACTTCTCGGCCCGCTCATCCGTCGCGAAGAGCTTGGCCCGGCTCGAATTGGCCACCAATATCCACAGCGCGTCCGCCATCGTTCATCCTCCTGTCCCTTGAGGTGCGGACCCCCACCGTCCCCGGCAAGCTTCCTTCCCCCCGGGTACCTTCGCTGGCGCGCCGGGCGACCGGGCGCCGGGGCACCTTCCCTGGAGCCGGGGGCCTGGCATATGCCCGGGGTCCAACCGGGGATGCTCCCCGGGTTTTTCTTGGCGGGAGGCCGAAGACGATGCGCGAGATGGGTGAAGCGGCGGCCAGCTGGCTGGTGGGCAGGCTGGGGGAGATGGAGGAAGCGCTCGCCGCGCTGGTGGAGGTCAACTCCTGGACGGAGAACGCGGAGGGCGGGCGCAAGGTTGGCGCCCTGCTGCGCGAGCAGCTCGCCATTCCCGGGCTGGTGGCCGAGGTGGTGACGAGCAAGCGCTACGCGGACCACCTCGTGTTCCGCTCCGAGGGGCGGGCGGGGCTCGAGCCGGTGGCGCTGGTGGGCCACCTCGACACGGTGTTTCCCCCGGGCAAGTTCGAGGGCTACCTCAAGGACGGGGCGCTGCGGCGCGGCCCCGGCGTGCTGGACATGAAGGGCGGCCTCGTCACCATCGCCTGGACGCTCAAGGCGCTCGCGGCCTCGGGAGGCCTGGACAAGCTGCCGCCGCTGCGGCTGGTGGTGGTGTCGGACGAGGAGGTGGGCTCGCCCGAGGGCGCGGGCGTCATCCGCCAGGCCATCGCCGGCGCGGGCGCCTGCCTCGTCTTCGAGTCCGGTCGGGCCGGGGACGCCATCATCACCCGTCGCAAGGGCACCGGCATGGCCACCGCGGTGGCGCACGGCAAGGCCGCCCACGCGGGCAATGCCCACCAGGAGGGCGCCAATGCCCTCTGGGCGCTCGCGCGCTTCGTGGACCGGGTGCAGCAGTACACCGACTATCCCCGGGGCATCACCGTCAACGTGGGCAAGGTGACGGGCGGCCAGGGGAAGAACACGGTGCCGGATCACGCGGTGGCCGAGGTGGACCTGCGTTTCTGCACCCGCGCGGACGGCGAGGAGCTGGTGCGGCGCTTCCGCCAGGCGGCCGAGGAGGCAGCGGCCAGTGTCCCTGGCACGCGCATCGAGGTGAGCGGCGGGGTGGCCCGCGAGCCCCTGGAGCGCACCGAGGCTTCCGCGGCCCTCATGGCGGCCTATGGCACGTGCGCCCATGCCTCCGGGCTGGGGCATGGCGAGGCGGCGCTGGTGGGCGGTGGCTCGGACGCCAGCACCTCGTCCGCCATGGGCATTCCGTCCATCGACGGCCTGGGGCCCCGGGGCAAGGGCTTCCATACGGTGGAGGAGTTCATCGAGGTGGAGACCTTGATTCCCAAGGCCCAGGCCCTGGCGCGCTACCTCGCCTCCCGGGCGGGTTGACGCCGGGAGTGCTCCGCAGCGGGCTCTGTTCGCGGTACAACAGGGCCCATGCGTATTCCCGTCGTGTATGTGGCCGGCCTGGTGGCGCTCGCGTTGACCGCCGGCCCGGCCAGGGCTCAGGAGGGGGGTGGCCTCGGGCTGGACCTCTCCGGCGATGCGAACACCGAGACGCCCCAGGAGCAGCCCGCGCAAGACGCTCCCGAGGGCACGCCGCAGGAGTCGGGCGGCATGGGCCTGGACCTGGGCCTGGACCTGAGCGCGACGCCCCCGGGCGTGGACCTGCAGCCGCGCTTCGCGCTGGTGGGCCTGGACACGCCCGAGCGCGCTGGCGCCGCGGTGGCCAAGCGGTGGGTGGGGTGGCTCCAGGCGCAGGCGCTGCGCACCGGTCAGGTGGCCAAGGCCACGGACGCGACCCAGGTTCCGCAGGAGCTCGAGGCGGAGTACGAGAACACCCTGCGCTGCGAGTCGGCCGAGTGCTTCAAGAGCTCCGCCGACACGCTGGACGCGGACGTGCTCACCACCGCGCGCCTGTCGCAGGAGGGGGGCGGCTGGACGCTGCGGCTGTGGACGTACGACCGGGACCGGAACGTGGTGGAGACGGACGTGGTGACGGGCCGCAAGCCGGCGGACAGCAACTTCATCCGTCAGGCCGGCGCCACGCTGGCCAAGCGCGTGTCGGAGCTGGCCCGGCCGCGCTCCCTGCTCAAGGTGTCCGTCAACGTGTCGCAGGCCGTGGTGCGCGTGGGCGAGCGCATGCTGGGCGTGGGCACCGTCGAGGCGAAGCTGCCGCCCGGCGAGGTGCAGCTCATCGTCGAGGCCGACGAGTACACCCCCTATACGAAGACGGTGACGCTCACCCCCGGCAAGACGGAGGAGGTGCAGGTGCGGCTGGAGCTCAACGGCCCCGCGCCGGAAGGGCCTCCGGCCGACGCGGTGGCGAGCGTGAAGAAGAAGAAGTCGAGCAAGTCCTCCTCCGGCGGGCCCTCCGTCTTCGGCCGTCCCGCGCTCTACACCGCGGTGGTGGGGCTGGCGGCGGTGGGGGCCGGCGTGGCGCTCGGCATGAGCGCCCAGGGGGTGGCCGAGCGCGCGCGGACGTCGGATGGCACGGGCGTGGTGGGCGTCACCCGGCGCGAGTACGAGGCCGCCCGGCAGCAGTCGACGCTCTCCTCGGCCCTCATGGCGGGCGGCGGCGCGCTGGCCGGCGGCAGTCTCCTGTGGCTCATCATCGTCCCGGCCCGCTCCGCGCCGCCGTCCTCGTCGTTGGGCCCCGTGTCCACCGGGACGGGCGGTACCGGCAGCACGGCCCTCCACCTCGTCGTTGGCGGGAGCTTCTGACCATGAAGTCCTTCTCTTCTCTCCTCTGCTGTCTCCTGCTCGCGGTGTCCGCCGTGGGCTGCTGGGTGCCGGAGCTGCCGGACGAAACCCTCTTCGTGTGCGACACCACCGCCGACTGCGCCGAGGAGGGCGTGGTGTGCGCGCCCCGCACGGGCCTGCGCGGCTACTGCTGCAAGGCGACCCTCGAGGTGTGCAATGACCTCGACGATGACTGCGATGGCCAGAAGGACGACCTGGCCGACTCTCCCTGCTACGGCGGCCCCGCGGGCACCCTGGACAAGGGCGCCTGCAAGGCCGGCAAGCCCTCCTG
>NZ_DASVSO010000422.1:0-3405 GCF_036388035.1 Archangium sp.
TCCACGGCTACGGCGCCAAGGTGGGCTCCGCGATGAGCCGCCACCCGGACATCAGCGCCATCTCCTTCACGGGCAGCACGCGCACGGGCGCGGAGATCGCCCGCACCGCCGCGCCGCTCTTCAAGAAGCTGTCGCTGGAGATGGGCGGGAAGAATCCCAACGTCATCTTCGAGGACTGCGACTTCGACGAGGCGCTGGCCACCACGGTGCGCTCGTCCTTCTCCAACCAGGGCCAAATCTGTCTCTGCGGCTCGCGCATCTTCGTGCAGGCCCCCCTCTATGAGCGCTTCAAGGAGGCGCTGGTGGAGCGTACGCGGGCGCTGAAGGTGGGAGATCCGCTGGAGTCCTCGACGGACCAGGGCGCGCTGGTGTCGCCGCAGCACTTCGAGAAGGTGATGAGCTACGTCGAGCTGGCCCGCCAGGAGGGAGGCCGCGTCCTCACCGGAGGCCGGCGCGCGCAGGTGCCGGGGCGCTGCCGCAACGGCTGGTTCGTGGAGCCCACGCTCCTCGAGGGCCTGGGCCACGCGTGCCGCACGAACCAGGAGGAGATTTTTGGCCCGGTGGCCACGCTCACGCCCTTCGAGAAGGAAGAGGAGGTGCTGGCCTGGGCCAACAGCACGCGCTACGGGCTGGCGGCGAGCGTGTGGACGCGGGACCTGAGCCGGGCGCACCGCTTCGCGGCGAAGCTGGAGAGCGGCATCGTCTGGGTGAACTGCTGGATGCTGCGCGACCTGCGCACGCCGTTTGGCGGGGTGAAGGACTCGGGCGTGGGGCGGGAGGGCGGCTGGGACGTGCTGCGCTTCTTCACCGAGCCCAAGAACGTGTGCGTGAAGCTATGAGCGACCGGGTCGACTCCCAGAAGGCCCCGGAGCCGGTGGGCCTCTACCCCCACGCCCGGCGCGTGGGCCACCTGCTCTTCCTCTCCGGCGTGGGCCCTCGCGAGCGCGGGAGCAAGAAGATTCCCGGCGTCGAGCTGGACGCCCAGGGCAACATCGTCTCCTACGACATCGAGACGCAGTGCCACTCGGTGTTCCGCAACGTGCGCTACATCCTGGAGGAGGCGGGCTCGTCCTGGGACAAGCTGGTGGACGTGACGGTGTACCTCACGGACATGAAGAAGGACTTCCCCACCTACAACCGGCTGTGGGCCGAGTACTTCAAGGACGTGCCCACGCCGCCGTGCCGGACGACGCTCGGAATCACCGCGCTGCCCACGCCGATTGCGATTGAATTGAAGTGCGTCGCGACCATTGGAGAGTGAGATGAGCCGACTGCAGCCCCTCAACTTCAAGAAGTGGATCGACGAGCACCGCCACCTGCTCAAGCCCCCCGTGGGCAACCAGATGGTGTGGCAGGACCGGGACTTCATCGTGATGGTGGTGGGCGGGCCCAACTCGCGCACCGACTTCCACATCGACGAGAGCGAGGAGTTCTTCTACCAGGTGGAGGGCGACATCAACCTGCGCGTCATCGAGGACGGCAAGCCCGTGGACATCCCCATCCGCGAGGGGGAGATCTTCCTGCTGCCGCCCCGGGTGCCGCACTCGCCGCAGCGGCCGGCGGGCACGGTGGGGCTGGTCATCGAGCGCAAGCGGCGGGAGGGCGAGCTGGACGGGTTCGCGTGGTTCTGCCCCCAGTGCGACACGAAGCTCTATGACGAGTACCTCCAGGTCACCAACATCGTCACCCAGCTCCCGCCGGTGTTCGACCGCTTCTATGGCAACCCGGAGCACTGCACCTGCAAGAAGTGCGGCTTCCAGCTGACGCGAGAGAAGCGCGCGTCATGAAGATCGACATCCACACCCACCTGCTGCCGCCCGAGCTGCCGCGCTTCGCCGAGCGCTTCGGCTACGGCGGCTTCATGACGCTGGAGCACCACGCTCCGTGTCGGGCGCGCATGGTGCGGGATGACGGGAAGTTCTTCCGGGAGATTGAGAGCAACTGCTGGGATCCGGTGAAGCGCATCGAGGAGTGCGATGCGAGCGGTGTTTCCGTGCAGGTGCTCTCCACGGTGCCGGTGATGTTCGGCTACTGGGCGAAGCCGGAGCACGGGCTGGACCTGTCGCGCTTCCTCAACGACCAGCTCGCCTCGGTGGTGCGGGCGCACCCCAAGCGCTTCGTGGGCCTGGGCACGGTGCCCCTCCAGTCCCCGGCGCTCGCCGTGCGCGAGCTGGAGCGCTGCGTGCGCGAGCTGGGGCTGGCCGGAGTGCAGGTGGGCTCGCACGTCAACGGCACCAACCTGGGCGAGCCGGAGCTCTTCCCCTTCTTCGAGGCGGCGGCCGAGCTGGGCGCGGCCCTCTTCGTCCACCCCTGGGACATGCTGGGCGACGCCCGCATGAAGAAGTACTGGATGCCCTGGCTCGTGGGCATGCCCGCGGAGGTGGCGATCGCCGTCTGCTCGCTCCTGTTTTCCGGCACGCTGGAGAAGCTGCCGAAGCTGCGGCTCGCCTTCGCGCACGGCGGCGGCGCCTTCCCGGGCACCTTCGGGCGCATCGAGCACGGCTTCCAGGTGCGGCCGGACCTCGTGGCGGTGGACAACCCGGTGCCGCCTCGCGAGTACCTGGGCCGTTTCTGGGTGGACTCGCTCGTGCACGACCCGGAGATGCTGCGCTTCATCGTGCGGCTGTTCGGCCCGGACAAGGTCGCCCTGGGCAGCGACTATCCCTTCCCGCTCGGCGAGGACCGGCCGGGCACCCTGGTGGAGTCCCTCTCGGACTTCGACGCTTCCACCCGGGAGCGGTTGTTGTGGCGCAATGCGCTCGAGTGGCTCGGGCGTTCAGCAGAGGAGTTCAAGTAGATGAGCGGTAGCGGTGAAGCAGTGCGTTTCGAGGCCAGTGAGGACTTCGCCCGGCGGATGGATGCGCAGGATCCGCTGCGCTCCTTCCGGGAGGAGTTCCTCTTCCCGCGCACCCAGAGCGGAGAGCCGGTCATCTACCTCGTGGGCAACTCGCTGGGGCTCCAGCCGCGCAAGGCGAAGCCCTACGTGCTCGAGGCCCTGGAGGACTGGGAGAAGCACGGGGTGGAGGGCCACTTCACCGGGCAGCGTCCGTGGATGCCCTACCACGAGCTGCTCACCGAGCAGACGGCCCGGCTCGTGGGGGCCCACCCCCTCGAAGTGGTGGTGATGAACACCCTCACGGTGAACCTGCACCTGATGCTGGTGTCCTTCTACCAGCCCTCGGGCGAGCGCCGCAAAATCCTCATGGAGGCCGGGGCCTTCCCGTCGGACCAGTACGCGGTGGCCTCGCAGTTGCGCTTCCACGGGCAGGACCCGAACGAGGCCACCATCCGCCTCTCCCCTCGCGAGGGCGAGGAGACGCTGCGCACCGAGGACATCCTCGAGACGATCGAGCGGCACGGGCGGGAGATCGCCCTGGTGCTGCTGGGCAACGTGAACTACCTCAC
>NZ_DASVSO010000423.1:0-6088 GCF_036388035.1 Archangium sp.
AGCCCCTGGGCGAACTCGTCGGTCCGCATGTAGTCCGCGTAGCCTCGGAAGCTGCGGTTGCGCCACGCGCCGTTGGGTGAGTCCTTGCTCGTGCGCCGCAAGCCCCCGAGCCGTGGCAGGTGGACGTACCGGAGGTCCTCCTTCGCGAGCGTCTTCGGCAAGGTGTCCTGGTTGAACTGGGGATTGGTGCGCGAGCGGGGCACCGTGCGGATGTCCACGAGCGTCTGGATGCCGTGCGCGTGCAGCAGCTCCACCAGCTCCTCCGCCGAGCGGGTGGAGTGGCCCACCGTGTAGATGTGGGCCTTCGCCCAGCCGGGTGCCTTCCGTCTTGGCTGCTCCATCCCCATGCGCATGGCTCCTCCGTGGACAAGCTGGGCACGGAGCCGCTCGACGGGAAGGGAAGACGGAGTCAGGCCGGCTCGATGCGCACGCGCGCGCCCCGGCCCACGCCGAGCACCTCGGCCGCGCTGCCGTCCCGCACGGACACCTCCAGCAGCCCCGCGCTGCCCACGAGGGAGAGCGGTTCACCGGAAGTGACGACCTGGTAGTGCGCGTGGGGCGCGCCCTCGATGACCGTGGTCCCGAGGTGCACCCGGAAGCGCGCCGGCAGCACCGCCCCGGGGAGGTTGGTGATGAGGTTGCCGTAGGTGTCCACGTGGAGGACCTCGCCTACCGGGAAGCCGTCCTCCTCCATGGGCGGTGGGAAGGAGAAGGGCGACTCCAGGTGGTGCAGCGTCGAGCCGAGCTTCTCCAACGCAACGCCCGTCGCCAGGTGCCCCACCACCGGCGCGAACAGGTCCCTCCCGTGGAACGTCCGCGACGTGCGCGGGCCCCAATACGCGGGCTCGGTCAGCTCGACCGCCATGGCCAGCCCTCCGAGCTGCTCGATGGCCGGCACCAGCAGTCCGTTGTCCGGACCCACCAGCACGTCTCCCCGCCGCGTCCGTGCCGCCACGGCGCGTCGCGTCGAGCCCACGCCGGGATCCACCACCGCGAGCTGCAAGGAGCCCTCGGGGAAGGCCTCCACCGCGCTCCACAAGAGGAACGCACCGCCCCTCACGTCCTGGGCGGGCACCGCATGCGTGAGGTCCACCAGGACCGCCGTCGGAGCGACCCGCAGGAGCGCCGCCTTCAGCTGGCCCACGTAGGTGTCCGTCAGGCCGAAATCCGTCAGCAGACCGATGAGGGGAGGCATCGCCGGAGAAGATACCCCCACCCCTCGCGTTCATGGAGGGAGGGGGGCATTCACGCTTCCGACCTCATCCGCGCTAGAACTGGGAATTGCCCCCTGTTCCCCATGCACGTCGTCATCCTCGGTTGTGGAGTCTCCGGCCTGTCCTGTGGTGTTCGGCTGCTTGAAGCCGGTCACACGGTGGAACTCTGGGCGCGCGAGCAGCCCCCCCACACCACATCCGATGTCGCGGCGGCCGTCTGGTACCCCTACCGCGCATTCCCGCAGGAGCGCGTCACCGCCTGGGCCGGTCGCACCTTCGACGAGCTGTGCGCGCTCGCCACCCGCCCTGACACCGGCGTGCGCAACGTCCTGGGGCTCGAGCTGTTGCGCGAGCATGCTCCCGACCCGTGGTGGCGCTCGTGCGTGCCCGACTTCCGCCGCGCCACTCCCGCGGAGCTGCTCCCCGGCTACGTGGATGGCTTCGTCTTCACGGCCCCCGTCATCGACATGCCGCGCTACCTCCCCTACCTGCTGGCGCGCTTCCGCCAGCTCGGGGGCTCCATCCATCCGCGCGAGGTGCGTTCGCTGGACGAGGCCTGGGCGGCGGCTTCGCTGGTGGTCAACTGCACCGGCCTGGGCTCGCGCTCCCTGCTGGGGGACGAGACGCTCTTTCCCATCCGCGGCGAGGTGCTCCGCGTGGCGCCGCTCCCGGTGGAGCGCTTCCTCCTCGACGAGGACGAGGCGCGCGGCATGACGTACATCATTCCCCGCACCCACGACTGCATCCTCGGCGGCACGGCGGAGGAGGGGAACGCCTCGCTGGAGCCCGACCCGGCGCGGGCCGAGGCCATCCTCGCGCGCGCGGCGCGGCTGCTCCCCGAGGGCACCCGCATCCACGTGCTGCAACACCTGGTGGGACTGAGGCCCGGACGGCCCTCGGTGCGCCTCGAGGTGGAGCGGGTGGGGGAGCGGTGTGTCATCCACAACTATGGACACGGGGGCGCGGGCGTGACGCTCTCCTGGGGTTGTGCCGAGGAGGTGACCTCGCTCGTCGGGGAGGTTGCCCGTGGCGAGGCCCATGTCGGACCGGTGATGAATCCTTCGAGGATGGGGAGGACGAATGGAACGTGAGCAGAGCCAGGAGCGCATGCAGGCCGTGCTGCGGTTACCCGCGGCCCGCCGCTATTCGTACTTCCTCCAGCGCGTGGTGGAGTCCGGCGAGGTGTGGGGACTCGATGGCGAGGGCTGGGCGCTCGCGCTCGACGACGACGGGCGGGACGTGCTGCCCCTCTGGCCCGCGCCCGAGTTCGCCGCCCTCTGCGCCACGCGGCTGTGGTCCGGCTTCCAGCCCCGCCCCATCAAGCTGCAGGAACTGATGAACAACGTGCTGCCGCAGCTCGCCGAGGAGGGGATGCCGGTGGGCATCTTCTTCACGCCGGAAGGGCAGGGCCATCCGGTGTCGGCTGACGAGCTCATCGATGCCCTGCGCGCGGCGAGCGGCCCCTCCGTCTAGAGGACTCGCCCTGAGTCAGGGGGTACTCGGACGGTGCGGGGGCTGCCTGCGCTTCGACAGCTGGAAGGAGAAGACCGCGAAGGCCGCCGCCGCCACCATGAGCACCGCCACCCAGTACCAGAGCGCGGGGCTGCTCAGGACATAGTGGTCCTGTCGTTGGCTGTCGGAGGGAGGCGCGGTCTGCGCGAGCGCCATCATCGGTGCGAGCAGGTACAGCATCCAGGCGGGGAGCGTGCTCAGTTTCTTCATGACCCTGGAAAGCTGGGCATGTGTTCCGAGACGCACAAGACGGAGGTGCCCCGTTGCCTGGGTGCTCTCCAGAGGAGCCGGCGCCGATGAAGCAGCCCATCACGGGATTCCACCTCGACAGTGAGAGCCACTGGGTCGCCGACCTCGCGTGCGGCCACCGGCAGCACATGCGCCATACCCCGCCGTGGATGGAGCGCCCGTGGATCCTCACCGAAGAGGGACGGCGCAGCCGGCTCGGCGTCGAGCTGGAGTGCCAACGCTGCGACGAAGTCGGCCGCGCGGTCGCCGAGGCCGTGCGCGAGGCGCTGGTGTCGGCGGCCCGGCAGGCCCATGAGGACGCGGGCTTGAGCGGCCTGTGCGCCGAGGGCCGTTGGGAGCTCGCGCTGGACGCGCTCGGTACGACGGAGCTCACGCCGGTCATCCTCCGCGCGCTCGCCCGCGCGAGCGAACCTTCAGGGAGGGGCGGATAGCGCCGTCGGTACCGGTGGGGCCGCGGGGGTTGCCGAGGTCCGGTGCTTCAGCAGGGCGTCGAGCTGGGCCAGCTCGATGGCATGGAGAACGGGCGCGCGGGAGTAGGTGGTGCGCGCCTCCAGGGCGAGCGGCAGGGCGCGCTCCGGCTGACCGGCGTCCATGAGGGCGCGGGCCAGGATGGACTGGACGATGGCCACGTACTCGGCGCGTCCCGGCCGGTTCTCGACGACCTGGAGCGCGTGCTCCAACAGGGGGATGGCCTCGGAGACCCTGCCCAGCTTCCACAGCGCGTAGCCCTTGCCGGCCAGCACCAGGGCCCCGGCGGGCGTCTCCAGGTCCGTCTTCTGGAAGCGGGCCAGCACCTGCTCGAGGTGCACGAGCGCGCGGGCGGGCTGTCCCAGCTCGATATAGGTGCTGGCGATGTCCTGGCGGACGAGGGACGTGTTGTAGTGCTCGGAGCCCAGGTACTTCTCGCGCAGCTCCAGGGCCTGCTGACGCAACCGGAGCGCCTTGTCGTACTGGCCGCGCACCGAGTGGAGCGTCGCCAGCCCGAGCATCGCCTGGGTGTAGACGTGCTCGTGCTGCCGCGGGTCCTTCTTCACCAGCTCCAGCACCCGCTGGAAGGTCTGCTGCGACTGGGTCAGCCGCTCCAGGGACATCTGCGCATCGGCCACCCGCACGAGCGCCTGCAGCGTGTCCGTGCTCTCCGCGCCGGTGCGCTCCTGGAACAGGCGCGCGGACTCCTCGTAGTGCTGGAGGGACTCGGCGTCCCGGCCCTCCTCGCTCTCGAGGTCTCCGTAGGCCAGGTGGAAGTGCGCCCACTCCTCCGAGCCGGGTCGGTAGGCCTGCTGGCCGATCTCCTTCATCCGGTCGAGCACGCGGCGCGCGTCGGCGAGCCGCCCCTGCATGAGGTACCTGTTCGACAGGTTCGACAGGGGGTGGGTGAGGAAGGGGTGGGTGGGGCCGAGGTTCGTCTCCCCCATGCGGACGAGCGCCTCGAAGGCTCTGATCGAGTCCTCGATGCGGTCCAGGTTGCCCAGCGCGGCCAGGGAGTTGGTGGCGTAGCGCAGCGTCGTCGCGTTGGCGGGGCCCAGGTGCTGCTCCGCCAGGGCGAAGGCCTTGTCGAAGGCCTCGTAGGCCTCGGCGAAGTTGCCTTGGTTGTAGAGCGAGATGCCCCGGTTGTTGTGGTAGATGGCCCGCAGCTCGCCATTCTCCCCGAGCCGGTCGAGCGAGGCCCGCGCGAAGTGCTCCCAGCGGTCCTCCTCCTCCTTGGGCCCGCGGTAGCTGTAGTAGCCCATCAGCCGCACGCTGGCCGCCGTGGC
Source organism: Archangium sp. (assembly GCF_036388035.1). GTDB lineage: Bacteria > Myxococcota > Myxococcia > Myxococcales > Myxococcaceae > Archangium. The sequence goes on from NZ_DASVSO010000423.1 coordinate 4,730, forward strand.
GATGGTGTCGTGCCGCGAGGCATGCGCGAGCCACAGCGCCTCGGTGAGCAGCGGGGTGACGCCCTGGCTCTCCCCGGAGATGATCTGCGTCCAGGCGCGCATGAAGAGGGCCTCGGCGTGGACGGGCCCGTAGCCGAGCGTCGCCGTCTTCTGCGCCACCGCCGTCGCCAGCTCCAGCGCCTCCTTGTACTTGCCGGACTCGGTGTGGGCCTTGACGCGGGCGAGCTGGGCGCGCGCGGCCTCCACGGCCTGGCGGGTGGCGGTGTCCTCGGGCGGCTTCACCTCGGCCAGCAGGGCCTCCACGTCCGCGCAGCCGCGCAGGGGGCGCAGGGCGCTGGCGGCGGAGATGGCCTTCTCCACCACGGTGGCGTTCGCCTCGGTGAAGACCTCGGTGAGCGCGGCCAGCTCCTGCCGGCGGCCCTCCAGGCACGCCATGCGCAGGGACATGACGGCCTCGGACTGCTCTCCGCGGATCCGCGTGGCCTCGCAGGTGTCCTGGTGCATGCCCGTCCACGCCGCGGTGTACGTGTTCAGGGCGTCGCGCACGCGCGTCCAGGTGTCCCCGGCATAGCTCTGCTGGGTGCCGAGGAAGGCCTTCTCGACGGCGGCCTGGCGCGGCGCGTCCCAGATGCCCACCAGCTTCGCCTGGACGCCGGTGCACAGGCTCGCCTTGCGCTGGTGCCAGGTGCTCCAGGCCAGCACGCCCGAGCCGGTGACGAGGAGCAGCAGCGCCGCGACGGCCAGCCAGCGGCGGCGCACCTGGGCGGGGTCCCTCTCCAGGGTGGCTAGCAGCGCGTCCAGCGAGGGGTAGCGGGCCTCCGGCGCGGTGCTGAGGGCGCGCAGCAGGGCGCGGTGGATCCACGGCGGAACGCGGGAGTGGGACGGCGGGGGATTGATGAGGCCCGCCAGCACCTTCTCCTTGCGCTCGCTGGAGGAGCGGCCCTCGAAGGGGCGCTCGCCGTAGAGGGCCTCCCACAGCGACACGGCGAAGGAGAACTGGTCGCTGCGTGCGTCCGCGGTGACGCCGCGGAACTGCTCGGGCGCCATGTAGGCCGGCGTGCCCAGCACCGCGCCCTTCTGCGTCAGCTCCAGCTCCAGCAGGCTGTGCGACTTGACGGGGCTGGTGCTCGGGGCCGGCGGGGTGTCCTCGGCCAGGGGCTCCGGGGGCGCGTCATGGGTGCGCGCCAGGCCGAAGTCCGTCACCCGGACGCGGCCGTCCTTGCCCACCAGCACGTTGGTGGGCTTGAAGTCGCGGTGCACGAGCCCCGCGGCGTGCGCGGCGGCCAGGCCCCGGCCCGCGGACAGGAAGGCCGCGAGGATCTCCCGCTTGCCGCGCGGCTTCTCCTGCAGCCACTGCAG
>NZ_DASVSO010000424.1:0-11523 GCF_036388035.1 Archangium sp.
CGTGACGCAGGGGGGCAACTCGCGCACCTTCCTCGTCCGGTCGCGGCGTCCGGCGGAGCTCGTGCCCCAGGACGCACCGGACTCACCGGACGAGACGGCCCGCAGGTGGCACGAGCGGGTGTGGCTGCTCGCGGTGAATCCGACGGACCTGCTGGGCCGAGGCGAGGAGCCACCCGGGGGTACTCCCCGCGAGGTGTTCCGCGTGGAGTACCGGCGGGGAGACAAGGGCATCGGCCAGCTCCTCGTGGCGCGTGGGGCGGGCGGTGAGTTCTACGCGCGCACCGAGCACACCGCTGGCTGGGCGCGGTTGCCCCCGTGGGCGGATGCCCTCGTCCTCGAAGCCGAGAAGGTGGCAGCGGCTCGCTGAGTGGCGTCAGGAGCCGCTGCATCGCCGTCTCATGCAGGGGTGCCGGGCTTCTTCGCCGCCGCCATGGCGCGGTTCACGTAGGCGAAGAGCTGGGCGTCGAGCCCGTACTGGGCGCCGACGTTGGGCTCCTGCTGGTACATGGTGCTCAACGACTTCTCGATGCCCGGGTTGCCGCCGGTGAAGGCGCGGACGAGCTCACCCCAGCGCTGGGTGAGCTTCTGCACGGGCTCGCTGGCGGGGTCGCTGCCCTTGTCCATCTCGGCGCGCATCTGGGCGATGAGCTGGGGCCACTCTTCCTGGACCTGGCGGATGGCGTCCTCACCCAGGGCCTGGCGGCGCGTCTCGAGTTCCTGGAGCTGCTCGGGGGTGTAGTACTTCTCGAACATGGTCATGACCTCGATGGTTTGAAGGAGTTGGTCGACGGAGGGTGTCTCCGCCGAGCGGAGCTGGACGGCGAGCGCCTCCAGGCGCTGACACAGCTCCTGTTGGAGGGTGAGCTGCTCGCGAGCACGTGCGAGGCGCAGCTCCAGCACTCGGAGCGGAGAGTAGTCGGGCTCGTCGATGCAGCGTTTGATCTCCTCCAGCGAGAAGCCGAGCTGGCGGAGGGACAGGATGCGCTGGAGGCGGGCGACATCCTCCGGGGTGTAGAGCCGATAGCCGGCCGCCGTGCGAAGTGACGGCGAGAGCAGGCCCAGGTCGTCGTAGTGGTGCAGGGTGCGGACGGACAGCCCGGTTCTTCGGGCGAGCTCGCCCACCTTCAGGGCTTCTGGCCGCATGAGACACGCTCCTTTCAGCCACGCGGGTGTGGCTGAAAAGAGGGGTACACCCTCACGTCGCGTGAGGCTCAAGGGCTAAAGCGAAGCCTGGTTGCCCCTTGGACGAGCGGATCGTCGCTCGGCGTAGAGCCGGTCCCTCCACTCCAGAAGCTCTCCGAACTCGTCCGCGAGTCCCGGCTCGGTGAAAGCGGCGCGCATCGCCGGCCCGAGCGGAATCACGGGGTGCTCCACCGGGCGCACCACGGTCAGCGCCACGGCGGCGGCGATATCGGCGAAGGTGAAGTCGGACAGCAGCGTGCCGCGGCCGCGCAGCGCGGTCCGGAGCTGTTCGAGGGTCCGTCGTATCTTCGCCCGGGTCTCGTCCAGGGGGTACTCGCTCACGCGGTACTTCCTGGCGATGTATGCCGTCCCCATGCCCACCAGCGGACTCAGGACGGCGCGGAGCGGGGCGGGAAGGGAAGGAGGCAGGCTCTCGCGCCCCACGGCCGGGTTCTGGCGCATCCGGGGCATGCTCACCGCGCGCCCGGCCTCCATGAGCCCGGTCGCCATCTCCACGTATCGAGCGATCTCCGCCTCGGCGCCCGAGGGGAACAGCGGAGCGCCCGAGCCCACGCGGTCGGCGTGCCGGGCGATCTCGACGGAGTCACGGATGACGCGGCCGTCATGGAAGAGCACGGGCACCGAGAGCTGTCCGCGGAACACCCGGGTGCGCAGCCGGAGCAGCGGCTCCCCCAGAAACGGCATGTACTCTTCTTGGACGTAGTCGATGCGATGGTGGTCGAGGGCGAAGCGGGCGCGCTCCGACCAGGGGGAGAACGAGGCGGCGACGAGAACGGGTCGGGTCATGGGGCGGTGCCTCCCAGCACCCCGACCAACCTACGCCGCGGGGGCCACGGTCGCCAGCACGCGCTGCACCTCGCGCACCAGCGCGTCCGGCAGGCACGGCTTGGTGACGTAGGCGTCGCAGCCCGCGTCCTGGGCCTCGCGCGAGTGCCCGTCCAGGGCATGGCCGGTGAGGGCCACCACGGGAATGGAGCGCGTGCGCACGTCCGCCTTGAGGCGCCGCGTCGCCTCCCAGCCGTCCATCACCGGCAGCGACAGGTCCATCAAGATGACCGAGGGCCGCAGCGCGAAGGCCTTCTCCACCGCCTCCGCGCCGTTGCGGGCCTCGACGACGCGGAAGCCCGAGAACTCGAGGTACTCGGCGTACATCTCCCGGGCATCCTGGTAGTCATCGACGATCAGGACGAGGGGCGGGGTGTCGTTTCGAGCTGGGGGAGTCATGTCCGCCTCGTACGTCGGGGGAGGTGCAGGGTGAACGTCGAGCCCTGGCCCAGCGCGCTCTTGAGCGACAGGCGCCCATCGAGCATGGCGGCCAGCCGCCGGCAGATGGAGAGTCCCAGGCCCGTGCCGCCATAGGGCCTCGTGGGGGAACTGTCCACCTGCTGGAAGTCTTCCCAGACCTTCTCCTGGTTGCTGGGCTCGATGCCGATGCCGGTGTCCTCCACGGCGATGTGGAAGGTGGCCGTGGCGACCTCGTACGAGGCCAGCACCCGGATGGAGCCCTCGTGGGTGAACTTCAGGGCGTTGGACAGCAGGTTGACGACGATCTGCTTCACCTTCTGCCGATCGCTGTAGGCCTGCGGCAGGTTGGCATCCAGCGCGGTGCTCACCGCCAGCTTCGAGCGCACGATGATCGGATCCAGCTCGGCCATCACCTCCTGGACGAGCTCGGGGATGCGGAACTCGGACAGGTGCAGCGGCATCCGGCCCGCCTCGATGCGGGTGATGTCGAGGATCTCGTTGATGATCTCCAGCAGGTGGCGGCCGTTGGAGTCGATGCGGCTGAGGCTGCGGCGCTGGGGCGGGGGCAGCTCGCCATTGACGCCCTGCAGCAGCATGTTGGTGTAGCCGAGGATGGCGTTGAGCGGCGTGCGCAGCTCGTGGGACATGTTGGCGAGGAACTGCGACTTGGCGGCGCTCGCCTGCTCGAGCTGGATGGCCTGACGGCGCAGCAGCTCGTTCTGCGTGGCCAGCTCCTCGGTGGCGGCATTCACCCGGGCGGCCAGCTCGGAGGAGGCCGCCTCGAGCCGCGAGAGCTGGCGGCCCTTGTCCAGGCGCGAGAGGTGCATGCCCAGGTGGCCGGCGAGCCAGGTCGTGTCGGAGGGCAGCTCCGGCACGGGTGAGGCCACCAGCAGCAGCCCGGGGGCGGGCGTGCCCGGCCCGCCGCGGCCGAGCGACAGGGAGAAGACACCGGTGCCCGTCAGCGGCAGCTCCGGGGGCAGCTCCCCGGGAGGAAACCAGTGGGGCTCGGTCCACTGGAGCGCCTCCACCAGCGGGTGCTTTGGATCATGCAGGGCGAGCATGAAGCCCTCGGCCTCGGCGAGCCCATGGCTGGCCAGGGGAACGAGCCGGTGGGAGTCGGACTCGTCCGGCGCGAGGCACAGCACCTGGACCGCGTGCGTGTGGTGGACGAGCCACGCCACGGCGGCCTCGGCACACGTCCTCGCCTCGTCGCAGCCGAGCAATAGCTCGGCGAACGCGAGTCGCGCCTCGGGGCCCGGTGGGGGGGGCGACGGCAGGGCGGCGGTGGATGGCAAGACGTGACTCTCCGGGGTCCTCGGCAAACAGGTCGAGAGTTACTAGTCAGTGAGGCCCAGTATCCCCATGGTACTCCGGTACTCGCCATGAGTGGCCAACATCCCGAGGCCCGGGTTGTTGGCTCGTGTACAACCCGAGGCTCCCAGGGGAGGGCAAGCAGACAGGCGAGGCAGCCCGGTCGCTCGCCTTTCCGCCCCCCGGCCGCGTTCCTAGCCTTTGGCTCATGGTGGAAGAGCGCACGCACAAGTCGCTGTGGACGGTGACGACCCCGGCGCGGCGCTACCCGGCGCTGCGGGGGGACCTCGAAGTGGACGTGGTGGTGATTGGCGGGGGGATCGCCGGCCTCACCACGGCCTGGTTGCTCAAGCAGGAGGGCAAGCGCGTGGCGGTGGTGGAGATGCACCGGCTGCTGACGGGGCAGACGGGGCAGACCACGGCGCACCTCACCGAGCTGCTGGACACGCCCTACGCCACGCTCGCCTCGGACTTCGGGGAGAAGGGCGCGCGCATGGCGGCCGAGTCCTCCCGCGCGGCCATCGAGAAGATCGCCGGGCTGGTGGAGCAGCTGCGCATCTCGTGCGGCTTCCAGCGCCTGCCCGGCTACCGCTACGCGGAGACGGAGCGGGAGGCCCGGGAACTGGAGCGCGAGGCGTCCGCGGCCCGGCAGGCGGGCCTGATGTGCTCGCTGACGCAAGAGGTGCCGCTGCCCTACCCGGTGAAGCTGGCGCTGCGCGTGGAGGATCAGGCCCAGTTCCACCCGCGCGAGTACCTGCTGGCGCTCGCCGAGGGGATTCTCGGGGACGGCAGCTACATCTTCGAGGAGACGCAGGTGACGGAGCTGCACGAGGGCGTGCCGTGCCGGGTGCATACGCCGCACGGCGTCCTCACCTGCCGGGACGTGGTGGAGGCGACGACCACGCCGCTCAACCGCGTCTTCCTGCACACCAAGCTGTACGCGTACCGCACCTACTCGGTGGCGGCGCGGCTCGCGGCGCCGCTGGAGGCGGGGCTCTACTACGACAGCCAGGATCCGTATCACTACATCCGCACCCAGCGGGTGGAGGGCGTGGACTACCTCATCGTCGGAGGCGAGGACCACAAGGTGGGCACCGAGGAGGACACGCAGCGCCACTACGATGCGCTGGAGGCGTACACGCTGAGGCGCTTCCCGGTGACGGAGATCTCCCACCGCTGGTCCGGCCAGGTCATCGAGCCGGCGGATGGACTGGCGTACATCGGGCGCAACAGCAACTCGCGGCACGTGTGGGTGGCCACGGGCTTCTCGGGCACGGGCATGACGTTCGGGACGCTGTCGGGGATGATCCTGACGGACCTCATCCTGGGGAGACAGAACCCGTACGCGGCGCTCTATGACGCCACGCGGGTGAAGGCGAAGGCGGGGGCGAAGGACTTCATCCAGGAGAACGCGGAGGTGGCCTTCCACTTCGTGGCGGATCGGCTGGCGAAGCCGGAAGGGCATGACCTGTCCGAGGTGCCGGAAGGCGAGGGTCGCATCCTGGAGGTGGACGGCAAGAAGGTGGCCGTCTTCCGCGACGAGGGCGGGGCCGTCCACGCGGTGAGCCCGGTGTGCACGCACGTGGGGTGTTACGTGCACTGGAACAACGCCGAGCGCTCCTGGGACTGCCCGTGCCACGGCTCCCGCTTCAGCCCGACGGGCGAGGTGCTCAACGGCCCGGCGGTGAAGGGGCTGCCGTCGAAGAAGGTCCGCTGAGCCGGGGAGGCGTCACCCCGCGAGGGTGAGGTGCGAGGCAGCGGCCGCGAGTAGCATGGGCCGCATGGGCTTTCCCCCCTCCAGGCTGGGTCTCGCGCTCCTCGGTGTGCTGCTGAGCGCCTGTGTCACCTCGGCGCCCGACGTGCGTGAGGAGGTGGAGGCGCCCGAGCTCGTGTCCTCCTCGTGGGAGGCGGCTCGCGCGGACCCCACGTGCGTGGTGCCGCTGTGTAACGAGGCGCGCTGCGCCATCTGGCGCTGCCAGGACGTCGCGGAGGTGGAGGCCCGCCCCGTGCTGCTGGCGCAGGCCGTGGTTCCGGCTGCTCCGGCTCCGATGTTTCGTTCTTCCCTGGTGGAGCCGCCGCTTCATCACCGCTGGTGGGGACACCCTCTCGCCGCGCCCACCTCGGCGGACCCCGTCTTCGAAATCCCCTGGCACAACTGGAAGACCCGCGAGGTGGGGGCGCGTAAACTCTGGCGCCACCATTGCCTCACTCCCCCGCGCGAGCCCTTCGAGAAGCACCACATCTTCCCGCAGCAGTCGGTGTTGGCCCGGTGGTTCAAGCGTAAGCACATCGACATCCACGCCTTCACCATTCGTGTTCCCAGGGGCTTCCACCAGTGGCTGCATAGTGGCGGGCCAGACGGAGGGCAGTGGAATGAGGCCTGGCGGCAGTTCAAGGATAAGAACGAGGATGCCCCGCCCGAGGAGATCTGGCGGTTCGCGGGCGAACTCATGATGCGATTCGGAGTGCTCGGCCCGCTCGTGCCCTACAACTGCGATTGATGGAGCCTGGGAGCACCCGGATGCAACATTTCAGGATCGAGAAAGACAGGAACTCGGGTTACACGGGCTCCGTGGACGCCGTGCACAAGTGGGGCCTTCCAGGCATTTTCAAATGCCCTGGATGCAAGCTGACTTGGGGAGGCGGCGCCAGAACGTATCCCTCGGTGGATTTGACTCCGGTGGCCGCCCTGGCCGACTTCGAGGAGGCCCGAGCCGAGCCCATCGAGGAGTATGAAAGGCTCTGTGAGCTGGTGCGCCCTTTTTTGCCTCCAGGGGCCATGTTGAAGCCTGGTACGGAGTTGGGCCCGCTCGTCGGCAATGCCCGAGGCCGCTTCGGGTCGTTCTTTTCTATCGAGCAATGGTGGCTGCTGGTGCAGCGCGAAGCGCTGGAGAAGCTCCAGGCCAAGGGCCTGCGAGAACTCAAGGGGTGCCGCACTGAGATTCGTTTCCGCCAACGGAACTCCCCCGAGTTGCTCGAGTTGGAAATCCTCCCCAAGGGTCATGCGCACCCCGATTGCCTGCCCCCCGATCGAAAACCCCTTTGCTCTCGGTGTCACCGTTTTGGCGTCACGCTGCCCGATGAGCTCCTGCTGGATGCGAGCACGCTTCCCGGCGATCGCGACTTGTTCCGGCTGGAGGACTTCTCCGGCGTGATCGTCTGCACCGAGCGCTTCGTCGATGCCTGCCATCGCCTGGGGTTGGACGGCGTTGCATTCCACCCTCTCGCGTCGAAGTGAAGGGCACTACGATGAGGCCCATGCCCGCCGCGACCAAGCGTGTCCTTCCTGCTTCCGACTCCCTGCCGTCCGCCGAGAGCCTCCTGCCGGAGGGTTTCACGCCCGCCGCGCGCAGGGCGCTGGCGAAGGCGGACCCGACGCTCGGCGCGCTGATGAAGCGGGTGGGGCCCTTCAGCATGAAGGTGGAGGCCTTGCAAAGCCCCTTCGCGGCGCTGGCCCGGTCCATCGCCTACCAGCAGCTCACCGGCAAGGCGGCGGCCACCATCTTCGGTCGTGTCTGCGAGCGTGTGGGAATGGGGAAGCGCTTCACGCCCGAGGCAGTGCTCGCCCACCCGGTGGAGAGCCTGCGCGAGGCGGGGCTCTCCGGCGCCAAGACGGCGGCGCTGCGAGACCTGGCGGCGAAGGCGCTGGAAGGCGAGGTGCCCACGCTGGCCCGAGCCAGGCGCATGAGCGACGCCGAGCTGGTGGCGCACCTCACGAAGGTGCGTGGCATCGGCCAGTGGACCGTGGAGATGCTGCTCATCTTCCGGCTCGGCCGACCGGACGTGCTGCCGGTGGATGACTACGGCGTCCGCAAGGGCTTCATGCGCACGTACGGCCTCTCCGAGCTGCCGCGCCCCAAGGAGCTGCTGGCCCACGGTGAGCGCTGGCGCCCGTGGCGCACGGTGGCGAGCTGGTACCTGTGGCGCTCGCTGGAGTTGCCGGAGTAGCCGCGCCTCCCCCACGTCCAGGTCACGACGCTTGCCTGGGCCCTGTTTGGGACGAGGGGCGCTCGCGCGTTGCCTCGCCGGGTACACGTCTGTACAGTGCCCGGCCCCATGAAGCCAGAGAAGGAAGAAGGGGCCTTCGCCGGTTCCCGGCGCAAGCCCTGGTCGGGTCCCCGCGGTCTCGAGGCCGTCCTGAAGGGGTGGCGCGAGGACAGGCAGCTCTGGCCCAACTTCGTCCTCGACGAGGTGACGCCGGAGCGCACCGGCTCCTACGCGCCCCTCCCCGAAGAGGTGGCGCCCCAGGTGCGCGAGGCCCTCCAGCGCCGAGGCATCGAGCGGCTCTTCTCCCACCAGGCCGAGGCGTACCGGCTGGCGCGCGAAGGGCGCAACCTCGTCATCGCCACGCCCACGGCCTCGGGCAAGAGCCTCTGCTACAACCTGCCGCTGCTGGACCGGTTCGCGCGGGAGCCGCAGGCGCGCGCCCTCTACCTCTTCCCCACCAAGGCCCTCTCGCGGGACCAGGAGGAGTCGCTGCGCGTCTTCATGCGCGAGGCGGGCCTGGAGCACGGCGCCATCACCTTCGACGGGGACACTCCGGCGGATGCCCGGCGCGCGGCCCGGGAGCGCAGCGGCGTGCTGCTCACCAACCCGGACATGCTGCACACCGGCATCCTCCCGCACCACGCCAACTGGGCGCGCCTCTTCTCCAACCTGCGCTACGTCGTCATCGACGAGCTGCACACCTACCGGGGCGTCTTCGGCTCGCACCTGGCCAACGTGCTGCGCCGGCTGCAGCGCGTGGCGGCCTTCCACGGCTCCTCGCCCACCTTCATCCTCGCCTCGGCCACCATCGGCAACCCCAAGGCGCACGCCGAGCGGATGCTCGGGCGCGAGGTGTCGCTCATCTCCGAGAGCGGCGCGCCCGCGGGCGAGCGGCGCATCATGGTCTACAACCCGCCCGTGGTGAACGCGGAGCTGGGCATCCGCGCCAGCTACCTCAAGAGCGCGGTGAAGCTGGTGTCGGACCTGGTGCGCGCCGAGGTGTCCACGCTCCTCTTCGGCCAGTCGCGCAACAACATCGAGGTGATGCTCAAGTACCTGAGGGACCAGTTCATCGCGGACAAGATGGACCCCAACCTCATCCAGGGCTACCGCGGCGGCTACCTCCCGGGCACGCGCCGGGCCACCGAGGCCGCCATGCGCTCGGGCGGGGTGCGCTGCGTGGTGGCCACCAGCGCGCTGGAGTTGGGCATCGACATCGGCTCGCTCGACGCGGTGGTGTGCGCCGGCTACCCGGGCTCGGTGGCGGCGCTGATGCAGCGCTTCGGCCGCGCGGGACGCCGGGGCGCGGGCAGCCTCGCGCTCATGGTGTCCTCCAGCGCGCCGCTGGACCAGTACCTCGCCGCGGATCCGAAGTACCTCACGGGCGCTCCGGTGGAGCACGCGCGCATCGATCCGGACAACGTGGAGATCCTCGTCCAGCACCTCAAGTGCGCGGCCTTCGAGCTGCCCTTCACGGAAGGGGACTCCTTCGGGAACGTGCCGGCCGAGTCCACGGAGGAGGCGCTCGGGTTCCTCGCGCAGCACGAGGTGGTGCACTCCACGCCGGGCCCCGAGGGCCGCAAGATGTTCCACTGGTCCACCGACGCGTACCCGGCCAACCACGTCTCGCTGCGCAGCGTGGGCTGGGACAACGTGGTCATCATCGAGCTGGGCACGGACCGCACGCTCGCGGAGATGGACTTCCGCTCGGCGCACACGATGCTGCACGAGCAGGCCATCTACCAGCACGAGGCCGAGCAGTATCAGGTCGAGCGCTTCGACTACGACAACCACAAGGCCTACGTGCGCAAGGTGGCCCCGGACTACTTCACCGACGCGATGACGTACGTGCGGGTGAACGTCATCCAGGAGGACCAGGGCGCGCCCATGGGCCCGGAGCTGCAGGCGGGCATGGGCGAGGTGAGCGTCATCGAGAAGGTGGTTGGCTACAAGAAAATCAAGTACCACACGCACGAGAACGTGGGTTACGGCGAGGTCACCCTGCCCGAGATGCAGATGCACACCACCTCGCTCTGGCTCACCGTGCCCGAGTCCGTGGTGCGCGCCATGGGGGCGCCCCGGCCCGCTGTCATCGACGCGCTCCGCGGCATCGCCAGCGCGCTGCGCACGGTGGCCTGCGTGGGGCTGATGATCGACCCGAGGGACCTCGGCAAGACGCTCGGGAGCAAGGACGACGCGGACGGACCGCCGCGCAAGGACGGGGGCGTGGGCTTCGATCCCACCATTTTCCTCTACGACAACGTGCCCGGCGGCGTGGGGTTGGCCGCGCGCCTGTTCGACCAGCGCGAGGAGCTGCTGCGTCGCGCCCGGCGGCTGCTGGAGTCGTGCGCCTGTGAGGACGGGTGCCCCGCCTGCATCGGCCCGGCCGCGGGCGCCCTGCCCGGCAGCGCACCGGTGGATGCCCATCCGCGCAAGCGGCTCGGCCTCGAGCTCCTGTCGGCGCTCGGGGTAGGGGCCCTGCAGTAGGCGAGGCGCACCGTGGACCTCAAGCGCAAGCTGGCACGACTCGGCGGTGTGGGCCCCGGCGGCAAGGCGGGGACGAAGCCGTCTCCTGTTCCGGAAGTCCCGGGGCCGGAGGCGGCCGCTGTCGTTCCAGCGGCGGAGGCGCCTTCCCAGCCCGTGGAGGCCGCTTCCGCTTCGGAGACTCCCGCTCCCGAGTCTCCGAAGGCACCGGACCCGCGCGTGGTCGCGCTGCGCCGGATGCTCGGGGACTGGGCCGAGAGACAAGGCGCGGCGATCGCCCGCCGGGGTCCCTCCTCCGCGCCAGCTCCAGGTCCGCTGCCGGCCGAGCCTCGGACGACGCCGCATGGCGTGGTCCACGTCGCCGAGCGCGTGCTGCCGCCGGACCACTGCCATGGCAGCGCCCCTCTCGCGGAGGCACTGGACGTGGAGTCCGCGCTGGTGGCCAGCCTCGCGCTGCAGCCGGGGCTCTCGGGCGTGGACTTCCAGCGGATGCTCTTCCTGGACACGGAGACGACGGGGCTCGCGGGCGGCACGGGCACCGTGCCCTTCCTGGTGGGGCTCGCGTGGTTCGAAGGCCGCTCGCTGCGTGTGCACCAGCTCTTCCTGCGCAAGATGGGCGAGGAGGCTCCCATGCTGCGGGTGCTCGCCGAGCGCATGGCCCAGTCCTCGTGCCTGGTGACGTTCAACGGCAAGAGCTTCGACTGGCCGCTGCTGCGCACGCGCTTCGTGCTCAACCGCGTGCCCACGCCCTCCGAATTGCCGCACCTGGACCTGCTGCACTGCGCGCGCCGCGTCTTCAAATACCGCGGCTCCGGCACGCGGCTGGTCCACCTGGAGGAGCAGGTGCTCGGCTACCACCGGGTGGGGGACGTGGACGGCTCGCAGATTCCCGAGCTCTACTTCCGCTTCCTGCGCGGCGCGGACGGCTCGGGCCTGACGCCGGTGCTGGAGCACAACGCGAACGACCTCCTCCTGCTGGCGGCGCTGCTGGGCATGCTGGTGCGGCGCTTCCGGGCCAGTGGCACCGAGGGGAAGGACCCGCGCGACCTGCTGGGCTTCGCCGGCGTGGCGCTCCGGGCGCGGGACTACGAGCGGGCCCATGCCTTCGCTCGCGCCGCCGCCGCGGGAGACGGGGGCGCCGTGGGCGTCGAGGCGCTCGCGCTGGCCTCGCGGCTGTCACGTCGCGTGGGGGATGACCAGACGGCGGCGGCGAACCTCCAGCGGGCGCTCGCGTCGGCGCGCAAGGAGCAGGCCGCGCCCCTCCACCTCGCGCTGGCCAAGCTGTACGAGCAC
>NZ_DASVSO010000425.1:0-13167 GCF_036388035.1 Archangium sp.
GGGGAAGCGCACGTGGTGCACCTTCACCAGCGCTGACTCCAGGCTCTCCAGCTTCATGTTGTCATTGTAGAAGCCGCACAGCTTGTCGACGGGGCCGGGCGACAGGGAGTCCGGCAGCCCGCAGTGGCGCAGGTTCAGCTCCACGGGCGGGTTGAGGTTCAGGTACTTGTTCCACTGCTCCGGCGGCAGCTCGCGCACGTGCTCTCGCACCGACCACGAGGGGAAGGTGAGCTGCGTGGTGGAGGTGAACTCCTGGAGGGAGCCGGCCAGCGTCCACAGCAGATCTCCCGGGTCGAGTCCCTCGGGGAAGCTGTAGTTGTAGACGTACATGGAGCCGAAGGTGCCCGGCAGGTAGCCGCTCGGCTCGGTGGGATCCGGCACGCGGCAGGCCGTCATGTCGGTGACGTAGAATCCCGAGGGATCCGTCCCCGTCACCAGCAGCGTCACCGGCTTGGGCGGCAGGACGTCCACCTTGCCATCCTTGTCCACGTCGATGTCCGGGCAGTTCTGGTACAGCACGGAGCCGGACTCAGGGGCGCGGCCGATGGTGACGAACTGCCCCACGAAGGGCGAGGACCGGTTGTCCGGCACCTGCGGGCGCTGGATGGAGGCCAGCGTGGGCTCGGCGAAGAACACGGGCGCGGAGGCGCCGGCGGCGTAGGAGCGGCCCGTGTCGGGCTCCTTCGGGAACTGCTCGGGGTCCGCGCTGCCGGCATCGGTGTGGTAGAGGATGCCGCCATCGACGTAGGTGGGCTCGAAGCGCTCGTCCTTCACCCAGACGCGCACCTCGCCATAGAGGAACTCGGCCCGTACCTTGCCGATGCCCCGCCCCTTGGTGAGCGTCGTCCAGTGATACTTGTAGGTACCGGTGAGCCTGCCCGGCTCCACCTGAAAGGCCACCGCCTCGTTGAAGTCGAACGGCTGGCCGTTCTTGTCCAGCGCGGTGATGTCCAGCGTCATCTCCACCGGACCATTGGGGGCGATGTAGCGGCAGTCCTCCGTCCCGCGCACCTCGGGGGGCACCTGCTCGGTCGCGGTGCCGTAGCGCTTGATGCAAGAGGGGACGACGTCGAGCGCCTGTGGGGCGCCGCTGCCGTTCACCGCGTTGATGCTCTGCACGAGCACACGGAACGAGCCCACGCCGGAGGGCTTGGCGTTTTCCACGCTGTAGCAGCCGGACACGGCGGCGGTCGCGGCCAGGAGGAGCAGACTCTTCTTCATTACTTCACCCTCCGGCCGATACGGCCATCCGCGGACGCATTGGCGATAGGCATTTCCGTGGGGTTCTCACAGAAGCTCTCGAGCTGCCGGGTGACCGAGCCGCACTCCTGGGCACCCTTGAGCGCGTCGCGGCAGTTGCAGCGGCCGGTGTACGGGCCCGAGGGCACGATGCACCGGGCGACGATGTCATTCTCCGTGAGATTCGGCACGTTGCAGGCCCCGGCGATGTCGGGCACGGTGAGGAACTGTTTGCACGCGCAGGTGCCCACCTGGGCCGTGGGCACGGCGCACGTGGTGCGGATCTGCTCCGGCGTGAGGTTCGGCGTGTTGCAGAGCGTGGGCGCGTTGGCGGGCACGGTGAGGATCTCTCGGCACGTGCAGTCGCCCACCTTGGCCGTGGGCACGGCGCACGTGGCGCGGATGTCCTCCAGCGGGAGGGCGTCGCAGCGCTGGGGCACTGCGGTGGGCAGCAGCTTGAGGACATCCCTGCACTCGCAGGTGCCCACCTTGTCCTTGGGGTTCTTGCCGCACGTGGTGCGGATCTCCCCCATCGTGAGGTCTGGCTTGTTGCAGAGCTGGGGCAGGTCGGTGGGCGCGTTGAGGAGCTGGCGGCACGTGCAGTCGCCCGCCTTGAGAGCCAGCAGGTCCTCGAAGTCCTTGGCCTTGCCGCAGAAGTTGCGCAGCTCGTCGTCCACCACCCACTTGCCATCATGCAGCGTGCCGCACTGCTGGCCCGTCTTGGAGGTGGTGCGGCCCTGGTTGATGTCCTCGCAGGTGCAGAAGCCCTGCATGTAGCCGATGAGCGAGTCGCGCAGGGAGATGCCCGTCTCCTGGCGGGTGGTGTTGCGCTTGAGGACGCTGAAGCCCGAGCCTCCCTTGGCGATGTAGTCGTTCACCGCCACGCGGTACATGCCGTTGGGGTTGATGGGGTTGCCGTTGATGAAGACGTCCGTGGCGGTGTGGGCCCAGCAGCGGGCACCGTCCTGGTCCTGGAGGCACTGCCAGGGCGCGTGGCCCTCGCGGTTCGCCTGGGGGCAGTCGGCGGCGTTCTTCGCCGGCTCGCAGGGAATGCGCAGCTCGTTGAGCTGCACCTGGGCGCAGTCCATGGTGAAGCGCGCGCCGGAGACCTGCGCCTGGCTGAGGCAGCCGCGGCTGGCGGAGCGATCGGCCACGAAGTCGAGCATCTCCTGAATCTCCACGCCCGAGAGGTTCATGATGTTGATGGTGTTCTCGAACGGGAACACGTTGAACATCGCCTCCTGGGTCACCGCGCCGGCGTAGAGGTTGTCGCGGATGCCGAGCGAGTTGGTGAGGGCCATCTCCGCCTCCACGGCGCGGCGCCTGCGCATGGAGTCCGCGGTGATGTTGCCCAGCGGCGAGTCACCGCTCGAGGAGGTGTTGTTGCGGCGATCCAGGTCGCGCGGCGCGTAGGAGAAGATGGAGGTGAGCTGGAGGTTGAAGTCCATGCCCAGCAGGTAGGGCTGGAGCAGGTCCGTGGTCTCGCGGTCCTCCAGCTCCTGGCACTTGCGGACGGCCTCGCGCACGCCCGCGGCGTTGATGAAGGAGCCCAGGGTGCGGAACGTGTCGTTCTTTTCCTTCTGGTACCAGTCGCGCTTGGCGTCGTCGCACCACAGGCCGTCCAGGGGGAAGGGGCGGTAGGAGTGGCTGACCACCTCGGCGCCATCCAGCGTACCCTTCTGCTGCGGCACCTTCACCATCACGTCCAGGCGGCCCACGTACTTGGCGAAGGCGCCCGAGTGGGCGATCAGCACCTTGCGGCCGCTGGGATCGCTGAGCTGCTGCGGCGGGTTGAGCACCACGTGCAGGTGGCCGCCCAGGATGATGTCCAGGCCGGACACGCCGGGGATGCGCACCTTCACCACGCCCTGGGGGTTGTTCTCCTGCTCCGGAGAGGCCCACTCGAGCAGCTCCCACCGATCGTGCTCGCGCTCCAGGTAGGGCCTGGCGCGCTCGTACTCGTAATAGGCCTCGTAGCCGCGGACGAGATCCTGATCCTCGGTGAGCCCCAGGTGGCTGACCACCACGACGAGGTCCACCACCGGGCGCAGCATCTGCACGTAGGCGCGCGCCGCCTCGTTCTGCTCCAGCGGGGTGGCCTGCAGCGAGTTGCCACCCTCCACCAGCGAGTTGAGCGAGGCGAGGTTGGCCATGCCGATGATGCCCACCTTGAGGCCCTGCACGTTGCGGATGACGTAGGGCGAGGTGTTGAGCGCGGCCTGCTCGTTGCCGGCGTCCTTGGGGCTGTCCCAGTAGTAGTTGGCCGCCATCAGCGGGAAGGTGGCGAAGTCGCGCGCCTTCTCCACGAAGTTGCGCAGGCCGGCGTCGAACTCGTGGTTGCCGATCACCGCCGCGTCCAGCCGCGCCCGGGACAGGAAGCGGAACTCGGCCTCGCCGCTGTTGACGTTGAAGATGGGCGCGCCCTGGAAGCAGTCACCCGAGTCCAGGTGCAGCACGCGCTCGGAGCGCTCGCGCTCGCGCTTGAGGATGGCCGCCATGCGGGTGGCCCCACCGAAGGGGCCCACGTCCGGGATGAGGCCGAGGTCGGTGTCCGTCTTCAGCGGCGCGAAGTCGTAGGGGATGAGCCGCGAGTGGATGTCCGAGGTGTGCAGCAGCGTGAGCCGGACCTCCTGACCGCTGAGGTCGGTGTCCTCACCCTCCATCACGGGCATACAGGAGGCGGAGAGCAGGGCACACAGGAGGCCGAGCAGAAGACGTCGCATCGGGGGGAATCCGGGGGGCTTGAAGAATTTGACCGCTAGACGACGGCGCAAGGTACGAGATCATCCCCAGGTGGGCAAGCAACGCCCCCACGTCAGGTCCTTCCGGTAAGGGAGCAGGCATGCGAACGAGCAGTCAGTCTTCCGTGACGGATATCGAGATCATCGAGGATTTCTCGGCAACCGCGCGCTGCGATGAGGGTTTCCTGCGAGTGCGGCGGCTGCGGTGCCAGAACCGGCGCGCGGACGGCACGGCGTCCAAGGTGTACCGGGTGGACGTGGTGGACCGGCCGCGGCTGGATGCGGTGGCGGTGCTGGTGTACCGCCGCGGTGTGTCGGGGCTGGAGGTGCTGACGCGGATGAACCTGCGGCCGGCGGCCTACTTCCGGCGCGGCAAGGAGATGACGGTGCCGGACGGGGCGACGTACCTGCGGGTGGAGGAGATCGTCGCGGGGCTGCTGGAGCCGGAGGACAAGGGCGAGGCGGGCCTGCGTCACCGCGCGGCCGAGGAGGTTCACGAGGAGGCTGGGTACGAGGTGAAGCCGGAGGAGATTCAGCTCCTGGGAGCGGGCTTCTTCCTGGCGCCGGGCATCCTCTCGGAGAAGGTGTTTCCGGCGGCGGTGGACGTGACGGGCAAGGAGCCTGGGGTGCCGAAGGGGGATGGCTCTCCGTTGGAGGAGGGCACGCACTTGCAGTGGAGGCCCATCCGCGAGCTGCTGGCGCTGTGCCGCAGCGGGCAGGTGCCGGACGCGAAGACGGAGATCGCCCTCCTGCGGCTGCTGGCCGAGCAGGCGTGACGGGATGAGGCCGAGGGTGGCCGGGAGGGGCGGGACCGGGTAGGGTGCGCCCGTTCCGTCTCTCCCCACCGAGGTCGCCTGATGTCGTCGTTGCCCCCGTGGCTTCAGCCGCTGCTGCCGATCCTCATCCTGCTCGCGGCGATCGCGCTGGTGCTCGCGCGGTTGCCCAAGGTGGAACTGGGGCATACCGAGGCCTTCAAGCGCCGCCGCCTCCTCAACTGGTTCCCGCTGGGCATGACGTACGCGTTCCTCTACATGGGGCGCTACAACGTCAACGTCGCCACCAGCGCGCTGGGCAACCGCACCACGAACGAGGACTTCGGCACCATCTTCTTCTGGGGCACGCTGACGTACGGCTTTGCCTTCCTCCTCAATGGCCCGCTGACGGACAAGCTGGGCGGCCGCAAGACGATCCTTCTGTCCGCGGCCGGCTCGTCGGTGTGCAACGTGCTGATGGGGGCGGTGGTGTACGGCGTGCTCAATGGCGGGTGGCAGCCGCCGGGCGGCCTGGTGGCCACGCTGTCCTTCCTCTACGCGCTGAACATGTACTTCCAGAGCTTCGGCGCGGTCTCCATCGTCAAGGTGAACGCGGCCTGGTTCCACGTGAAGGAGCGCGGGCTGCTGGGCGGGGTGTTCGGCATCCTCATCTCGCTGGGCGTCTACTTCGCCTATGACTGGAGCCGCCTCATCTCCAAGGCGGCGCCCACGTGGTGGGTCTTCTTCGTGCCGGCGGCCATCCTCGCGGCCTTCGTGGTGCTGGACTTCTTCGTCATCCGCGACACGCCGAGCCACACGGGCCATCCCGACTTCGATACGGCCGATGCCTCCTCGGGCGACACCGGACCGCAGCCCGGAGCCAAGGACGTGTTCCTGAAGATGATCCGCAATCCGATCATCCTCACCATCCTGGCCATCGAGTTCTGCAGCGGCTACCAGCGCAACGCCATCATGCAGTGGTACCCCAAGTTCGCGAAGGCCACGGGACTCGGCGAGTCGTTCGTGGCGGCCAACTGGGGCATGCTGCTGTGCGTGGCCGGTATCACCGGAGGGATGTTCGCCGGCATCATTTCCGATCGGGTGTTCGACTCGCGGCGCGGGCCCGTCTCCGCGGTGCTCTACGCGGGCATGGCCCTGGGCGCGGTGGCCTCGCTCTTCCTGCTCCAGACCTGGATGCTGGGCTGGACGGTCATCTTCATGTCCCTGTGCGTCATCGGCGTGCATGGGATGCTGTCGGGCACCGCCAGCATGGACTTCGGCGGCAAGAAGAACGCGGGCCTGGCGGTTGGCATCATCGACGGCGCCGTCTACGCGGGCACCGCTCTCCAGTCGCTGCTGCTCGGCAAGCTCCTCCCCTCGGGCGAGGCGGCGAAGGATGCCGCCAACTGGAGCAACTGGCCCATCGCCCTGGTGCCGCTGTCCTTCCTCGGTCTGCTGCTGGCCACCCGGGTGTGGAATGCCAAGCCGCAGCCCAAGACGGCGCCGCAGCCCGCGGCCATCCCCGCCTCGGCGCCCGCCGCTCGCACCGGCACCGAGGGCTGAGCAGCGCGTCCGCCGCGGTTCCTGAAAACGGCCCGGGAGCCCGCTCACTTCTAGTCGACTAGAAGTGATGTGCTCCTTGGGCGTACATGTCACTCGTAGTCGACCCCTCTGAGAGTCAGGGCTCGTCGAGGAAGCGGCGCTCCCAGCGGCGGACGTGCTCTGGAACCTCGAGGTGCGCGTGTCGGGACTCCGTGCGGTAGAGCCAGGGCTCCAGCACGCGCGCCAGCTCCCGATAAGCGGGGAGCGTGCGGCCCTGCTCCGTATCGCCGGCCTCTGGTTGTGGACCCAGGGTGATGACGGCCCGTTCTCCCTCCAACTCCTGCACGGTGGTCCCCGGTGAGTGGAGCCGTGCCCTCAGGGCCGCCGCGCCTCCGAGTTCGCCCAGCACGGGCTGGCCCAGGAAGTTCAACCAGTGCACGCCTTTGAGCCGCGTGCCGATGTCCGACGAGAGAAGGAACGGGTCGGGAATGTCCATCCCCGGGTTGCGGAAGCTCAACTTGTGGACCTCTCGCTCCACGCCGAGCAGGTCGGTCTCACAGTTGAAGGAGAGTCCGGCATGGCCCGAGCAGAAGGGCAGGGGCTTCGCCAACTCCAGCGCCAGCTCGCGTACCCGCCCCGGGCCGTGTTGCTCCAGGAACTCGGTGGGCAGCCAGAACGACACCGCCGATACCAGTTTCGACCCGTCGCTCTCCCAGGGGAGTGGCTTGAGCGTGCTGCCGCGGTACGCGAACGAATAGCGATTCTCGCGGGTCGACGCATCCGCCAGGTGGATGTTGGCACTGCGGGGGCGCCGCAGTTCTTCTCTGATGTGCGTCCAACCGGCGTCATCGAGCTTCTGCCAGCAGCCCTCCTGACCCGCGTACACGCCAAGCGCATTCGGTTCCACGGCGCGCAAGTAAGCATCCAGGGAGTGCATCACCCCTTGTGCTACCTGCGCGTGGGGGTGGCGCATGTAGAACGTAAGGCTCAGCCCATCGCGAATCAGCAGGTGTCCGTTCTCCGCGTAGATCCGGACTCTCGGAGGGTGCTCACTCATTCGGTGACTCCCAATCGGGGTACGACGCGTGCTGGTTTCGCCCCCAGTACCTTCTTGTACATCTCCCCTTGATTCGACCCAGCGTAGGGATGGTCGTCCGGGTAATCGTCCCACTTGGGAACTCGATCACTGCTCACGCAGGGGAACTTGAAGTCGTAGATCTCCTGCACCGTGAGCGGGTCGCCCGCGTGAATCACCACGTCGGGCTGGAGCGAGCCCAGCAACTCGCCGCCATTGCCGGTTTCCTCCAGGAGCCGCTCCTCCTCGCGGCTGACCAGCTTCCAGCGTCCCGTCCTTGAGTCGTAACGGTAGCGCGGCTCCAGGCTGAATCGTCCCGGGCGCAGCTTGCCCAGTCGCTCCCCTGCGCATTTCAGGGCCTCGTCGTGCATTTCCACGCCCAACTGCATGGCCCACGTCATGCCCTTGCGCTTCGCGTTCCTCGCCGGCTCATTGCACTCATCGGCATTGGGGCTGGGCTCCTCGAAATCGCCCTGGTGCCGCAACAGGACCTCCGAGCGGGCCAGGTCCGCGCATTCCGCGAGCGTCTGGTCGATGGCTGCCTTCTCCGCCACGTTTAGCGCCACTTTCAGAACGGCGGTCGTGGAGGCGATTTCCTTCCCATAGAGCGCGACGCACCCGGAAAGGCTGTGGCGGCAGGTGGCCGATGGAGAGTCGACGTAGCGGAACGATGAGGGGTGCCTGGGAGTGGTCGCACAGGCCTGGAGGAACACACAGCCGACGAGCAGCCACCATGCCCTGCGGAGGGGCCGATAGGGCCTCTGGATTCGTACCTCTTCGAGCAGGCGGCTCCTGGGGGTGGCCATCGTCGGTCGTCCATGTTGGGAGCAGGTCCGTTCCACCGGGCCTGCTGCGCTACCCCGCACTTCATCACTTCCCGTGGACCAGAACCGAGGACCGCCTTCCCGCGCCCCTCCCTCATTTGAGGTCAAAAGAGATGAGCCCGTCCTACATGCTTCGAGTCCTGGCCCGGTGACGTCAGCGAGGGGGACTGCTTCTGGACGTCCGGAAGTGAGGCGGGGCCTCGACGGGAGGCGTTCACTGGCCGCCAGCTTTGGTCCCTGGGTCACTAGGACGTGACAGGCCCGTGACCTAGAGTGCGGGTGTGTCCCAGGCCCCCGTCCCGCTGTTGCAGAACCGGCTCGACATCCACGACCGGAAGCAGTTCGAGATCAAGCTCGAGTACCAGCCCTCCGGGGCGGACGACGAGACGCGCTATCTCGTGGAGACGTACATCTTCCTGCCGGCGAGCCTGAACATCGACGCGGAGACGTACCCGCGGGCGGACTTCTACGCGGACATCCACAACTACGTGCGCTTCAAGACGCCGGTGATGACGCTGGCGGAGCTGGTGTCCGTGGACGGCTCGCCCCTGACGCGGCTGGAGGCGGGGCTGCGCACGGGGCTCACCAGCGAGTCGGAGCTCGTCTACCAGTCCAAGCTGCTGTCCTGCATCTTCCGCGGGGCGCTGCGGCGCTTCGCCCACAGCGTGGACGAGCGGTGCGAGGCCATGGTCCGGGCCGGAGATGCCTCGTGCGCGCAGCTCGAGGTGGACGTGCGCGCGGCTCGGGACGGAGCGCGGCGGGTGCTGGCGCGCTTCCGCGAGTGGGCGCGCTCGGCCAACCACTGCCGGCTGCAGGAGAAGACGCGCGCCTCCATCCGCCTGGTGGACGAGTACATGAGCCTCACGGTGGAGCAGTTCTTCCGCAAGTCCGTGGCGGACATGGACGCGCTGCCGCGCTCGGGCATCTACATCGAGTTGCGCAAGGAGATGATGGAGGAGGTGCTGCGCGAGGAGCAGTACCGCAAGGACCACCAGCTGCGCTCGGTCCTCAGCCCCACCGGTGACAACGAGGAGTACATGCACCGGTGTGGCCTGCTGAAGAAGTTCTGCATGAACATCCTCTTCCTCTCGGCGCGGCGGGCCTCGCGGCGCCAGAGCTGGGAGGAGGTGTTGTTCGCGCTCGCCGCGGGCGTGGCGATGACGTTCGCCACGGCGGTGGCCTTCTGGGCGCAGGTGCGCTTCACCCAGGCGAGCCTCAACTTCTTCCTCATCATGGTGGTGGGTTACATGATGAAGGACCGCATCAAGGAGGGCATGCGCCGCATCTTCAGCCAGGTGGCGGCGCGGCACCTGTATGACCGCACGGCGCGCATCGTGGATCCGGTGACGGGCCGGGGCTTGGGCACCTGCGAGGAGAAGGTGGACTACGGCAGCGCGGTGAAGGTGCCCGAGGCGGTGGCCGCATTGCGCTCCCGTGACGACTTCATCACCGTGCTCCAGGGCGAGCTGGCCGAGACGGTCATCCGCTACCAGAAGCAGGTGGTGCTGGACGTGGAGCTGCTGCCGCGCACGGAGCGGGGGCTGAGCGGCATCACCGACATCATCCGGCTCAACGTGGAGCGCTTCCTGCGCGACATGGACGAGCCCGAGTACGCGCTGGAGTACGTGGACCTGGAGGACTTCTCCGTGGGCCGGGTGCGCGGTGCGAAGAGCTACCAGGTGGACCTGGCCTTCCGCTTCATCGTCCAGGAGGCGGGGCAGGAGCGGGTGTCGCTGCAGCTCGTCCGGCTGGTGCTGGACCGCAACGGCATCAAGCGGATGTTGCGCCTGGGTCCGTCGGAGCAGCCCCCCCAGCCCGAGCCCATCCGCTCGGCCGCCTGAGCGGCGTGAATTCCTCGCTGCCCGGGCGCGAGGTGGCATGTATCCTCAGGGACCATGGCCTCGAACCTCAGAACCCGTGTCCAGCAGGGCTGGCAGCAGACGCTGCGGGCGATTCTAGAGCAGGCCCGCTCGCTCGGCTCCCAGGCGGTCCTCGCCTTCGACCTGGACTCGACCCTCTTCGACAACCGGCCGCGACAGGCGCGCATCCTCCGGGAGTTTGGCCAGGCTCAGGCCTTGGAGAAGCTCGGCACCTGCGAGCCGCACCACTGGGAGAGTGGCTTCGACATGCGAGGGGCCATGCGCAACTGTGGCCTCTCGTCCGAGGAGGTGGAGGCCCACTTCGAGGCGGCCCGCAGCTTCTGGCTCAAGCGCTTCTTCACCAGCCACTACTGCGAGGACGACGTGGCCATCCAGGGCGCCGCGGCCTTTACCCACGCGGTGGCGGCCACCGGGGCGCATCTGGCCTATGTGACGGGACGCCATGAGGGCATGCGGCCGGGCACCATCGCCTGCATGCGCCGCAACGGGCTGGCCCTGCCCGGCGAGGGGCGGGTCCACCTGCTGATGAAGCCCACCGAGCGCGAGGACGACGACGCCTTCAAGCGCACCGCCCACGCCCGCCTGGGGGAGTTGGGGCAGGTCATCGCCGCCTTCGACAACGAGCCCACCCACGCCAACGACTACCTGCGCCGATTCCCGGGGGCCAAGGTCGTCCATCTGGCGACCGACCACTCGGGCCGACCGGTGGTGCTCCTCGACGAAATCGTGTCCGTGCCGCACTTCTCATTCGAGCCGTGACGCAATGCGCCTAAGGGTGGGGCGCAGGACTTGCCCGCCCGTTTTGCGCACGAAACCCCTTGCAGTCCCATGTCCGCGCGCTATGGAGGCGCACGGCGTCTGCCGCCCCTCACGTGGGGCGGTCTCTTCGACGGAGGCATTGGCGGTGGCCAGCAAGTACTCGAAGGACCTGCTGTTGACGATGTACCGGAAGATGTACCTCATGCGCCGCTTCGAGGAACGAGCGGGCCAGCAGTACGGTCTCGGGAAGATCGCCGGCTTCTGCCACCTGTACATCGGCCAGGAGGCCGTGGCAGCGGGTGTCGAGGAGGCCATCCGCCCGGATGACTACATGCTCTCGGGTTACCGCGACCACGCCCAGCCGCTGGCGCGGGGCTCGGACCCGGGCATGGTGATGGCGGAGCTCTTCGGCCGCACCGGGGGCTATAGCAAGGGCAAGGGCGGCTCGATGCACATCTTCGAC
Source organism: Archangium sp. (assembly GCF_036388035.1). Lineage (GTDB taxonomy): Bacteria > Myxococcota > Myxococcia > Myxococcales > Myxococcaceae > Archangium. Next base: position 11,276 of record NZ_DASVSO010000425.1, read on the forward strand.
ATCGAGAACCACTTCTACGGCGGCTACGGCATCGTCGGCGCGCAGATTGGCCTGGCCGCGGGCATGGCCTTCGCCAGCCGCTACCGCAACGAGGACCGCATCACCGTGTGCTACTTCGGTGACGCCGCGGCCAACCAGGGCATCTTCCACGAGACGTTCAACATGGCGGTGAAGTGGAAGCTGCCGGTGCTCTACATCTGCGAGAACAACCGCTATGGCATGGGCACGGCCATCGCGCGCGTCGCGGCGGTGCCGGAGATCCACAAGCGCGGCGAGGCCTACAACATGCGCCACGAGGCCGTGGACGGCATGGATGTGCTGAAGATGTACGAGGCGGTGAAGGACGCCGCCGCGTACATCCGCGCGGGCAACGGCCCGGTGCTGATGGAGGCCAACACCTACCGCTTCCGTGGCCACTCCATGGCGGACCCCGCCACCTACCGCACCAAGCAGGAGGTGGAGGACGAGCGCAAGAACGACCCGATTCCACGCCTCCGCGACTACGCCCTCAAGCAGGGCCTGGCGAAGGACGAGGAGTTCGAGGCCATCGAGGCCGAGGTGAAGGGGCAGGTGGACGCGGCGGTGAAGTTCGCCGACGAGTCGCCCGAGCCCAGCCTGGACGAGCTGTGGAAGGACACCATCGTGGAGGAGGGCGAGGAGGATGTGCGCCCCCGCGAGCGCGTGCTGGGCCAGAAGGTGACGAAGTGGCCGAGCTACCCCTCGGGCCAGGAGCTGAAGGTGACGTGGGACCTGGAGCCGCGCGAGCAGGCCGACAAGGCGGACAAGGCGGCCGGCCTCAAGCGCTAGTCCTCTTTCCACTGACGACAACCTACGGATTTCGCATTCGGAGCCAACAATGGCCGAGTTGATGTACCGCGAGGCGCTGAACCAGGCGCTCGCCGAGGAGATGGAGCGCGACGCCAACGTCTTCCTGATTGGTGAGGAAGTGGGTCGCTACCAGGGCGCCTTCAAGGTGTCGCAGGGACTGCTGGACCGGTTCGGGAGCGCGCGCATCATCGACGCGCCCATCTCCGAGCTGGGCTTCACCGGCCTGGGCGTGGGCGCCGCGATGGTGGGCCTGCGTCCGGTGGTGGAGATGATGACCTGGAACTTCGCCATCCTGGCGATGGATCAGATCGTCAACAACGCGGCGAAGCTGCGGCACATGTCGGGCGGCCAGCTGCGCTGCCCCATCGTGTTCCGCGGCCCGGGTGGCGCGGGCGGCCGGCTCTCCAGCCAGCACAGCCAGGCGCTGGAGTCCACCTACGCCCACTTCCCGGGCCTGAAGGTGGTGGCCCCGGCCACGCCGGCGGACGCCAAGGGCCTGCTCAAGTCCGCCATCCGCGATGAGAACCCCGTCATCATGATCGAGGGCGAGCGCCTCTATGCCCTCAAGGGCGAGGTGCCCGAGGGCGAGCACATCGTCCCCATCGGCAAGGCGGACGTGAAGCGCGAGGGCAAGGACGTCAGCCTCATCACCTGGTCGCGCATGTACTACTTCTGCGAGGAGGCCGCGAAGCAGCTCGAGGCCGAGGGCATCTCGGTGGAGATCCTCGACCTGCGCACGCTGCGTCCGCTGGACGAGGAGGCCATCCTCGCCACCGTGCGCAAGACGAACCGCGCGGTCGTCGTCGAGGAGGGCTGGCCCCTGGCCGGCGTGGGCGCGCAGGTGGTGGACATCATCCAGTCCAAGGGTTTCGACGACCTGGACGCCCCGGTGATGCGCATCACCGGCCTCGACGTGAACATGTCCTATGCGGCGAACCTGGAGAACGCGATCCAGCCGGACGCGCCCAAGATCATCGCGGCCGTGAAGAAGGTCCTCTACCGCGAGGGAGCCTGAGACCCGTATGGCCACGCCCATTCAGATGCCTGCCCTCTCTCCGACGAGG
>NZ_DASVSO010000426.1:0-19554 GCF_036388035.1 Archangium sp.
CTCCACCTGGGCCCGAGGGCAGGCGTGGGCCATCTACGGCTTCACCATGGCGTACCGGTACACGCGGGACGCGCGCATGCTGCAGACGGCGCAGAAGGTCACCGACTACTACCTCGCCCGGCTGCCGGCGGACTCCGTCCCCAACTGGGACTTCAACGCCCCCTCGCAGCAGAAGGACTCCTCCGCCGCCGCCGTCACCGCCTCGGCGCTCCTGGAGTTGAGCACCTTCGTCACCGACCCGACCGTGGTCCAGCGCTATCGGAACGCGGCCCTCGCGATGCTCGACAGCCTCAGCTCTCCGGCCTACCTCGCTGCCGGTACCACCAGCCCCGGCATCCTCCTGCACGGCGTGGCCTTCTTCACCACACCCATCAAGCCCTCGGGGGAGGACATCGACAAGAGCCTCATCTACGGGGACTACTACTTCGTCGAGGCGCTCGTGCGCTTCAAGCTGCAGTCCGCGGGCGGCTGGTACTCCACACTCGACTTCCCCCGGAGCGTGCGTGCCCTGGGCTCCGGCAACACGGGCGTGCAGGTGGTCGAGTTCAACGTGACACCGTTGAGCAAGTTCATCGACACCGTCGTGGGGTACGCGGACACCTCCACCAACGTCACCGGCTACTCGAGCCTGGCCATGAGCATCCGCATGAATCCGGATGGCTTCTTCGACGTGCGCCGGGGGGGTGCGTACGCAGCGCTCGTCAGCCTGCCCTACCAGGCCAATGCCACGTACCACGTGCGCATGCGCACGGACCTGAACGCGAAGACGTACAGCGTCTGGGTGACGCCTCCGGGCGGCGGCGAGGTGCTCCTGGCCGATCGCTTCGCCTTCCGCTCGGATGCGCCGCCCACCGATGACCTCGGCAAGGTGGCGCTCAAGAGCGGCGTCACCGAGACCGAGTTCCGGGTGCGAGGACACACCGTGAGGGCCGAGGCGGTCGCCTCGCCTTCCCCGAGCCTCCCGACGGAGGAGCCGGTAATCGCGGAGCCCGCCGATGAGGCGCGTCTGACGAATGACAGTGACAGTGGCACGGGCTGCGCCGCGGCTCCTGGTACCACGATGGCGGTGGCCGGGCTGCTGCTGTGGCTGCTGCGCTCCAGCCGACGCCCACGCGCCCTCGAGCGCCAGCGGTGAGCGAGCACGGCCCGCTCGGGAGGGGTCCGCGGAGGGTCTCCCGGGCGGGCGGTTCGCGGCCGCTCAGTACACGACGAGTGGATGCGGGGCGTGGTAGCTGACGATGGTGACGACGGGCAGCTTGGGCGCGTCCTCGTCCGCCTCCTCCTCGCCGCTGGACAGGGTCCGCATTCCGTCGAAGCGCACGAGCACGACGAAGTCCTTGCCCGGCTCCAGGAAGGGATCCGGCTTGGGCAGACGGCCCAGGGCCTCACGGCCCGTCTCGCCGGAGACGTTGTCGAAGCGCCGCACCGTGGTCGAGCTCTGCTCGCGCTGGCTGGAGGAGATCTGCCCGCCCAGGTTGGCGCGGCCCAGCATCCCCATGTCGCCGCTCACCGCGCCGGAGTGGACCGTCACCGAGTCCTTGCGCGTCGAGTAGCCCACCGGCTGCTCACTCTCCACCGAGCCCAACGACTGCTCGACGAGCCACACCGTGGGCCTGTCCCCCTCGCTGCGCACGTCCGCCACCTGGGCGCGCATCAGCAGGTAGCGGCCCTTGTACATCTCCGGCTGCGCGATGGCGGCCGTCAGCCCGAAGATGGGCACCTTGTGCTTGTGCAGCAGCGAGAGCTCGCCCTGCACGCTGCCACCGCGCTCGGCCACCACCTGGGCGAGGAGCTGCGCGGCATCCGGGCGGACCCTCAGGTCCTCGGCCCAGGCGCTGTCCAGCACCGCGTTGAGCAGCGTGAAGTTGAACCGGGTGCTGTCCACGCAGGACTTCAGCGCCGTCCACGCGTTGTCGCGCGACACGGCCAGCAGTCCGCGCGCCGCCGCCTCACACTGCGCCGGCGTCGCGTAGCGCGAGCCGAATGCCCGGGGCTCCACGGGGGGCGGCGCCGGCTCCGCCTTCACCATGGGGGCGGGTTGATCCCGCACCATGGGCGGCATCGCCTCGCCCCCGTCCACCAGGTGCGAGTGCCTCGACGAGCCGCAACCCACCACGGCCAGCGCACACAGCAGGGCCGCGCTCGAGCGCACGGCGAACTTCGATCGCTTCTGGAGAGCAGACATGGTTCCTCGCTCCATCCCGCCGGTCGCCATTACAGCGACCCATCGGCCTGTGCCGACCCGCGGACCTGTTTCGTGGGCCGCGCGTCCCCCAGGGAACGGGACGCCGGCATCGTCAGGGCGCACGCCTCGCCGCACTGGTTGGCCAGGCACGCGAGCGCCGTCCCGGCCACCTCCTGGCGCGACACGTTCTCGTGGCAGCGCTCCCCCGCGCTCGGGCAGCCGCGCTTCTCGGCGCACTGGCAGCACGCCGAGGCCACCGTCGCCATCATCGCGGTGTCCTGCAGCACCGAGGAGAGCTGGCGGTAGCAGGCGCGCGCGGCCGGCGCGAAGCGACCCTTCGCGTCGATGATGGGCACCTTGCCCTCCAGGCCACACGCGTCCTCCGCGGTGTCCGCGTACTTGCGCTCGCACTGCGCCACCAGGTGCTTGTCCCCCGCGATGCCCGAGGGCGGCTTCGCGGCCTGCAGGCACAGCGCGTGACCGATCTCCTTGAGCGTGCGGACGTTGCTGGCCGCCTGCGCCTGGACATCGGTGGAGGTGGAGGCCGTCACCTCCGCCTCGAAGACACACTCACGGCCCGCGCGCAGGGTCTCGATGGTGCAGGCCCAGGCCGTAGGAGACTCGTCCGCCCGAGGGGGAGCACCGAGCGCCTCCGGTGGCAGCGTCGTGCCAGCGGCGTCGGGAGTCGAACACAGAAGAGCAAGGAGAACGGCGGTGATCATGACTCCCCCAGAGTAGGACCAATGCGTCTCGTACTCAAACCGGACCCGAGGCGGCAGGCAACCGGGAGTTCACGTCATGCACGATGGCCATCACTGACTAGCTTTCCGTTGCCGTGAGGGGGGGGGTGGGCCATGGGATCCTTGGGAAGGCGTGTCGTCGCACGACTCGCGCTCGTGTGTGTTCTCCTCTGTTGTGCATGTGGCGCTCCAGTCGTCCTCCGGGGCCCTTCCGCTCGGCCTGGGCAGGTCGAAGGTCCACTGCCGGTGAAGCTTTCCATCCAGGCCGTGGATCCCGCCGGAGGAGCACTCACCTACACCTGGAAGCAGCTCCCCGAGTCGCCCGCGGGGACGTTCAGCGATCCCTCCTCGCCCTCGCCCACCTGGCTGGCCCCGGTGGTGAAGTCGGCGCGGACCTTCACGCTGCAAGTCACCGTGACGGACACGAACGGGGGCATCACCCAGTCCGAGGTCCAGGTGAAGGTCCAACCTCCGTCGAGTCGGGGGAATGAAGCGCCGGTGTTCGACGGGGAGCCGGTGGCCTCGCCCACGCTGGCGAGGGCCGGGGACACCCTCACCCTCTCGGCGCGGGCGAGTGACCCGGACGGAGATGCCCTCACGTACGTCTGGCGCCAGGTCGGGCCCATGCCGCTCGGCACCTTCGTCTCGGGGCCGGAGGGCGCGAGCGTCTCCTGGTTCTCGCCCGCGGTGGGCACCGAGACGGCCTTCACCTTCGAGGTCGTCGTGACGGATGGGCAGGGCCCCCCGGTGCGCCGGACGGTGACGGTGCCGGTGCGGGTGCCCCACTACGCCCAGGACATCCAGGTGCTCTGGGACTCGCTGTGTACCGGCTGTCACGGCAGGAGCGGGGGGTTGGACCTGTCGCCGGCCCGGAGCTACGAGGCGCTCGTCGGGGCGAAGGCGCAGACGCGGGCCTGCGAGAAGTTCGCGCGGGTGCAGCCCGGGGAACCCGACGCCTCCGAGCTCATGATGAAGCTCACCGGGACGCGCTGCGGCAGCCGCATGCCGCGCAACCAGCCCACGCACTTCGACGCCCACCCGGGCGAGCTGGTGCGCATCCGCTCGTGGATTCTGGGCGGCGCGGCGAGGGACTGAACGGGTACGGAGTGCCTGGACGGGTACTGCCCCCTTCGCGGCATCACTTCTGGACGTCCAGAAGCGATGTACGCAAATGTGCGACAAGCCTTTCCGCCGGAGGCCGGAACAGACTCAGTCCCAATGCCAGTCTGAAGCTGACCCAGGAAGTCACCTCCAGCCAATGACTTACTGACTCACGAAGCGCCGGGAGTCGCTGATTTCACACGAAGCAGCACTGCTGCCGCCCTGGGGCGTTGACCAGGGATTCTGACCTGACGAGTTGAGCAGGGCTTTTCTTCCATTTGCGGCTGTGTTACCCCTCCGGGCGCTTCTCATTTGTGCCCCATCACTCCCTGGAGCGCTGCATGCCGAGCGAAACCCCTTCGCGCCACGGCCTGCGTCCCTGGAATCCGCGTGCTTGTCCCACCACTGATACCGGTGCGAGCTCAGCCTCATCCGCACCTGTCCTCTTCACCCACGCAGACACGGGTCTCCCTCATGTCTTCCGGATTGGCTTCACCCCCGCTCAAGCGCGGGTCCACCTTTGAATCAGACGGTTACCACTATGAGGTCGTCCGGACGCTGGTGGAGGATGCAGCCTATGACACGCTCCTGCTCGCCACGCGCGAGCACCCCGAGCAGGCGCGGCGGCTGCTCGTCGTCCTCAAGCCCGTAGCGTTGGGGGAGGAGCACCACCTCCAACGGCGCGCCCGGGAGGAGGTACAGCTCGCCAGATACCTCCAACACCCCAACATCGCCGCCGTCCATGGCTACGCCGTGTACGGGGGCCAACCCTACGTCGTCATGGAGCACATGCACGGCTGTTTCCTGCTCACCGTCATGGACGCGGCCTTGCAGTCGGGCGTGACGCTCTCCCCCGCGTTCGCCGCCTACGTGGCCGCCGAGGTGGCGGATGCCCTGGAGTATGCCCACCGCTGCGTGGATGACATGGGCAGACCCCTCAAGCTCGTCCACCGGGCCGTGGGGCCGCTCCGCATCCGGCTGGGGGTGGGGAGCAACGTCAAGCTCACCAACTTTGGCGCGGCCTTCTCGGAGATGTTGGGGCGCCTGCCCACTCCTACCGGGCTCTTGCGCGGCGACACCAACTACCTCGCGCCGGAAATCCTCCAGAACGTGCTCCGTCCGGCGCTAGACAGGCCCGACGCATTGACCCCCAGGAACCTGGACGGGCGCGCCGACATCTTCTCCTTGGGGCTGGTGCTGTTGGAGATGCTGGCGGCCAGCTACCCGTTGGATCCGCCGGAGGAGCTGCCATCCCATGCGCCCCAACTTCCGGCCCATGTGCGCAGCGAGCGACCGCCGCTGCTGAAGCTGGAGACGCTGGCCGACCGCGTGCTGCACCTGGGCCCCGAGGAAGTGCGGAGCGCCTCCAGGAACGTGCCCGAGCCCCTGCGGGGCATTGTCACCCGGGCCCTGCGCCAGGCGCCCGCCGAGCGCTACCCCACCGCCGGTGACATGGCCGCCGAGCTGCGCCAGTACCTTGGCACCCTCGGGCAGCCGTACGGCAGGAGGGAACTGGATGAGGAGGTAGCCCGCATCCTCAAGCACGCCGCCAGGTACCACACGTTGGATGCACTGGGCTCCGTGGAGAAGGGCGTCCTCCCCCTCCCGCCAGACATGGAGGGCGAGGAGTGACACCGGCAGGGGACAAAGCCGCCGTCGACCGGGCACGGCTGAAGCTGGCGCGACACCTGGGGGAAGGTGCGCGCGCGGCACGCAAGGGGGCGGAGCTGACGCAGGCGGACGTGGCCGAGCGCATTGGCGTGGCCACGGAGGTGTACGGCCGGATGGAGCGCGGCGGCCTGCTTCCACGCCTTCCCACGTTCCGGCGCCTCTGCCGTGTCTTGGGCGTGGATGCGAACGTGCTGCTGGGGCTCACGACTTCCGCCACGGACCCGGGGTTGGACCCCCCCGAGCGTCTGCCCGAGGAGCCCCTCGCGGTGAGGCGGCTGGTGCGTCTGATGCGTGCCATGAATGGCAGGCAGCTCGTCGCGCTCGCCCGCGTGGCCCAGGTGTTGGTGGACGCGGGCACGCATGCGTCCCCCGACGCGCCGGACTCCCCTTCCACTTGATACACGGACCCCATGGACAACGAGACGCTTCAGAAGTCGCTCGGCGAGGTGGCCCGTGCCGCCCGTGAGCGCCTGGGCCTCACCCAGGCCCAGGTGGCGCGCCAGGCCGGGATTGCTCCCAACGTCTACGGCCGCGTCGAGCGCGGCGGCATGATGCCCGCCGTGCCCACGCTGCGGAAGCTGGCCCTCGCGCTCGGCATTTCCGCCGACGTGCTGCTGGACATCCGCCACGCGCACGTGGCCCCCACCCTGGAGGCCCCGGTCCCCGGAGGCGACCTGACGCCCGAGCTGGTCCAGATTCTCCGGACGCTGCGCGGGTGGCCACGAGGGAAGGTCAAGCTGATGGCCCGCGTCCTCAAGACGATTGACGCCGCGCCCGCCGACGAGGCGTGAGCCTGCCCGCGCATGCTCCGGGGGTGCTAACCTCCTGACCCCGGAGGTTGCGTCGGTCCATGGAACATGTGCCGTTCAGGCCGCTCGCGGTGGGGGACAGGGTGGGCGAGTACCGGGTGGTGGGGGAGCTGGGCCGGGGCGGCCAGGGCCACGTCTACAAGGTGGAGTGCCGGGGGCAATTCTACGCGCTCAAGTTCATCCACTCCCGGCAACTGCTGGCCATGGGGGAGCGGGAAATCGACATCCTGCGGCGCCTGCACGGGGTGGAGGGCGTGGTGCGCTTCAAGGGCTGTGGCTGGTGGCCCGACCCGGAGACGGGCTGGCTCTACATCGTCCTGGAGCTGGTGGAGGGCTGGACGCTGAACGAGTACACCCTGGTGCGCAACCCCTCGGCGCGCACGGCCGGCGGCCTCATGCTGGAGCTGGGCCGGACGCTGGTGGGGGTGGAGCGTCGGGGCGTGCGGCACCGGGACTTGAAGCGCGAGAACATCCTGGTGCGGGAGGCGGACGGCCGGCCGGTGCTGGTGGACTTCGGCGTGGGGTACCTGGAGGGAGAATCCACCCTGCCGGGCGAGTGGAGGCCACGCGCGACGCCGGAGTACGTGAGTCCGGAGGCGTGGCGCCATCTGAAGGAGAAGGGCCTGTGGGGGGAGTACGCGCCGGGGGTGGGCGACGAGCTGTGGGCGCTGGGCGTCACCTTCTACTGGCTGCTCATGGGCCGGCTGCCCTTTGGCACGCGCGCGAGCCTGGACGTCATGGTGAAGGGCGTGTTGGAGCGCACGCCCCGGGCACCGCACGCGTGCAATCCGCGCATTCCCCCGGCCCTGGGGGAAGTGTGCATGCGCCTGCTGGAGAAGGAGCCGGCGGCGCGCTACCCCACCCTGGAGGCGCTGTGCACGGCGCTGGAGGGGGCGCTGGCCTCCCTGGAGGAAGAGGCGTGCTGGGACGAGCCGATGGAGGACCCGGACGCGCCGGAGAACCAGACGACGGACGCACTGGAGGAGCTGGCGCCCGACTCCTGGGCGCGCTGGGAGCAGCAGTTGAATGCGGCGCGGCCCCGGCGTGGGCGCGTGCGTCCGCTGGAGGCAGGGCATGCGGAGGCCCTCGCGCCGGCGGCCCTCCAGCCCGTGCCGCAGGCGTGGGAGTCTCCACCTGACGCCAGGTGGAGCCGCCGGAGGGACGTGCTGACGGGCCTGTCCGTGGTGTTGGCCGCCCTGGTGGGGGCGCTCGTCTTCTCCGCCGCGCGGGAGCTCGCGTCCGAGGCCCCCGGGACGGGGGTGGGCAGGGGGGTGTCGCCAGTGGCGCGGTGGCTACCGGGCGCCCCTCCCCCACGGGCCTGTCTCTTCCAGGAAGTGGCGGGGCGGTGGCCGCCGACCGAAGCTGAAAAGGGCGCGGCACTCCTCCTCGCCTCCTCCCCCGCGCCCACGCCCGCCATGCTTCTCCGCCAGCAAGCCGCCCACGCGCAGCGTCCCGCGAAGCCCACGCCCCCGCCGCTCCAGAAGGCGCGCAGTTGCGTGCCTCTCCTCCAACAGGTGTGTACGGCCGGACTCTGCACGCTGTGGCTCACCGGCTGCACGGGCGCCCCCGTCCGTCCGCCCCGGCCCCAGCCCGCCGACTGCCCCCCAGGTGCCGTGGACGTCATGGACGCGCTGGACGTGGAGCGTGTCTGCGGCGTGTACCTCACCGACCCCTGGCTGACCGATGACGACGGAGTCACCGCTCCACTCGGTCGCATCACCTTCAAGACCCCGCCGAAGGGCAGAGGAATAGCCAGCTGTGGGAACCTGCCGCCCGGCACACGCCTGTCCGGGGCCTTCTTCCTCGGGACGGTGGAGGGGAAGACGTGGGCCATCGCCCGGCTCACCCAGGCGCAAACCCCAGAGGGCAAGACGTTCCCGGTGTGCATGTACATTGGACAGGCAGGCAGAGACCCGGGGACGGAGATCATCCGCCCCGGCGAGCAGCCCGGGACGGTCGTGATTCCGGCGTGGGTCTCCGCGTTTCGGACGAAACGTTTCCAGTAGGGAGGCGGGCACACACGCACACGGTGGGGTGTGCTAGAGGCGAGGGCCACCGGGCGCGCCTTCCGCGCGCCCCGCTGGAGGTTGAGGCCTCGTGCCGCTCGCATTCGCCCTCCCCTTGCTGGCCCTGGCCACCGCCCCCGCTGAAGCCGCCGGGCCCGTGCGCCTGCCAGAGTGCGCCCAGGCCCAGCGCGTGGAACTGGCGGCCGGGCCCGCCAGGGAGCCGCCCAACGTGTGCGTCAGCCCCGGCAGGCCCACTTACTTCCTCTTCGACGCGCCGCTACGCGAAGGAAGCGTGCGGGTGGAGGAGCGGGGGCGCTTCACCGACATGGCCGTGGGGGAGCGGAGCGTCATTGTGTACCCTTCGGGGCGCGTGGTGGCGGGCAAGCCGCTCGCCCTGACGGCGTGCTTCGCGGACGGTGTGGCCCCCGCGTGCGCCACCTTCCTGTTGGTACCCCACGCGGACCACGCCACGAGCGAAGTGACCGTGGTGCGCGCCCCACGCACGGAGGAGGACACCCAGAAGGAACTCACGCGGAAGGAGGCCTTGATAGAGCAGCTCCAGGCGGATTTGGCGCGCACCCGGGCCGGGTGCCAGGGACCGGGCGGACTCACGGGCCCGCTGGCCCTGGGGCTCCTCCGGGACGGCGAACCCCTCAAGGGCGCCGACATTTCAACCGACATCCGGGAGAACTACGGACGCTCGTTTGCAGAACTCAAGGTGGAGAAGGTGGCGTCCTGGCGGGCCCGGGGCCGCATCGCGGTGGCGGTGTCGTTACGCAACAAGGGCGAGCGGACCTGGGAGCCCGGGGAGGTGACGCTCCGGGCGGCCACGGGCACGCCGCTGCAAGTGCTGTCGGTGTGGCCGCGGGAGCCGCTCCCGCCGGGAGCATCCGCGCTGGTGGTGGTGGAGGCCGCTACCCCAGAAGAGGCGCGCCCCCCGGGGCCCTACACCCTCACTTTCGGGCCGGAGGACGAGCCTTCGCTCGTGCTCACGCGCGTGAGGTTTCCGTAGCTTCGCCGTGCGCGGGGCGACAGCTCACCTCACGGCCTACCCAGTACGTCCTACGGCTCCCCGGGCTACCCAATAGGCTTGACGGGCACACCCGCGTTTCCGTGTGATTCCGGAGCGACGGCTCGCATGCGGCGTCGCCTTTGTGAGGTGCGCCGTGTTCTTCCATCCCGCTGGCCCACGCCCACCCCATGGCGCACGGCTGCGCCCATTCCTGGGCGGGTGGTTGCTGCCCGTCCTGTTCCTCTTCTCCGCGTGTACCCTGGGCGGCCCGCGCGCCGGCCTCCTGGCGCGCCACCACTCCAGGTCGCTGGTGCCTCCATCAGCGCCGCGGAAGCGCGATGCCTTCGCGCCGGAGCCCGGCCTGGAAGCGGCCTCCGTGTACGCGCTGGGCGTGATGGAGCCGGGCGCGGTGACCACCCGGAGCCATGCCTCCCGTGTGGAGGTGACGGCTGTGGAGGTAAAGGCGGCGGGCCCGGACGGCGCGGAGAGGGAGGCGCGGCAGGAGTCCCTCGCTGTCCAGTTGGCATTTCGCGGTGCCCTTCGCGAACTGTCCGGCTACACCCGCCGCATTTCCGGCGAACTCTCCCGGCTCAAGGCCAGCGGGAGAGGACTGTCGGGCAAGCACGCTAACGTCTTCGTGCGCTTCATCGACTTTGGTGCCGAGCGGATGCGGTGGATGGACACCCATCTCGCCACCGCCACCCGCTTGACCAACGCCGCCTCGGAGGTGGACGACCCCGACATGCAGCTCGCCCTGCTGCGCATGGCCGGTCCCCGGCTGGAAGCCGCCATGCTTGGCTCGCTCCTGCTCGCCGCATGGCTCGACTGCCTGCACCTCGTGGACGCCCTGCTCGATCAGTCCCTCTACAGCGTGGAGAGGATGGCCCGGGACCTGATGGACTGGCAGGAGACACTTGAGCCCAGGCTGGAGGCGCTCTCCTCACTGGAGCCCGGCCAGGTGGAGGCCACGGCGCAAGACATCCCCGCCCTGGTGGGCCATCTCTCGGACGCGCTCGCCGCCATTGTGTCCAGCGTGCGCGAGGGGGTGGAGCTCACCGCGAAGGTGCTGGTGCTCAGGGACCTCCTCCTGTCGCTTCCTCTGGCGCTGGAAGCGCCCCTACTGGCGTCCGAAGCACCGTCAGCCCCGGCTCTGCTGGGCGTGGGCCTGACGGTGGGGGGCGGCGGAGTGATGATGGGCACGCGCCTTGTCGTCTCCGCCGAGTGGGTGGAGATGATGCGGCAGTTGGTGCGCGCGGGCGTCCTCTCCCTGCCCGCCGTCAGCGCCGCCGTGTGGATTCACGCGGGCGGGATGATGCTGGCGCAGGCGCACGGCGATCTGCCGCAAGGCGTGCGCGAGGCGCTCGGAGACAGTCCCGAGGTGCGGGCCATGCGCGTGACGGGCAAAGCGGGCGCTGGCATGGCCAGGCCGCCCCGGCACCACGTCATGCCGAAGGAGTTCCGCGAGTGGTTCGAGCGACGCGGCTTCACCGGCGAGATGGACATTAACGAGTTCTGCGTCGAGCTGGAGGAGGCACACCACCAAGCAATTCATGGTGGTGGGAACTGGAAGCTGGGCCGCACCTGGCCGGGTGAATGGAACCGGATGATCATGGAGGTGTTGGGAAGAGCCGAGTCCAGACTGGGCCGGATGTTGACACGGAACGAGGTCCTGAAGATCGTCGCGGAGCGTATGAAGACGTACTACACCCCGATGAATTTCATCCCGTGGAGAGGGCCGTGAGCGACAGACATCCTTTTCAGGGCAACTGGGTGGCACGCCTGTACGAGCGTGTCCGCGAGCGGGGTTACGATTCACTCACGGCCTTCGCTGAGGCGCGTCCCACCGCCTCACTGGTGGCTCTGGCCGAGGAGCTTGGTCCGGACGACGTCGCAGGAGTCCAGGTGTTCAAAGGACTGGTGGCCGAAGCAGAGCGAAGTCGTTGGGTTACACGCCTTGTGCGCGGACAACTCGTACGAGAACTGTGGGCGCTGCTCCCAAACGGCTGGCCGGCCGTGCTCGACGACGCCAACCGTTTCGACATCGCCCATGCACTTGGCGCGTGGGTTGCTTTCACCCCAGAGACCCATAAGGAGCGCGCCGACAAGGCCGGCGATGCACTCCTCGCTACGCCACCGCCGCCCGGATGGCTCCCCCTTGGGCCAGACGACGAACTGCTGCGTACGCTCCTGCCCGACGAGGAAGTCTGAACCTGATCCCGTGGCGAGGACCATGAGTGACGGACATCCATTTCGGGGAAACTGGGTGGCACGCATGTACGAGCGAGTCCGCAAGTGCGGCTACGACTCGCTCACCGCCTTCGCCGAGGCGCGTCCCACCGCTTCGCTCGAGGAACTGGCGGACGAGCTTGGCCCCGATGACATCGCGGCAGTGCAGGTGTTCAGCGGGTTGGTTGCCGAGGCGGAGCGAAGCGGCAAGGTCACGCGTCTGGTTCGCGGGCAACTCGTGCGCGAACTGGCCGAAAATCTACCTGACGGTTGGCCGGCCGTGCTGGATGACGAAGTCCGTTTCGCTGTCGCCGAGGCGCTCGGTTTCTGGTCTGCCTACACGCCAGAAACACATAAGGAGCGTGTCAAGCAGGCCAGGGCAGCTCTCCGCGCCACGCCACCGCCACCCGGCTGGCGCCCGCTCGGTCCTGACGATGAGTTGCTGCTCACGCTTTTGCCTGACGAGGAAGTCTGACCCGCCCCGGTGGAGAGGACCATGAGCGACGGGCCTTCCTGGCGCGGCAACTGAAAGCTCATCGGAATCGTTACACCTGAACACAAGCCTTCCGGGAAAATGACTCCCCCGAAGTAGCGATCTTTGTCCCGCCCATCCCGCTGGGATTGGAGCTTGAGGGGTAGCGTCAGCTCCTACCGGAGCGCGGCTCACTTCTGGCCGTCCAGAAGCATACCACATGAACACACATCACTTCTGGACGGCCAGAAGTGATGCCGGCCGCGGGTCTCCGCGTGGTTCCAGGTGGGCAACCCGCCTTCCGCACCCAGCTGACGCCGCGCCATCGCACCGTCGTCTCGCTCGCCTGCTCTCCGGGGAGAGGGACGGGAGATTGGTCCTGGAAATGCCGGTTTTGGACAGCTAGATTCGGCTGCCCGTGGCCGCCCAAGAGTCACAGTCCTGGGGCCACCGCCTGTGGCCCGCGGCGACGTTCCAGTTCGCCCTCATCGCTGGCGTGACGCAGCTGAAGACGGCTGCGAACGCGCTCGTCTTGTCGCGCTTCGAGTCCCACGCCCTGCCCTACCTGTACCTGGTGGGCGCGCTGCTGGTGGCGGCGCTGACGTTGCTGCCGCGCAAGGAGCCCCACGCGCCCACCGAGTCCCTCAGCGTCCTCACCGGCGCGGGCGGGCTGGTGGTGCTGGGACTGGCCGCGGGCGTGTCGCTGGGCCAGCGGACTCCCGCGCTGGTGCTGTACCTCTTCGTGGACGCCTTCACCACGTTCATCGCCCTGCGCTTCTGGGGGCGGATGGCGTCGGCCTTCGACGCGCGCGAGGCCCGGCGGGCCTTCACCGCGCTCAACGGCGTGGGCATGGCGGGAGGCATGCTGGGCGGGTTGCTGGTGCACACCCTGGCCGAGCGGCTCGGCACGGCCTCCATCGTCGTGGGGGGCGCGCTGGCGCTCTTCGGCGCGGGGGTGGCCTTCCACTACCATCACAGTGAGGAGCGGCAACCCTCGCGTGCCCGCCACATCGTCACGGCCGTGGCGCCCTGGGAGTACCTCGCCACCAGCAGCTACGCCCGGGTGCTGGCGGGCCTGGCCGTGTCCTTCGCGGTGCTGTCCTCCTTCGTGGACTACCTCTTCCGGCTGCGCGTGGAGCGCACGCTGAGCGAGGACGGGCTGGCGGCCCTCTTCGGCTCGCTGCAGCTGTGGATCGGCCTGCTGTGCGTCATCTTCCAGCTCCTCGTGGCCGAGCGGCTGCTGCGACGGTTGGGGCTGATGCGCTACCTGGCCCTGCTGCCGGGAGCCATGGCGCCGCTGGCGGTGGCCTCGCTGGTGACGACGGAGCTGTGGCCCATCCACCTGCTGCGGCTGCTGGAGAACGCCGTCAACTACTCGCTGCTGCCCGTGGGCGTGCAGCTGCTGTACGCGGCGGTGCCGGATACCGAGCGCGAGGCGCTGCGCGGCGCGGTGGACGGGCTGCTGCGCAAGGCCGGCACCGTGGTGGCGGGCGTGCTCCTCATCGGCGCGGGCCGCGCGGCCGACGGCGGCACCATGGCGATGGCGGTGGTGGGCCTGTGCGTGGTGCTCGGCGTGCTGCTGCTGCGCCTGCGGCCGGCCTACGTGGAGGCGCTCGGCGAGCAGGTGGGCGCCCACGAGGAGGACGACAGGCTGGGCCGCGAGGACCGCCGGCTGCTGGTGGAGGCGCTCGGCTCGAGCGCGCCGGACCGCGTGCTGAGCGCGGTGGAGCTCATGGAGCAGGGCGGGCTGCCCCTGCGGCCGCACCTGTCCCTGCTGCTGCGCCACACGCACGAGCGGGTGCAGGAGCGGGGCGTGTCGCTCGCGCTGGAGCTGGGCGCCACCGAGACGGCCCCGCTGCTGGAGGAGCTGGTGACGCAGGGCGCGCGCCGCCCGAGGGACAGCGCGGTGTGGGCCCTGGCGAAGCTGGCGCCGGAGCGGGCCGAGGTGCTGCTGCCGCCGCTGCTGCAGAGCCAGGACGTGGGGCTGCGCTGCGCGGCCGTTGGCGCGCTCATCGGTACCACATGGCACGCCGCGGCGCTCGTGTCGCTGGGAGCGCTCGCGGCCCGTGGCTCGCAGGCCCCGGTGTCGGATCGCCGCGAGGTGGCCCGGCTGTTCGGCCGGCTGAAGGACGCGACCTTCATGCCCATGCTGACGCCCTTCCTGAATGATCCGGACAGCACGGTGCGGCGGGTGGCGGTGCGCTCCGTGGGCGAGGGCGGCTACGTGAAGCTGGCGCCCCGACTGCTGACGTTCCTCACCTGGCGCGAGGAGCGGCGCGAGGCCCGCGCGGCCCTGGCCGAGCTGGGTGACGAGGTGACGCCGCTGCTGGAGTCGACGCTCAACGACCTGTCCGCGCCGCTGCCCATGCGGCTGCAGGTGCCGCGCGTGCTGCGCCACATCGGCACCCCGGCGGCGCTGCACGCCCTGCTCTTCTCCAACGTGCGCGATGACGCCCGGCTGCACTTCCGCATCGGCGCGGAGCTGTCGCGCCTGCGCGACGAGCACCCCGAGCACCCGGTGGACGAGGATCGCGTGCGCGAGGCCCTGGGCCGGCGGCGCGACACGTACCGCGCCCTGGTGGAGCCCTACCGGGACTTGCGCACGGCGCTGGGGGACCACTCGCTGCTGACGCGCGCGGTGGGGGATCGGCTGGATCAGGCGCTGGAGCTGTGCTTCTTCCTGCTGGGCATGCTGCACCCGCCCCACGTGATGCGGCGCGTGCACCAGCACCTGGCGGGGCATGATCCGCGGCGGCGCGCCTACGCGATGGAGCTGCTGGAGACGCTGACGGTCGAGGAGGACCGGGCGCTGGTGCTGGAGCAGGTGGAGTCACACCACCGCGACCTGCCCCCGGGCTCACTGGGCCAGCTGGAGGCGCACCTCGCGTGGCTGTGCCGCAGCGAGGATGTGGTGCTGCGCGCGTGTGCGCGCTACGTGGCGGGCCGGATCGGCATGGATCTGCCGCCGCCCCAAGAGGGAGACATGAGCCAGGCGACGGTGCAGAAGCTGTTCCTCCTGGAGGAGGTCCACGTCTTCTCGCAGAGCGACGTGGATGACGTGGCCGCCGTGGCGGCGATCGCCCGCGAGGCGCGCTTCCGGGCCGGTGAGCGGGTCTACCGGGAGGGAGATCCGGGTGACGCGCTCTACGTCATCATCGAGGGCTCGGTGGACGCCATCAGCAACGGCGAGCACGTGCTGCGGATGCGGGCCAAGGAGACCTTCGGCGACGTGAGCCTGCTGGATGGAGCGCCCCGCCCCACGGACATCGTCGCGGTGGAGGACACGCGGGTGCTGGTCATCGACCGGCGCGACTTCCTCGATCTGCTGGCGGACCGCCCGGAGCTGCTCACCGGCTTCTTCCGCGCGGTGAGCCAGCAGCTGCGCGCCGTCATCCAGTCGTCGGAGCCGCGCCACCCGGGGCAGGTGGTGGAGCTGGGAGAGCACCGGCAGGAGGAGGAGAACCCGGCTCCGGAGCAGAAGCGGCCCCTGGCTGGCTAGCAGCCCCCCCCTCCCCCGGACCGTCCTGGGCCAGCAGCCAGGTGGCGGCCACGGGGACGAGGGGGCGCAGGAAGCACTTGAGCAGCGGCACCACCGCGAGGGCCCGCACCACCGCGAGTCCCCCCAGCGTCCACGGCTGCCGCTCCACGCTGGCGGCCGGAGAGAACAGGGGCCGGGTGAAGGTCGTCCACAGCGAGTTGTAGATGCCGAACGGCGACCAGCGGAACAGGGCGAAGCGCGCGGAGAGCCAGCTCCAGCCACGCAGGAACCAGGGCTCGCGCGCGGCCGGCTCCGCCCAGGCCCGGGCGCTCTTGGCGGCGGTGAAGACCAGGAACCACCAGGCGCCCCACAGCGACACCAGCACCGGGAAGACGAGCTCCCCCCCGGGCAGCAGCGCCCTGACGGCATAGAACAGGGGCATTCCGAGGGCGAAGGCGAACAGGCCCCGCCAGCGGCGCTTCATCTTGTTGCGCAGCCACTCGAGGTTGAGCCGGACGCGTGGGGTGAGCGGCTCGTCCTCGGGCGCCAGCCCGACCCGCAGGCTCAGCTCCCGGGAGAGCTCGGTGTGGTAGTCGCGCGACAGGGCGATGACGATCCACTGGGCGATCTGCAGGGCGGTGAAGAGCGTCGCCCAGTACACGACCCGGCGCACGGTGCGCCGCTGCTCGCGCTCGGCCTTCTTGGCTTCACGCCGCAGCTCCCGGGCCTTCTGGGCCGCGCGCTGGGCTTCCTCTATCGCGACCTTCACCTTCTCGCGCTGCTCTTCCGCCGCACCCGACTGGGCGAACGCGACCACCGCCTCCGCGATCCCCGCCGCCCTCGCGAGCGCCTCGGCCTCCCGCGCCTCCCGCTGGGCCTCCACCAGCTTCTTCTCGAGCTCCTGGGCTTCCCGCGCCTCGCGCAGGGCCTCCTGCGCCTCGAGCCGGGCCTCCTCCGCCTGCTCCTGCCGCTCCTCCAACTCCTCGAGCCCGACGGTCTCCACGACCTCCTTGCCCGAGCCCGTGAAGAGCACCGCCAGCGCGAGGACGGTGAGGGCCTGGAGGGTGGCGACCTTCAGGTAGCGCCGCAGGGCCGCCCGGTCCTCGAAGAGGGCCCGCGCCATGTGGAAGGGCAGGCAGAGCCCATGGGCGAACTGCGCCAGACGGTTGTCCGGCGACGGAGCGCCTCCCTGGGGGAAGTGGGCGGCGCCACGGCGCACGTCCTCCCACACCCGCCAGAGCATCCGCTCCCTGGCCGTACGTCCCCCCTGCTCCCGGCTCCCGGCCTGCTCCGTCTCCCGAGGAGGCGCGGCGTCCTTCTGGCTGTCCACGGCCGGGACGCTAGCACGGCCGGGAGTGGGAGGCGGAGGTGCCCTTTTTGGCGACCAGGGGGGGGAGGTGTGCTATTCGCGCGGTCGTACCGTCTACGAATCCGGAGTCCCTCATGCGTCGAGAGTCCGTTTCCAAGCCGGCGTCGGGTGTGGTGGCCCCGCTGCGTCGTACTTCCAGTGTGGTGGCCTTCGCCCTCCTGGGTGCCCTCACCGGCTGTGAGAAGAATCCCGCCCAGCCGGAGAGCCCGCCCGCCGAGACCGCCCAGCCGGCGCAGGCGCCCGCGACCCCGCCCGCCCCGAAGCCCACCACGGTGACGCTCCTCGTCACCGGCAGCGTCAGTGGCCAGCTCGTGCCCACCGCCATCGAGGGCGAGAAGCCGACCGTCGGCGCGGCGGAGCTGCTCGGCTGGTGGGAAGCCAAGGAGAAGCACTGCGCGGGTCAGGTGAAGGACGGCCAGGCCCCGTGCCAGGACGCCACCACGCTGGCGCTGACCATCGGCGACGCGTGGGCCGGGCCGGCCCTCTCCTCCTTCTTCTACGGTGAGCCCACCGCGGCGGTGATGGGCCGCATGGGCTTCGCCGCCTCCGCCCTGGGCAACCACGAGCTGGACTACGGCCGGGAGCAGTTCCAGAAGAACCAGCAGCTCGGCGGCTTCCCCTTCCTCGCCGCCAACCTGAAGGCGAAGGACGCGGCGCTGGCCAAGGGCCTGGAGCTGCCGGCCTTCAAGGTGTTCGAGCGCCAGGGGCTCAAGGTGGGCGTGGTGGGCCTCACCTCGCCCAAGACGGTGACCACGGCCATGGCCGGGCGCGCCGAGGGCCTGGAGACGATCAGCGACGAGCAGGCGCTGACGAGCGCGGTGGCCGAGGCCCAGAAGGCCGGAGCGGAGACCGTGGTGGTGCTCGCCGACGAGTGCCCGAGCACCCTGCAGCCCCTGGTGGGCAAGCACCCCGAGTGGAAGGTGTCGCTGGTGGCCGGTGGCCGCTGCCCGCAGCCGGTGGACACCAAGGAGGGCAACACCTCCTACGTGTCGCTGGGCCGGGGCTTCGGCAACTACGTGCGCGCGGCCTATACCTATGATCCGTCCAAGCCGGCCGGTGAGCGGGTGACGGCGGTGGAGACGAAGCAGGTGGAGGTGACGGGGGGCGAGGGCGCGCCGGCCGCGAACGCCGACGTCGCCAAGACGATCTCCGACTACAAGGCCCGGCTGGACCAGGCCCTGGGCGAGCAGATCGGCGTCACGAAGAAGGGCTTCGAGCAGGGCTCCAAGCAGCTCACCTCGTGGGTGACGAGCGCCATCCAGAAGCAGCTCGAGACGGACGGCGTGGTGCTCAACCGCAAGGGCTTCCGCGGGGGCCTGCCGGCCGGTCCGGTGACGAAGGGCAGCGTGTACTCGGTGATGCCGTACGAGAACTCGCTGATGGTGGTGGAGGTGAAGGGCGCGGACCTGGTGCGCCAGCTCGCGAACCCGGAGGCGGTGTTCTCGGGCTTCACGGCCGCGGGCAAGGGCAAGTTCAAGGACGCCAAGGGCAAGCCGGTGGATCCGAAGAAGGACTACAAGATCGCGACGATCGAGTACCTGTACTTCGGCGGTGACGGCTTCGAGTTCGAGAAGCTGGATCCGGAGCCGGGCGAGACGGGCATGTCGTGGCAGACGCCCGTGATCGACTGGACGAAGGAGCAGAACACCTCCGACGCCAAGCCGCTGGACAAGGTGGTCCGCTAGTCCGCGCGCCTCCCGTTGTCCCCCGGGGCCCGATGGGAAACCATCGGGCCCCTCGTCTTTCCGGCGTCAGGCGGGGAGCAGCTCCAGCGGGAGCGAGCTCGGTCCCCGCAGGGTGAGGGACTGGCTGTACTGGATGGGCCCGGCCGGGCGGACGAGCTTGTCGCACCGGTCGAGCAGCGCCTCCACGGCCAGCCGCGCCTCCAGCCGCGCCAGGCCCGAGCCCAGGCAGAAGTGGCCGCCCTGACCGAAGGCCAGGTTGGCATTGGCGGTGCGGTCCAGGTCGAAGCGCTCCCCGTCCGGGAAGTACGCCTCGTCACGGAGCGCCGAGCCCTGCATGAGCAGCAGGAGCGTCCCGGGCGGCAGCCGGACACCACTCAGCTCCACCTCGGTCTTGGTGAGGCGGACCGTGCCGTGCAGCGGCGGCTCGGTGCGCAGCAGCTCCTCGACGAAGCGCGGGACGAGCGCGCGGTCCGCCTTCAACCGGGCCCACACGTCCGGCCGCTCCGCCAGCAGCACCGCCATGTTGCCCAGCATGTAGACGGTCGTCTCCAGCCCGCCGAGCAGCAGCAGGAAGCAGAAGCCCATCAGCTCCCGCTCGGTGAGCGAATCACCGTCCACCCGGGCGCGCAGCAGATCGCTGATGAGATCATCCCCCGGCTCGCGGCGGCGGCTGTCCATCACCTGCCGCAGGTAGCTCTCCATCTCGTTGATGGAGCCGCGCACCACGTTCTGCAGCTCCACCTGGTCCGGAGGGACGGCGGGGATGAAGACGAGGTGATCCGACCAGCGCTTGAAGCTCG
>NZ_DASVSO010000427.1:0-1615 GCF_036388035.1 Archangium sp.
CAGGCGCGCACCTGCTCGCGCAGCTTCTGCGGATCAAAGGGCTTGTCCACGCGCTCGTTCTCGATGCGGTCCATGAAGGAGCGCGCCGCGGGCGTGAAGGCACCTCCGGTGAGGAACACCATCCGCTGCGCCACCGTCGGCGCCGCCGTCGTCAGCTCGGCGTGCACCTCCATGCCCGTCAGGTCCGGCATCATCAGGTCGCAGAGGATGACGTCCACCTCCTGCCCCTTCGGACCCAGCAGCATCGTCAGCGCCTGACGGGAGCTCGTCACCACCTCCACGTCGTGCTCGCGCGCCAGCGTCCGCCGCACCGCGGAACTCACCATCACATCGTCATCCACAATCATCACTCGGCCACGCACGCGTGCACTCTCCTGCTGTTCCTGCTGTACCGGACGCATTCCCGAGGCGACGGGCGCCGCCGCTGCCCCCAGTGTCACACGAACCACGGTCCCCTTGCCCGGCTCGCTCTCCACGGCGATCTCCCCGCCCATGGCGCTGATGAATCGATGACACAGCGCCAGCCCCAACCCCGTACCCACACCCACCGGCTTGGTGGTGAAGAAGGGGTCGAAGATGCGCCCCATCACCTCCGCGGGGATGCCACACCCAGTGTCTCCCACCTCCGCCACCACCCGCGCTCCGTCGCGCCGCGTCACCAGCCGCACCTCGTGACGCGCCGCATGTCCCTCGGGGAAGGCCTGCGCGGCGTTGATGATGAGGTTGAGGAACACCTGCGCCAGGCGCGACTCGTTGCCGTCCACCCAGGCGAAGTCCCCGTACTCCTTCACCAGCCGGGCCCGCGGGCGCAGCTCGTTGGCCGCCAGCTTCGCCGCCGAGTCCAGCACCGCGTGCAGGTCCACCGGCCCGCGTGCCTCCTCGTCGCCGCGGGAGAACGTCTTCAGGTCCTGGACGATGCGCCGCACCCGCTCCGCGCCGTGCAGGGCCTCGCGCAGCGCCCGATCCATGTCCTCGAGCCGCTTGCCGCCCGGCGTGCCCGCGGGCAGCTCCCGTCCCAGCAGGGCCGCCTCCGCGTTGGCGAACTCCAGGTTGGACACGATGTAGGCCAGCGGGTTGTTGATTTCGTGGCCCACGCCCGCGGCCAGCGTGCCCACCGCCGCCATCTTCCCCGCGTGCACCAGCTGGGACTGGGCCTGTCGGAGGGCGCGCAGGTTCTCGTCCAGCTCGCGGTTGGCCGTGGCCAGCTCGCGCGTGCGCTCGTCCACGCGCGCCTCCAGCCAGCGCTCGCGCGCCTTGAGCCGGCCCACCCGCAGCGCGTACAGCCCCGAGCCCACCGCCCCCACGCCCAGCACGCACAGCGCGTAGAACCACAGCGTCTGGTGGAAGCGCGGCACGAGCGTCAGCTCCACCATGGCGCCGGGCTCCGTCCACACCGCGTCCCGGTTGGCCGCCGTCACCTCGAAGCGGTAGGTGCCCGGGGGTAGGTTCGTGTACGAGATGGCACGCCGCTCCTCGGCGTCCACCCACTCCGGGTCATGGCCCACCAGCCGGTAGCGCAGGGGCACCCGGGTGGAGTCCCCCAGCGAGAGCGCGGTGAAGCGGAACTCCACGTCCCGCTGGCCCGGCTCCAGCACCAGCCCGCCCGAGAGCCGCA
>NZ_DASVSO010000428.1:0-21185 GCF_036388035.1 Archangium sp.
CGTCCGCTGCTGGAGTCCACCCTCGAGCGGCTGCTGGCCCACGAGCGCGTCCGGCTCCATGGCATCCCCGAGCCCAAGGGCCGGGCCGCCACCTTCTGCTTCACCGTGCGGGGCGCCTCGCCTCGTGGGGTCGCCGAGCACCTCGCGCACGTAGCGCAGCGAGCCCAGCCAGCCCGCGAGGCCCTCGTGGTTGGCGGTGCCGGGCTCGAACTTCTGCGGACTGTCGTCGGGGACGAACCACAGCTTGTCCGCGGGCAGGCGGGGCAGCAGCTCCTTGCGCACGTACAGGCAGCCCAGGTGGGGGCCGAAGACCTTGTAGGGGGAGAACACGGCGAAGTCCGCGCCCCAGGCCTTCACGTCGGGCAGGTGGTGGGGGCTGGAGTGCACCGCGTCGACGATGACCCAGGCGCCCACGCGGTGGGCCAGCTCGGCGGCGGCGGCCACGTCGGGCGTGGTGCCCACTGAGTTGGCGGCGGCCGTCACGGCGACCAGCCGCGTGCGCGAGGAGAGCAGCGGGCGGAGGTCCGCGGGCTCCAGCCGACCCTCGGGCCAGCGGGCCTTCCACACCTTCACCACCGCGCCTTGGGCCTCCAGCGCGCGCCAGGGGCTCGCATTGGACTCGTGCTCCAGCTCCGAGATGACGACCTCATCTCCGGGCTGGAACAGGCGCGAGAAGGCGCGTCCGAGCTGGAAGGTGAGGGCGGTGGCGCTGGTGCCGAGCATGACCTCCTCGGGCTGACAGTGGAGGAACTCGGCGGTGGCGGCGCGGGCCTGGGCCTTCACCTCGGTGGCGCGCACGGAGGCCGGGTAGGGCATGCCCACGTTGCAGCTCCCACTGGAGAGGAATTGGGAGATGGCGTCGATGGTGTGGGAGGGCACCTGGGCCCCCGCGGCGTTGTCGAGGTAGCTGAAGCCCGACCGCAGGGCGGGGAAGTGCGCGGCGAAGGGAGAGGAGCTCATGGTCGGCGCAGCATAGCCGGAGGCTGGAGGCTTCACCTCTCGCAGAGTTTCCCGCCTCGGCGTCCAGGGCTGCGCAGGCTCTGTTCGCAGGTAGGGGTCGCCCTGCCCACATCGAGGAGGGCTTGGCGGAAATGGATTCACCTTCCGTGAGTGGTGGGGCGGGGATGTGCTCCACTAGTTTTGACTTGGAGTTCCCAGCTCTCGTCTATCTGGGAGCACAGGGAGCCCCACATGAAGCGCAGCGATCACGTCATCCTGTGTCTGCCCTGCATTCTTCTCGTGGCGTGTGGCAGTACCGAGCCGGTCCTTCGCGGCTCTTCTCGTGAGGTCCCGGTTCTGGCTGCGTCGGCCGAGGAGTGGGGGCCGCTCGATGAGCCGCGGGCGGATGCCCGCGGCTCTCGTGCAGTCGACATCGTATACGCATCGGGCGGAACGCGAGACTGCGATGCGGAGCAGATCGCTTGTTTCAGGAAGTGCTGGAAGACCGAGCCCCCCTGGCCCATCGAGAAGGGGGACAAGGGGCATGACAAGTACTGCACCAAGAAATGCCGTGAGGAATACATGGAGTGCGTCAAGGAACTTGAGGCACGTCCACGCCCGCTCGCCTTCCCAGATATGAAGACTGCGAAGGACTGGCTCGCGCGCCACGAAACCGAGGTACTGGTGGGCAGTATCGTGGTGGTGGCTGGAGCAACCTTCGTGATCGCCACGGGTGGCACGGGTGCGCTGATCTTGATTCCACTCGCCGCTCTTTGAGGAGCACACCGTGACGAAGCGACTCGCGGAATTCGAATTCGAGGCAACCTGCGGGACTCTCGGAGGTGCGACGACAGGTTCTGCCGAGGAGGTCCGGGACGCCATTGAAGTTGCTGCCTACGCGCTCCACTTCCTCTACGCGACCGGTCAGCTCAAGGCGTTCCGTGAATACCTCCAGGACGTGAAGGAGCCGGCTTCCCGCTCGGTGCACATCGAGCGGGAGTTCCCGGACATGGAGCAGGCCCGGGTCTGGCTGCACGGCCAGCCACCCCCCGCGTTGGAGACACGGGCGGCGGTTGCCGGGAAGACCTACGCGGTCTGGAGGGACGACATGGGGACGCTTCGGCTGGTGCCCGTGCCATCTCTCCAGGAACTAGAGGAGTAGCCGTCCAGCGTCTCGGAGAGGGAGTTCCTCGGCGCGGGAGTCAGTGCAGCGGAGCACCGGCCTCGTCGAGGTTCACCTTCTCGTTGTCGCCCGGGTGGTACGGCTCGCCGGTGAGCATGCCCTTCACGAAGCCCACGAGCTGCACCATGCGGCTGTTGGGAGTGTCCCAGTACTCGGCCTTGCTCACCTTCACGCAGAGCAGGGCGAGCTCCGGGTCATCCAGCCCCTCGGGGAACCAGGCCCTGAGGGTGGGGTTCCACAGCTCGCGCGCCTTCTCCTTGTCGAGCACCAGCCGGCACAGGCCGCTCACCGAGACATACCGATCCCTCGTGGGGTCCGAATAGGAGAGGTTGACGTGATGGTCTCGCTCCACCTCGTCCACCTTGGGCGAGTGCTCGCGGGTGAAGAACCACAGCTCCCCATCGAAGTCGCGATCATGCGTCCACATGGGGCGGCTGCGCAGGGTGCCGTCCTCCTCCACCGTCGTCATCATCGTCACCTTGATGCCGTGGATGAGCTCGCCCAGGTGCGCGATGGGATCCTTCTTCTCCGTCTTCTTCGTGGCCATTCCTGCCTCCCAGGTGCTCACGCTAAGCAGGGGCCCGGAGGGTGGCAGGAGACGAAGGCCGCCCCGCTGCCCGCCCGGCGGGAAGGGCAGCGCCTCGTGAGTTCCGCTCAAACGAGACACCGCGCGCCTGGACTGTGAGCGTAGTGGGCTTCACCGCCAAGAGGGCTCGTCGGGTATTCCTGGACGCGGAGTATTGGAAGCCTCTTGCTTCTCGTATGGATGCGCTCGCTCGCCTGGGAGGCCGCTGTGCATGCGGGCAGGGCCCATGTACGCTGCGCCCACTGTTCATGGCGGCCGGCGCCGCACTTCTCGGACAGGGGGGCAGTATGACTGGCATCCACGGCATGAACGGCATGTCCACGGCGCAGGTCCAGGACGAGTTGCGGCGCGGCGGCAAGTTCGTGGTCTTCGAGTACTGCGTCTCGGTGCTCGTCATGAGCTTCAAGCGCTGCTCGGACGTCTACTTCGTGCGTGCGGGGCAGGGCACGTTCGGCATGAGCTTCGGCTACACCCTCATGTCGCTCTTCCTGGGCTGGTGGGGCTTTCCGTGGGGCTTCATCTACACGCCCCGCTGCCTCGCCACGAACCTCGGGGGCGGCAAGGACGTGACGGAGCTGGTGCTCTGCACGCTGCTCGCGCCGCGGTATGACCCGAGCCTCGGGTAGCCCTCGACGCACGCGGCTCACATCGCCGCTTCCCACGAGAAGTGGGACATGAAGATGGAGCGCTTGCCGAGGTGGTAGGTGAGCGCGAAGTCCGCGTAGTCATACGCGCCGGGCCTCGGCAGCGGGAAGCTCCGGGCCGCCGAGAGCTGCGCGCACGAGGCCACCAGCGCCATGTGCGTGAAGGCCTGCGGGAAGTTGCCCAGCGCCTCGCCCGTGCCCGGCACCGCCTCCTCGCCGTAGAGGCCCACGTCGTTGGACAGGCTCAGCAGGTGCCGCAGCAGCTCCTCGGCCTCCTCCGTCCTTCCCGAGTGCACCAGCACGTCGTGCAGCCAGAAGGAGCACAGGAGGAAGGTGCCCTCGCCACCGCTCAGGCCGTCCGGGGCGTGGTAGCGGAAGAGCAGCCCGTCCCGCTCCAGCCGCTGGCGCACCAGGGCCACCGTGCGGCACACCAGGGGGTGCGTCGCCGGCAGGAAGCCGAGCGCGGGCAGCTGCAGCACCGAGGCATCCGCCTCGTCCGAGCCCACCGCCTGGGGGAACCACCCGGTGCGAGCGCCCTCGTGCAGCAGGTACTCGCGCAGCAGCGCGCGCTCACGGGCCCAGCGCCCCACCGGAGCGGCAAACCGCCGCGAGCGCGCGATGCGGATGCCCCGGTCCAGCGCCACCCAGCACAGCAGCTTCGAGTGGATGAAGTGCCGGGGCTCGTCGCGGATCTCCCACAGCCCCTGGTCCGGCTGCCGCCAGCGCTCGCACACGTCCTCCACCAGCCGGCTCAGGTAGCTCCAGTTCCTCGGTGTCAGCCGACCGCCCATCTTCGCGAACAGCCACGCCCCCTCCAGCATCTCCCCGAAGACGTCGAGCTGGAGCTGCTTCACCGCCCCATTGCCGATGCGCACCGGCCGCGAGCCCCGGTGGCCTTCCAGGTGCGTCAGCTCCACCTCCGGCAGCAGCCGGTGGCCGCGGATGCCGTACATGATTTGAATGTCCTCGGCGCGCCCCGCGCTGGTGCGCCCCAGCCAGTGCCGGAAGGCGAAGGCTTCCTCCTGGTAGCCCAGCAGCATCAGGGAGATGACGGTGAGCGTGGTGTCCCGCAGCCAGGTGTAGCGGTAGTCCCAGTTGCGCTCACCGCCCGGCTCCTCGGGCAGGGACGCGGTGGGGGCCGCGACGATGGCGCCCGAGGGCGCGTACGTCAGCGCCTTGAGCACCAGCGCCGAGCGGCGCACCGCGTGCGTGTACTCGCCGTCGTAGGCGCAGAGGGAGATCCAATCGCGCCAGAAGGCCACCGTCTCCTCGAGCCGGCGGCGGAGCACGGCGGGATCCGGCATGTCCGCCGGGGCGCGCTCGACGAGCGAGGGCGTCCACGCCGCTTCCACCCAGGCCTCGTCCCCGGCCCGCATGTGCCAGCGGCCCCGCACGGAGGTGTCGCTCGCGGCCAGCGGGCGCGTGGCCGTCACCCACAGCGCGTCCGCGCCTCCCACGAACTCGGCGGTCCGGAGCGAGGTGAGGCGGATGCGCGGTACGAAGGAGCCGTACTCGAAGCGCGGGGCCAGTACCACACGCGCCAGCACCTGGCCCACGGTGCAGCGCACCCGCCGCAGCAGGGCGTGCCGCGTCCCCACACGCGAGCCGCGCGCCGGATCGATGCGGACAGGCATGCAGTCCGTCACCTCCAACACACCGCCCGGGGTGGTGAAGGTGGTGACGAGGACGTTGGTGTCCTCGAGGTAGTGGCGCGTGGATTGGAACGGGCCCTCGGGGCTCACCCGGAAGGAGCCACCCCGGCGCTTGTCGAGGATGCGGCAGAACACCGCGGGCGAGTCGAACCGGGGGAAGCACGCCCAGTCGATGGAGCCATCGCGTCCCACGAGCGCCGCGGAGTGGCAGTCGCCCAGCAAGGCGTAGTCGTCGATCCGCTGCCGCATCCCGTCCCCCGGGGGCCCGTCCAGACAGGGGGCCTGCTTCGTCATTGAGGACGACCGCGGACGGTTGCAACCCGGGGAGAGAGACAAAGGCCGAGGCTTGCGTCCGCCGCTCCTCTCTCAGGCCTTCTGTCCAGCGCCGGGCCGCTCGTGCGGTGAGCAGCCGCGCCGCTGGAGCGCCGCAAATGAAAAAGGCCCAGCCTCGCGAGGAGACTGGGCCTGTCGCAGGGTCCTGCGACGCGCCTCAGGCGGTGGGGCGGACGTTCTGCGCCTGCAGGCCCTTGGGGCCGCGGGCGACGTCGAACTCGACCTTCTGCCCTTCCTGCAGGGAGCGGAAGCCATTGGCCTGGATCGCGCTGTGGTGGCAGAAGAGGTCCTCGCCCCCGCCGTCCTGCGTGATGAAGCCAAAGCCCTTCGCGTCGTTGAACCACTTCACGGTACCGATTGCCATTTACTCGTCTTCTTTCTTGTCCGGCCGCAAGGGATTGCGCCGGAAGCCGCTCCCTGTGTGAGGGCGGCCACTGCCATGTGTCACGTTTCGAGGCGGGTGCCTAGGGCACCCCTCCGAATGTTGCCGAAAGAGGCCTCCGTGACTGACGGCCGTGGGTGGAACGTCCGGTTCCGGGCTTTGATTCCGCGGGACTACTCGTGACAGGTGCCCCGGCCCTGATCGGTGACACCCCCTCGCACGGAGAGGAACTCCCACGCGTAGGCGCCGTCCTCCAGCGTGAGCTTCAGCACCCCCAGGGTGCTCGCATCGCGGCGCTCACTGTTCGCCAGGGGCGCGCCGAAGGGGTAGAGCGTCATGCCTCCCGTTCCCACCACGAACTGCCGGATGCCCCGCTCCGGGTCCGCCTTGCCCTCGGGCGTCTGGGGCGCGAAGCGCTCATAGAGGTGGTCGTGCCCTCCCAGCACCACCTCCGCGCCCGCCTCGTACAGCGCCGTCCAGAGGGGCTTCACATCCGTGGTGTCCCGGTCCGGTCCGGAGCTGAAGAGGGGCCGGTGCCAGTAGGCCAGCGTGCACCGCTTCGTGCTCGCCTTCAGGTCCGCGCGCAACCACTGCTCCTGCACCGATCCCGCGCCCAGCTCCAGCTCGCTGTTGAGCACCACCACATGCCAGGCGCCCAGCTCGTAGCTGTAGTAGCCCTTGCCCGGCTCTCCCGCCGCCGTCCCGAAGTAGTCGAAGTACGGGCCCGCCTTCGCCGAGTGGTACTCGTGGTTGCCGGGGGTCGGGCGCGTCCGCTGCCGGTGCCGGCCCCAGCTCGGGGCGTAGCAGCGCTCGAAGTCCTGTGCCGTGCCGTCCGGGTAGGCGTTGTCTCCCAGGGTGAACACCGTTCCCGCCACTCCATCCAGCAGCGCCGCCGTGGCCTCGTCCCCCTCCACCGCGCAGCTCGCGATGTCTCCGGCTCCCACCAGTACCTCGGGCGGTGTCCCAGGGGGCGCTCCCGGCGGGTCCTCGTCCGGCACTCCCCCCGGGCCTCCCATCGTCTGACAGGCACCGAGTGACAGCAGCAGGGCCGCGCTCGCCGCGCGGCGGAGAGGGGACATGAGGCGCATGGGGACTCCCTGGGGGTTGGACCGGGCAGCGGAAGGACGGAGGGGCATCATACGTGGGCCTGGGCGAGCAGTCGGCGCGTGGCCTCGTGCCGGGGCGTGTCCAGCACCTGCTCGGGCGGTCCCAGCTCCACGAGGTGGCCCTGGTCCAGCACCAGCACCACCTCGGAGGCCCGCGCGAGCGCCACGTCGTGTGTCACCACGAGCTGCGTCATCCCGAGCGCACCCACCCGGCGCAGCGTCTCCACCACCTCGCGACGCAGGGAGGGATCCAACGCGCTCGTGGGCTCGTCGTACAACAGCACCGCCGGCTCCATGGCGAGCGCCCGCGCGATGGCCACGCGCTGCCGCTGCCCGCCGGAGAGCAGCTCCGGGTAGGCGTCCAGCCGGTGTCCCAGCCCGAGCTCCTCCAGCAACCGGCGGGCCCGTGCCTCGGCCTCCGGGCGCGGGCGCCTGGCCACCAGCCGCTGCGCCAGCGTGCAGTTGTCCAGCGCCGTCAGGTGGGGGAAGAGCTCGAAGGACTGGAACACCAGCCCCGCGTGCCCTCCCAAGTGGATGGTGCCCGAGTCCGGCCGCTCCAGTCCCACGATGCAGCGCAGCAGCGTGGACTTGCCCGAGCCGCTCGGCCCGAGGATGGCGGCCAGCCGGCCCTTCTCCAGCGTGAAGGACACGCCCTCTAGGGTGGCCGAGGCCGCTCCGGGGAAACGCTTGCGCACCTGCTCGACGCGAATCATCGCGCCACCCCCTTCAGGTGCTGGCCGAGCCGCGCCTCCACCGTGCGCGCCAGGTGCGCGAAGGGCAGGCCGAGCAGCAGGTAGATGGCGGCCACCATGAGGCCGAGGCCCAGGTGGTCGCGCATGGCGTTGGCGAGGTTGAGGTACGTGCGCGTGAGCTCGGTGAGCGTCACCAGCGACACCAGGGAGCTGTCCTTGAGCAGGGCGATGAAGTCATTCGTCATCGGCGGCAGCGAGATGCGCACGGCCTGGGGCATCACCACGTGCCGCAGCGTCTGCCACCGCGAGAGGCCGAGCACCTTGGCCGCCTCGTGCTGGCCCGCCGGCACGCTGGACAGTCCGGCCCGGTAGTTCTCCGCCTCGGCCGCCGCGTAGTTGAGCCCCAGCGTCACCACCCCCGCCGTCAGGGGATTCAACCGCAGGCCGAGCTGCGGCAGCCCGAAGTACACCAGGGTGAGCTGCACCAGCAGCGGCGTGCCGCGCACCACCTCGATGTAGGCCATGGCCAGCCAGCGCAGCGGCAGCGGGCCGTAGACGCGCGACACCGCCAGCACCATGCCCACCGCCACCGCCAGCGCCATCGCCAGGAGCGACACCCCCAGCGTCATCAGCGCCCCGCGGGCGAACAGCGTCAGCGTGGCCGGGTAGCGCTCCCGCACCCGCTCGAGGAAGGGCGGCACCTTGCCCACCGCGGCCCGCCACGCCTCGTACTGCTCCGGCACTCCGCGTGGGCTCGGGTTCGGGTCCCCCAGCAGCTCCGCCGTCTCCGCGTTCCACAGGCCCCACCGCTCGTAGATGGTCCGCAGGGTGCCCTCGCGCGTCAGCTCCTCCAGCGCCGTGTCGATGGCCTCGCGCAGCGACTCCTCGTCCTTGCGCACCGCCACCGCGTAGCGCACCTCGCCGAAGGTGCCCGGCACCACCTCCAGGTCCGGCTCGATGGCGCCGTAGTACCGGGTGATGGGATCGTCCAGCAGCACCGCGTCCGTGCGGCCCAGCTTCAGGTCCGCGAAGATCTCGTCCTGGCCGCCCTCGTACGTCTTCACGAGCGCCCCCTCACGGCGCAGCATGCGCTCGGCCAGCGAGCCGGGAAGGGTGCCCACCGGACGGCCTTTCGTCTGCGACAGCACGTGGGGCGCGGGCGTGTCTCCCCGGCGGATGGTGAGCCGCTCTCCGGCCGCGTAGTAGGGGCGCGACAGGTCGCAGACGCGCTTCTTCTCCTCGGCCACCTCGATGCCGTTGAGCGCCACGTCGAAGTCGCCTCGGGCCAGCAGCTCCAGCAGCGAGTCCCAGGGGCCCAGCACGGGCCTGGCCCGCACGCCGAGCTTCGCGGCGATGGCGTCCGCGAGGTCCACCTCGAAGCCGATGAGCCGGTTGGGCTCCATCGGGTCCTGGAAGACGTAGGGGGCGCCGCCCTGCGCGTCGGCTCCCCACAACAGCTCCCCCCGGGCCTTCACCGCCGCGAGCCCGCGGGGCTCCTCGGGTGGCGACTCCCGCGCGAAGGCGGGCAGACAGACGAGGACGAGACCGATGAACAGGGCTCTGGTCAGTGGGTGGGCCCTCCTGGGGTCGCGGGTACCCGGCATGATTGTAGCGCCCTCTCCGGCGGCGCAAGGAAGAGGCCGCCCGGGGCCGAGCGGGGCGGGGGCCGCTGTGGTATGCCCTGCCGCCATCATGAGGTGGGAGTCCGAATTTCTTCGCTGTCCCCGGAGCGGCGAGCCGCTGCGACTCGAGGGAGACAGGCTCGTGGGCGCCGCGGCGTCCTACCCCCTGCGCCCGGTGGCGGGAGAGGCCTATGCCGACTTCCGCCTGGAGCTCGATGCGGTGGAGGAACTGCAGCGGGAGACGTATGAGCGGGAGGGCAGCCGCTACGTGCAGCAGGGCCTCGAGGACAAGCGGGCCTTCATGGCCGACTTCGTCGAGGCGCGGCGACACGGGCGGGTGAAGGCCAAGGAGGAGTTCCTCCTGCGCGCCCTGCGCGAGCTGCCCCTGGGCCCGACGAGCCGCGTCCTGGAGGTGGGCTGCAACGATGGGCGCTACCTCAACACCGTGGCCGCCCTCTTCGGGTGCGAGGGCGTGGGCATCGACCTGTCCGAGCGCTCCATCGCCCAGGCCGTCGCCGCCCGCCCCGCGGGCCTGCGCACCCGCTTCCACGTGGCCCAGGCCACCCGGCTTCCCTTCGCGGAGGCCTCGTTCGACGTGCTGCTGTCCTTCGACGTCTTCGAGCACCTCGGGCACCCGGGCTTCATCGCCACCCTGCGCGAGTGCCAGCGCGTCCTGCGTCCCGGCGGCAGGCTGCTCGTCTACATCGTCTCGCAGAAGGACACCTTCACCCTGCACGAGACCATCCGCCGGGTGAGCCAGGGGAAGCTCGGCGTGGACGACGGCGAGGGCCACCGCTACGAGAACTTCATCCACCCGGACTTCTTCCGCTCGGTGGCGACCGAGAGCGGCTTGAAGGTGCGGCGACTCACCGCCTACCACGGCTACTGGACGCTGCTGGCCGAGGAGTGCCTGCACAACGCGGCCCCGCGCTTCGTCTACCGGCTGTTCTCCTTCCTCGATGCGCCGCTGGTGCGGGAGGAGCATGGCAACGGCTTCCTCGCGCTGTGCGAGCGCCCGGCCCACCCGGAGGTCCGTCCATGAGGTTGCCCCGCTCTCGGGAGAAGGTCGTGCTGGCGCTCAAGGTGGCCACCGTGCTGTGCGTGGAGACGGCGCTCACCCCGCCGATGCTGGCCGCCATGACGGTGCTGGGCGGCGTGGTGCCGCCTCGCAAGCTGCTCGCCCTGCAGAACGCGATGCGCCGCCGCACGCTGGTGTGGATGTTTCCCCACCTGCGCGGCTGAGGGGCAGGAGCGCGTCCGCGAGCGGACAATGAAGCGGCCCCTCGGTGGCGGAGTGCGGCCCCGTGGACTGTCTCGCAGGTCATCCATTCCTACACTACCCAGGGCAAACGGCTCGGCGACCCCACACGGTGCTGGAACGTGATAGGGGGCACGCCCTCTGCCCGAGGGAAGTCCCCGGGATGGCTGGTGGGCCCGAAGCGGCCCGAGGAGATGGACGGCATGCTGAAGACGGCGATGAACGAGTGGACCCTCAAGGCGATTCAACTGGAGACGGCGCTGATGGCGCTGGATGAGGCCGGGCTGCCCGGGGACATGAAGTCCCTCCAGGAGAAGGCCGAGCAGGGTCTGCGTGACCTGCTCAAGGGCTGGCACGCGCGCAAGCCGAAGGCCGACGAGCGCAAGTGGAAGGTGGACGAGAAGGCGGGGGGCACGCCGAAGGACGAGGAGCTCGCCGAGGTCATCTCCCATCTCAAGGAGGAGGAGATGGAGTGGACCGTGTACACCGCCACCAGCGACAAGGGTGACACGGTGGAGACGGTCGTCTCCGAGGACCGCGCGTGGATGGCGGCCGCGGGCGAGTACTACCTGGGCCAGTGGGACGAGGACGAGAAGACCGTCGACGTGGGCCGTGACGACGAGGAGGGCGATCTCGGCACCGGCCTCGTCTTCACGCTGACGGGCGACCTCGTCTTCGAGTCCCTGCTCGAGGACTGAGCCCGCCGCTCGCCGCTACAGGCCGAGGTACTCCACCATGCGGGCCCGGGTCTTCGCGTCGGGCAGGCGCCCGGTGCCCGCGCGCAGGTTGTCCTCGAGGTGGCGCGGGTTGCTGGTGGCTGGAATGGGGCACGTCACCGCCGGGTGCCCCAGGATGTACTTGAGGAAGAACTCCCCCCAGCTCTTGCAGTCGAAGTCCGTGGCCCACGGCGGCAGCGACTTGCCCTTCACCTGGCGGAAGAGCTCTCCACTCTCGAAGGGCCGCATCACCAGCACCGCGGTGCCATGCTCGGCGGCCGCGGGCAGCAGCCGCGCTTCCGCGTCGCGCAGGGCGATGGAGTAGGGGAGCTGCACGAAGTCCAGCTTCTCCTCGCGGAGGAGCTTCTCCAGGTCATCGAAGGCCCCGCGCTGGTAGTGGGTGACGCCGAGGTAGCGGATGCGCCCGGACGCCTTCCACTCGCGCAGGGTGGGCAGGTGGGTGCGCCAGTCCACGAGGTTGTGCACCTGCATCAGGTCCAGCTGCCCGTGGCCCATCTTGCGCATCGAGTCGCGCATCTGCTCCACGCCGGCCTCGCGGCCGCTCGTCCACACCTTGGTGGCGAGGAAGGGCGTCTTCTCCTGGCCGAGCTCCCGCAGCAGGTCCCCCACCACCGTCTCGGCGTGGCCGTACATGGGGGAGGAGTCGATGACCCGGGCGCCGGCCGCGAGGAAGCGCTTCAGCACCTCCTTCTGGGACTTGCGCTCGGCCGGGGTCGGTCCCACGTCGAACGCCTGCCACGTGCCGAGCCCGATGACGGGCAGCTTCTCGCCGCTCTTGGGAATGGTGCGCGTCAACATGCCCGGCAGCGTACCGGCTCCGGCCCTGGCCGGAGTGCCCCGAAAAAATCGTGAGCGGGGCAGGTGACAGATTCCCGGGGCCGGGGTGTTCCAGTCGTCGAACAGGGCGGCGAGCCCCGAGAGGAAGGGTCACACGATGAAGCGCGAGGTCTCGGTGGGTGCAGGGCTCATGGCGGCGATGGTGGCGTTCTCCGCGGGCGCTCAGGAGCCGGCGCCCGAGCAGCAGGCCCCCGTGGCGCAGGTCTCCCAGCAGGCCCCGGCGGTCCGCAAGCCCCTGGCCATCTCCATCCTGCCCGGCCTCAGCACCAACGGCTTCGCGAGCGACGATGTGGTGAACAACATCTCCCTCGGCGTCATCGCCTCCGACGCGGACCGGGTGGAGGGCCTTGCCCTGGCCTTTGGCGGCAACTGGGTGAGCCGGGAGCTGCGCGGCATGGAGCTGGCCATGGGCGCCAACTACGCGGGCCAGGTGAGGGGCCTGCAGCTGTCGCTCGGCGGCAACGTGGCCGGGGGCTCGATGCGCGGCTGGCAGACGGCGCTGGGCGCCAACATCGCGGCGGGAGAGATGGTGGGCGCGCAGCTCACCACCGGCGTCAACATCGCCGCGGGCCACTCCCGAGGCCTCCAGGCGGCGATGGGGCTCAACATCGCCCCGGACATGGTGGGCGTGCAGGTGTCCTCGGGCCTCAACCTCGCGCGCCGCTTCGTGGGGGCCCAGCTCTCCCTGCTCAACGTGGGCGGTGACGTGAGCGGCGCCCAGGTGGGCCTCGTCAACGTCGCGAAGCGGATGAAGGGCCTGCAATTCGGCCTGCTCAACGTGGCCAGCGAGGCGGAGACCTCCATTGGCCTGTTGAACCTCGTGGGCAACGGCCAGCACCACGTGCAGGCCTGGGTCAGCGACCTGGCCATGACGAACGTGGCGCTGAAGATTGGCAGCCGCAACTTCCACACGCTCTTCACGCTGGGCCTGCGCCCCACGCGCCATGGTGAGCCGCGCTGGTGGGCGGCGGGCCTGGGCCTCGGGGCCCACCTCCCGTTCGGCCCCCTCTTCGTGGACCTGGATGTCCTCGCCAGCTCGCTGCACGAGGGCCAGCTCTTCTCCTCCAGCGGCAACCTCCTGGGCCAGCTCCGGCTGGTGGGGGGCTGGCAGCCCTTCTCCCACTTCGCCCTCTTCGGGGGCGTGACGGCCAACACGCTCGTCACCTTCCACGGCGAGGCGCTGACGGGCGCGGACCGCTTCAGGCAGGGCCAGGTCTTCCAGGGAGACGGGGCGCGCGTGCAGGTGTGGCCGGGCTTCGTGGCGGGCGTTCAGCTCTGAGCCTCCACGGGCCCGGCGCCCCGCCCCCTGGACGGGCGACCGTGAACAGGGGGGCTGGTGCTGGGGAAAACGGTCCCCAGGTTTGGGATGCGTGTCCGACACGGGACGAGCAGTTGGAGTCCGGTGCGGGACGGGGTGGGTACCGGTTGGATGGGTGTGGGGCAGGCGAACCCGTGTCGGTCGCGCTCCTTTTCCGCTGGGCCCTATGTCCTGAGCACTCCCTCGAGCTGCGTGTGTTGGACTCCGGGCTCAGAAGGCGGTGCCGTTCACCCGCTCACCCGGCGACGCGCTCAGCGACGAGAGGCCCGTGTGCAGCACGAAGCCGCCCGTGGCGCTCGCGTCGGGGCCGCGGTTCATCGACACGCCGTCCTGGCCCGCCAGCGAGCTGCCGTAGGTGAAGGAGTCGATCGTCGTCGCGCTCTTGGCGGACGAGGTCTTCACCGTCACGGTGTCGCCACCGTTGTTCAGGCTGAGCGTGCCGGTGGAGGCGACCACCGCGCCGGGCGTCCCCGTGGGAATCCCCGACGCGCCGCCGAACACCACGAGGGCCTTGCCCGCTCCCAGCACCGTCCCCGCGGGGAACGTGTGCCGCACCGAGGTGGCGTCGAGGACGACCCAGCCGCTGATGTCGATGGCCACGCCCCCCACGTTCACCAGCTCCACGAACTCGCCGTCCGTGAGCGCGCCGGGCTCATTGGCGAGAATCTCATTGAGGATGACCTTCGCTGGCGTGGCGACCGCGGTGATGGTGAAGGTGCCATTGCTGAGGTCCGAGGCCGAGCCGAAGGCGTCCGTGGCCCGCACTCGCGCCGCCGTGGTGGCCGAGTTGACCACCGTCCACGTGTAGCTCCCCGTGGACGCGGCCACGCTGCTGGCGATCACCCTCCACGTGGCGCCGTTGTCGAGCGAGTACTCCAGCTTCACGTTGGAGATGTCCTGGGCCGTCCAGGTGATGGCGCGCGCGCTCCCGCCCGCCCAGCTCTCGCCACCGTTGGGGCTGGTGAGGGTGATGCCCGGCGCGGGCGTGCGCGTGGAGGCGCTGCTCGGCGTGGACTCGTTGCCCGCGGCGTCCACGGCCGTCACCTGGTAGGCGTACGGGGTGCCGGGCGTGAGGCCCAGGTCCGCGAAGCCCGTGCTGGTGGACGTGCCCGCCAGCGAGTAGCCGCTGCCATTGGTGCTC
Organism: Archangium sp.; assembly: GCF_036388035.1. Taxonomy (GTDB): domain Bacteria; phylum Myxococcota; class Myxococcia; order Myxococcales; family Myxococcaceae; genus Archangium. The sequence continues at coordinate 14,431 of NZ_DASVSO010000428.1, forward strand.
CGGTACACCCGGTAGCCCGTGACGCCCACGTTGTCCGTGGAGGCATTCCAGCTCAGGTCCACCTCCGTGGAGGACACGGCGCTGGCCACCAGCGCGCCCGGCGCGGTGGGCGCCTGGGTGTCCGGGCCCGGAGGCGTGGCGCCCTTCGAGGTGTAGCCGACGCTCCGGGTGCCCTGCGCCACCACGAAGGTGTTGCCGTCCGGCGAGCTCAGCTCGATGTGGCCCCGCTTCGAGTTGGTGGCCGGGTCCTCCGTCTGCCAGATGGCCGAGTTGTGCGCCGTCAGCCGGTCCAGGCACTCGGGCGTCGGGTGGCCGTAGGTGTTGTCCTTGCCCACGGAGATGAAGGACACCGTTGGATTCGTCACGTCCAGCAGGCTGTCGTTGGACGAGCTGCGCGAGCCGTGGTGGTGCACCTTGTACAGCTCGAGCTCGCCCACGGTGTTGAGGATGGTGGACTCGACGTCCGGGGTGCCGGTGAGGTCCCCGCCCACCAGCGCGTCGAACGCACCGTAGGAGACCTTCACCGTCACCGACTTCGTGTTCTCGTCCGTGCTGGCCACGCCGTTGCCGTTGACCGCCACCACGGTGAGCGTCACCTGGCCGCACAGCGAGAGGGTCTGCCCCCGTGTCGCCGTGGCGCGCCGGCCGCTGAAGTGGCTCACGTACTCGTCATAGGCCGTCGAGTTGTACGTGCCGCCGTGGTCGTACACCGCGTCGATGGGGATGGCGTTGGTGCCCACGTCCACCTCGTCGATGCCGCCCATGTGGTCCGCATGCATGTGCGAGACGAAGGCCATGTCGATGCGCGTCACCCCCAGCGCCTTCAGGTAGGCCTTGATGGTGGTGCCCGAGCCGGTGGGACCGCCGTCGAACAGGGCCACGCAGCCCCCCGGAGCAATCAACACCGCCGAGTCCCCCTGGCCGATGTCCAGGGTGGTGAAGCGCAGGCCCTGGGACCAGGCCCACGTCGGCAGGAGCAACGTGAGCAGCAGGAGGGAATTGAGGACGGTCTTCAGGCGGGAGAGCATGGGCTCGCCTCCAGGGGGGAAGGGCGAGCCTCTCGCTATCTCAAATACTGAGAACCGTGAAGGTGTCCGTTTTCAGTATTCCGGGAATCCTGGGTCCCAGCGGGGCCTGTCCCGGTACCGGACACCGGGAGTGGAAGGAACTCAACGCCGGGTGGACTACTCCTGGGGCTCTCCGTCTCCGCGCGCGGGCGCTCCGCTGTCGGGCGAGAGGCGCGCCACCTGCGCCTGGCTCTCCTTCCAGGACTCCTCCGCATCGCGGGCGTGCACCTCCGCGGCGGCCTCGTCGTCCTGCTTGCTCGCCCACGTGGTGTGGCCCCCGGCGAAGCCCTCGAGCGGGCGCGGGCCTCGCTGCGACTCCACCTCCAGGTCCTTGCTCTCCAGCTCGCGCAACCGCTGACGCTCCTGCTCCCGCTCGCGCTGGTGCATCTTCTCAACCGGGTCGTCCGCCATCGCCATCTCCTTTGCCCGAAGGTGCGAACGGTGCGCGTCGGCGTCAGCGGTCGGTGCCGGAAGGAGGAGGGCCGGCATGCCCGGCTGCCTGGCGGGAGGACAGGAGCCTTGCGAGCCGTGGCCTTCCCCCGGAAGCTGCGCGCCATGCGGATACTCCCTCGCTTCCTCCTGCTCCTGCTCGGCGTGGTCCTCACGGGCTGCTCCGTTGCCCGTGTCACCGTGCCGCCACCGACGGGAGATGAGGTCACCCTCCTCGTCCCGGGTTATCGCGGCAGCTTCCTCGTCACCGAGGGCTCCGAGCCCGAGCGGGCCTGGCTCACCGTGGGACAGGCGCTCTCGCGGGGGGAGCGCACGCTCGCGCTGCCCTTCCCCGGACAGCGCCCCGGGCCGGCCTACGGGCCCCTGCGTCCGGATGGCCCGCTCACCCAGCTCTCGGCGCTCTTCGTGTCGGTGGACGCCTACCGCTCGTTCATGGAGTTCGGTCGCGATCGGCTGCCGGGCTTCGTCCCGTTCTCCTATGACTGGCGGCGGGACGTGCGCGAGAGCGCCGGAGCCCTGTGCGCGCGCATCGAGCAGCTCGTGGCGGAAGGAGGCGGACGGCGGAAGGTGAACATCGTGGCCCACAGCATGGGCGGGCTGGTGACGATGCACTGCCTGCTCCACGGTGGCGCCCGGGCCGGCGAGCACCCGTGGGCCGGGGCCGAGCACGTGAAGCGCGTGGTCATCATCGGCACGCCATTCACGGGAGGCCCGGGGATTTTCGATGACCTGCTCGTGGGCACCGAGACGATGCGCAACCGCGCGCTGCTCGCGCCCGAGGCCCTCTTCACCTTCGCCTCCGCCTTCCAGCTCCTGCCCACGCGCGGCGACTTCTTCGTGGACGCCGAGGACAAGCCCGTCGCGCTGGATGCCTTCGACCCGGCGGTGTGGCGGGCCCAGGGCTGGGGCGTGTTCGCGGACCCCACGCTGCGCGAGGACGAAGCCTACCGCGCGCAGCTCGTCCGCATGCTGGAGGCGCGCCGGGAGCTGCACGAGGCACTCGCGCCGCGGCCGGAGCTGCCGCCGGCTTCGTTCGAGACGCTGGTGGTGGTGGGGACGGGGCGGCCCACGGTGAATGGCATGCGGATGGTGGACGGGAGGCTCGATTTGGAGCACCCGCCGCGCGCCGACGGGGACGGCGCCGTGCTGGCCGCGCGCGCCCTGCCGGTGCTGCCCATGGCCTACCGGCGCCTGGACAGCTCCGCCGAGCACGTGGCGCTCATGTCCGACCGCGAGGTGCTCCAGGCCGTCGAGCGCTTCCTCCGGGGCGAGGCGGTGGGGACGGCCCACCAACCGTGACGCTCAATCCGCAGGGCTGGCACCAGAGGTCCGGATTGGGCCCTGCTAGAGTGGCGTGCGTGCCACCTGGAAGAGACGTGCCTGCGAGAGCTGGCTGGAGCATGCTTTTATGGCTGCTGTGCAGCACATGGGGATGCTCGAGTGCCAACCCGGATGTTCGGGTACACCGCTTGCCTGATGGGCGCCTCCAGGTCGAAGGGCCCATGATGGGGCCGTTCAAGACAGAGGAGGAGATGGCCGAGGCCGCGTGCACGCGCCTGACTTCTCAGCCGGGCGCATCGAATGGTGCTTACGGCTTCGAATATTGTGCGTTGCATTATTACGCGCAGGAGGATGCGGCGTTCTTCCTCAGCTACTTGTCCGATGTGGGGGGCACTGCGGCGGGTGGCGTGAAGTATTGTGAAATTCCGAGAGCCCTCCTGGACGTGGAACATAAGGATGTCGTCATCCTCGGCGGCGCTCATACCCATCCGCACAACCGCCAGTTCTCGAAGAAGGACATGAGCACCCGGGCGCACTGGCTGCCCGTTCGGTTCGTCGACCCGAGCACCAAGCGGGTCTGGGATCGTCAACTCATGATGTTCGTCCGAGAGAAGACGGGGAATGCAGGGCTTACATTTACAACAACGCAACCCGCATCATCTCGTCGCTTCGTGAAGGCAAGTGGGTTCCCATCGCTCGGGCCTACAATGACGATGGGGATGTCGAGATGTTGAAGGGGAAGGATTGGCTACCTTGATTGGAAAACGATCCGTCAGAAGGGCTCCTATGAACTGGGCCCTCTTCGTTGTTCCTTTTTTCTTGATGTCCCTGCCGGGTTGTTCGCTCCTCCGCTATGGCTTGTACAAGAGAGCGGAATGGGCACCTCCGGAAATGGCTGCCAAGGTGAGGTTTCCAGACTCGTATGAGAAGGGTGCCCACCTCGAGGGACCCTTGGTGGTGGCGCTAGAAGCGGCCATGAATGACTTCCTTCCACCTGGAACGGCACCACGGAAAGGAAATGATCTCGTGGCGCGGTGTCTCTCCCTCCGGGAGACATTTCGCGTTTCGGTCTGGCAGCCGAACGACAACAACATCTTCTTCGTGCGCTTCACCCCAGACCTGTCGCGGTGCGCTCCTGGCGTCATCATCACGGATGGAGGCGCGGAGTACGCCGTCGACGGAGAAGGGCGCATTCTCGCCAGGCAGTGAATCAGGCACGAGGGCCATCTACCAGACGAGCCGTGGCCCCTCCGTGCGGAGCCGTTCCCTTCTCGCGGCGTAATCCGGAAGCAGCCGCCCCAGCGTCGCCCAGAACTCCCTCCCGTGGTCGTCATGCACGAGCCGCATCGGTGCCTGGATGATGCGCCAGTTGAAGCGCACCACTCCGGCACTGCAACACCCCAGCGCCAGGTGGTAGCCTGGGGGTTGGTGATGTTGCTCAGGAGCGGCCAGATGCTCGCGGTGGTATTGGTGCTGCTCGCGCAGATTCCGTGCGCGCCGAATGACTTCGAGGCGCTCCGGGCCGAGGGCGAGTCGTCCCCCGCCTCGCCCGAGCCTCCCGAGTGCAAAGGGCAGTCGCATCACGTCATCTCCCGGCCTATCGCAGAGAAGTTGAAGGAACACCCAACGCTGAGCGGTCATTACAAGCCGCGAGATCCACGGTTCGTCACCCCGAGCCGTGGATGAGAAGGCGCATTGCGGTTACCAGGACTGGCACCGGAATGTGGACAAGGAAGTCATCGCTTGGCTCGAGCGCTACCGCAACGTGACACCCAAGCAGTTCGAGGCCTTCCTTCGGGAGATATATAGCCGGCCCGACATGCTCAAGAGGTTTCCCCTTGGCTTCTGAGTCCTCCACGTCCCCACGTTTCTTCGTCCTGGAAGAAGGCGTCCTCGGCTCCCGGTACGATACCGACGCCGAGAAGGTGGAGCCCGTCAGCCGTGGAGCGGGTGCCCGCTGCCCACGGTGTGACTATCCCATCGGAATGCTGACGTGGCTTCCTCCCTACCGTGTCGAGTTGGTGCTGCATGGAGAGGAGCCCGGTGACTTCATCAAAGTCGGCGGAGATGATCTCCTGCTATCCGAACGCTGCGCCCGGGCTTTCCAGGACGAGGGACTCATGGGGCTGGAGGGCTTCCATCCCGTAGAGGTGGTGCGGGTGCGCAGGAAGCGGCGGGGCCCCATGCCCTCGAACGTCTCCCGCTACTTCCTTGCCACGGTGTGCTTCGGCCGAGCGGCGGTGGACCTGTCGCGCAGCCGCGTCCGCTATGGCAGTCCCCCCACCTGCGAGGAGTGCCGCGCCGAGGGCCTGGATGCCATCCACGGCTTCACCCTGGAGGAAGGGACCTGGAGGGGCGAGGACATCTTCCAGCCTCGGGGGCTGCTGGGAGTCTGGACCATGTCCGAGCGCTTCGAGCGCTTCGTGGCGCGGCATGGTTTCACCAACATGAGGCTCACTCCCACGGAGGAGTACGTGTGGAACCCGTTGGGCCGCCCCCCTCCCATACAAGCCCGTTGAACCCCGGGCCCACTGCTTTGTGTGGGAGTCCGGATGGAGCCCGAGAGCACGCCGGACAACGTCCAGTTCTTCTCCGTCCAGGGAATGAGACTCGTGGAGCGCTTCGAGCAGGTGTCGTTCGGGCGGAGGGGACACTACCGCAAAAGAAGTGTGGTAGAAGCCCACCTGTTCGGTCCACCCCTGCTGGAGGTCTCCGTTTCGTGGTTGCCGCGTCTCCCGCCGTCCTCCTGGCGCTGGTGCTCCTCGTGGGGGCCGGTGCCGCCGCGCAGTCCCGCGTCCCGGAGTGCGAGGCGACCTCTCCGCGTCTCGAGCTGTCAGCGGAACCGGGGGGGCAGGTGCCGCCAGTGTGCATCAGCCCGGAGCTGCTCGCCGCTGGGGTGGAGACTCGCGGAAGGCCCGGCTGCCCTTCACCTTGAAGCCGTGGGACGCGAGTGGAAGTCGGCTCGTCACGCTCGAGGGCGTGACCTTTCCGTGAAGCCACTCTCCGTGGAGACGGATGGCGTATGAGTCGTCGATGGTGTGCCCCTGCGAGGAAGGAACTCGAGTCCTTCCGGAGGTTCCCTCTTGGTTTCCGAGCCTTCTGCGTCTCCCCGATTCTTCGTCCTGGAAGAAGGCGTCCTCTGGTCCCGGTACGATGTGGATGTCGAAACAGTCGAGCCCGTCAATTTTGGAGATGCCCCCCTTTGCCCACGGTGTGGCGGCCCGATCGGGATGCTGACGTGGCTTCCCCCCTACCGCGTCGAGCTGGTGCTCCACGGCCAGGAATTCGGGGACTTCATCGAGGCCTCAGGGGATGACCTGCTCGTGTCCGAGCGCTTCGTCCAAGCCTTCCGGGACGAGGGACTCACCGGGCTGGCGGGATTCCACCCGGTGGAGGTGCTGGGCGCGTGTCGGGAACGGTTGGGCCCCATGCCTTCGTCCATTCCCCGCTACTTCGTCGCCACGGTCTGCTTCGGTCGCGCGGCGGTGAACGTGGCGCGCAGCCGCATCCTCTATGGCAAGACGCCTGCGTGCGAGGAGTGCCGCTCCAAGAGCATCCATGCCATCTTCGGCTTTGTCTTCGAGGAGGGCACCTGGAAGGGCGAGGACATCTTCCATGCCCGAGGGACTCAGGGAATCCTGACGGTGTCCGAGCGCTTCGAGCGCTTCGTGGCCCGGCACGGCTTCACCAACCTGCGGATGACGCCCACGGAGGAGTACGTGTGGAACCCGTTGGGCCGCCCCCCTCCGTGAGGCCTCTCACGCGGGGCTGGCGCCAGGGGGCTCGGGCGTCTCCGCCTCGGGCGGCAGCACGTAGGGCCCGAGGGTGTCACGGTACTCACGCACCAGCGTCTCGGGCGCCCGCACCGTCCGGCCCGTGAGCATCGTCTGCAGCATCATCGCGTTGGCCACGCCCTTGCCTCGCACGTGGTTGTTCGTCACCACGTACACGTCGCTC
>NZ_DASVSO010000429.1:0-9317 GCF_036388035.1 Archangium sp.
GCCATGGCCTCGCCCGCGCCGCCCGCGTCCGCCGCCGTCGTCCTGTCGCGCCGGTGGTGACAGGCGAGCCGCAACGGCGCGGCGGTGCTGAAGGCGGCGGGGCTGGAGCACCTCTTCGACGCTCGGGTGGATGGCGTGGAGGCGGGGCGGCTGGGGTTGCCGGGCAAGCCGGCCCCGGACACGTTCCTGGAAGCGGCGCGGCGGTTGGGCGTGCCGCCGGCGCGGGCGGTGGTGCTGGAAGACGCCCAGGCCGGAGTAGAGGCGGGGCGGCGAGGAGGTGACGGACCTCTCCACCGTGAGGGTGGAGGAAGGAGGCTGAGGTGCGGGAAAGCGGGCCGGACATGCGACCGATGCGGGAATTGCCCTCGGCACTGGAGCACTGGGAGGGGCTGCTGCGGCGGATGGAGGGCCGCGAGGTGGCCCTCTTCCTCGACTACGACGGCACGCTGACGCCCATCGTCCCCCGCCCCGAGGACGCGCGCCTGTCGGACGCGATGCGGGCCACAGTGGCGGCGCTCTCGCGGCGCTGCCCGGTGGCCATCGTGAGCGGGCGCGACCTGCCAGCGCTGAAGGACTTCGTGCGGCTGGAGGGTACCTGCTACGCGGGGAGCCACGGCTTCGACATCGAGAGGCCGGGCGGGCAGGCGTTCCAGCAGCCGGAGGGGCTGGCGCTGCTGCCCGAACTGGATGCGGCGGAGCGGGAGCTGGCGGAGGGCCTCGCGAGCGTTCCCGGTGCTGGGCTGGAGCGCAAGCGCTTCAGCGTGGCGGTGCATTGGCGGCACGTGGAGGAGGCGAGGGTGCCGGAGGTGGAGCGTGTCGTGGCCGAGGTGCTGGCGCGACACCCGCGGCTGCGCCGGAGTGGGGGGAAGAAGGTCTTCGAGGTGCGGCCGGACATCGACTGGCACAAGGGCCGGGCCGTGGAGTGGTTGTTGCGCGAGCTGGGACTGGCGCACGAGGGCGTGCTGCCGGTGTTCGTGGGGGACGACCTCACGGACGAGGACGCCTTCGAGGCACTCCAGGGGCGGGGGCTCGGGCTGGTGGTGCGAGGCGACGAGGCGCGGCCCACGGCGGCGGATTACGCGTTGGAGGACGTGGAGGAGGTGCGCCGACTCCTGGAGTTGCTCACCGCCCGCGCGGAGGGACGAGGCGATGATGCCGGAGCCTTGGCTGTTCACATATGAGGGCTTCGAACGGGTGTGGATTCACACCCCGGGCGTCCAGCGGACGGGCAGCGACTCGAAGCCGCGGAAGAGCAGGCTGTGGCACTTGAGCCGCGGGAGTTGCTTCTCGTCCAGGCGCAGACCCGGCAGCCGCTCGAGCAACACCGAGATGGCGACCTCCAGCTCGCGCCGGGCCAGGCCGGCACCCAGGCAGTGGTGCGGCCCGAAGGCGAAGCTCATGTGCTTCTGCTGGTGGGGGTCCCGGCTGATGTCGAAGCGGTCCGGCTGCGAGAAGGCCTCCGGGTCGCGGTTGGCGGCCGCCATGCCGAGGAAGACCATGTCGCCCTGGCGGATGGTGCGGCCCCGCAGCTCGAAGGTCTCCGCCGCCACCCGGTGGACCCACGGGATGGGCGGATCGTAGCGCAGCATCTCCTCCACGGCCGACCGCACCAGCCCCGGGTTCTCCTGGAGCTTGCTCAGCTCGGTGGGATGGGTCAGCAGCGCGTGGAGGCCGTTGCTGAGCTGGTCCGTGGTGGTGAGGTGCCCGGCCGAGAGGACGAGCAGGGCGTTGGCCACCATCTCGTCCACGCTCGCGCCGCCCGCCTCCTGTCGCTGGACCATCTGGCTGAGCATGTCGTCGCCAGGGGCGCGCATGCGCTCGGCGATGAGCGCCGTCATGAAGTCGCGCGACTCCACCATGGCCTGGTTGGCGCGGCGGGCCAGCGCCACCATGTCCACCCCCATCGCGGGGCTGAAGAACTCGGAGATGGGGTGGGCCCACGCCACGAAGCGCGTGTGCTCCTCGGCGGGGATGCCAAAGAGCTCGGCGATGACGAGGGGCGGCATCAGGTAGGCGATGTCCGTCGCCAGGTCCATGCGGCCCCGGGGGAGCACCGCGTCCACCAGCCGGTTCATCGTGCGGCGGATGGTGGGCAGCCAGACGTCGAGCGCCTGGGGCGTGAAGCCCGGGCTGACGCTGCGGCGCAGGCGCAGGTGCTCCTTGCCGTCCTTCATCAGCATCTCGTCGCGGAGGACCGCGAGGATGTCCCGGGCCCCGTCCCCCACCAGGCTCTTCATCTGGAACTCGGCCAGCCGCGTGCGGTCCGCGCTCAGGCGTGAGTCGCGGAAGGCATTCATCACATCGTCATGACGGGTGAGGAACCAGGCATTCACCACGCTCGACCAGTGCACCGGGTCGCTCGTCCGCAGCTCCCCGTAGAGGGGGACCGGATCGAGCATGTTCTCGGGCTCAACGGGGTTGAGGGGGTGCTTGCGGGCGGCGCTCGACATGGTGCTCTCCTCGGACGACACATCGTGATGTACGGGTCTGACGCGATAAGCCCTTCTGACCCTCTTGTCTGGAGATGAATTGCAGTTGTCGAGCCAAACCCCTGCAATCCCCTGACCCACGCAGCGGGGGTGGAAAGCTGTGGGCCGGGACTCCCTTTCTGGGTAGGCCCAGGTAGGCCCCACGGGGAGGACCGACGTTTCCCGTCACCCGGCGGGCTCCAGGGGCGGGGTGGGGTGCCACCCGGAGGGTCAGGCGTCACCCGTGCCGGCGAGCGGGGCCACGGACTCCTATGGTAGAGGCCGGCGCATGAGCACGGAGTTAGTGGAGCGGGTGGTCATCCGCGAGGCGAGGCCCGAGGACGACGCGGCCATCGGCGAGCTGCTGGTGGAGGCCTTCATCACCCAGTACGCGAAGAAGCTGCCGGAGGTGGTGTACACCGAGGAGCGCAAGCGGAGCCTGCGGGACACGGCGACCAAGCGCGAGGTGGCGACGGTCCTGGTGGCGGAGCTGGAGGGCCGCGTGGTGGGCACCGTGGCGCTGTGGCCGCCGGGCGCGCCGGGCTCGGAGGCCTGGCTGCCGGACGCGGCGGACCTGCGCCACCTGGCCACCGCGGTGGACCTCCACGGCCAGGGCCTGTCCAAGCCCCTGCTCGACGAGGCCGAGCGCATGGCACGCGCCTGGGGCGTGTCGGCCATCTGTCTGCACGTGCGCCGGGGCGCGGAGGGCGTGCTGCGCATGTACCAGCGCCGTGGCTACGTGCGCGAGCCGGCGGGTGACCTGGAGCTGCCCACCGTCTTCCTCGTGGCCCTCGTGCTGCGCTTCCCGCGCTGAGCCGCCGGGGGGGCTCCCCCCTCGCCTCCATTCCAGAATTCACCCCGTGCGGAGGTGCGGATGCGGAATTCCGCCCCCGCGAGAGCCCCCGTGCGCCTCGAGCTCCGAAGGCATGCCGTCGCCTCTTCAAAAATGAATTGCCATTGGGCTGTAATCACAGACATTCGAGAAAGATAGGAATAAGAAATACAGGCTGTTTCTACCTGCTTGACAGAGAGTGTTTGGAGATTCTAGTTTTCCTGAGTTCCCGCGAGAGGAAGAGTTGCATGGTGGGTAGCAGCTCGCGGTAGGGCTTCTGGAAATTCAAGCGGAATGCCACCGGCGGCTGCCTGTGTGGGACCGACTTGTCTCTCGCGTGTTTCGCGTGCTCCGCGAGGAGCACAGCTGAACCGGGGTCATCCACCCGGAGCTCACTGCTTCAACGTAAACCTCGGGAGGCGTTGAATGGCTGCTTTGACCTGGTCTCTGCCCGCTACCCAGCACCACACCCATATCCGGCACGTGCAGTCTTCTCCGCCCGCCATCTCCCTGCGAGAGGCGAGCGGTACCAACCCGGAGGTCGTCGCCAGCTATTACGACCAGAAGACGGCCTCCATCCTCAAGAAGTATGGGCCGGGCCCGCGCGTCCACTTCCACCTCGGCTACTTCGAGGAGCCGCTGGACACCGCGGTGGAGGCGGACGTGCTGCGCCAGCGCATCCGCCGGGCACAGGAGGACGTGGTCGAGCGCGCGGCCCGCGCGTGGGATGCGTCGCGCGAGTTCGCCGGCCGCCTCCTGGATGTCGGCTGCGGCCTGGGCGGCGGTTCCATCTACTGGGCGCAGCACTGCCCCACGGACGTGACGGCGGTGACCATCGCGCGGGAGCACCTCCCGCTCATCTCCCACTTCGCCCAGCAGGCGGGGGTGGGCGAGCGCGTCCACCCGGTGCTCTCCGACGCGTGCGAGGTCCAGTCGGAGGAGCCCTTCGACGCCGTCGTGGCCATGGAGAGCTCGTGCTACTTCCCGCATGAGCGCTGGTTCCAGCACCTGCGCCGCTTGGTGCGCCCCGGGGGCGTCGTGTGCCTCGAGGACACCTTCCTGGGCCTGGCGGACTGCCGCGAGCCCTTCGACCAGTACTGGCACACGCGGATCGAGACCGTCGGCGAGTACGTGCGCTGCGCGCGTGCGGCGGGCTTCGAGCTCGAGAACGACGTCGACCTGACGGAGGGGACGACGGACTTCTGGCGCCAGAGCGTCGAGTGGAGCCGGCGCACCCTGGCGGCGGGGGGCGTGGACGCCGAGGAGGCCGAGCGCCTGAAGAAGTCCATCCTCTGGCACGGGTACTTCCACGAGGCGTGGTTGCGGCGGGGGATCGAGGTCTGGTTGCTGAAGTTCCGGCGCGTCAGCTAGTGGGTGTCCTTTGGGTGCACGCGAGATGAACAGGGTTCGCAATCAACAGGTTCTCGAGGCCACGCTGGAGTGGGGGCGCGAGCTGCCCGGCTTCCTTCCCGCGCATGCGCTCCATGGGGTGATGCTCACCGAGGCGTTCGCGGCCGGCGTCCAGGACACGCGGGGCGAGTGGATCCCCGGGCTCGGCGAGGACGAGCCGGCCCTGCGGCTGGCGGCCATGGACCTGGCCTGCATCCTGTGGGTGGATGACTGGTTCGACACGCGGGAGCACACGAGCCGGGAGGTGGAGCCCGGAGAGTCGCTCGTGAAGGTTCTCCTGGGCGGGTCGGCGACCACTCCCGAGGCGGTGGGCCTCGCGCGGCTGCGCGACAGGTTCCGCGCCGCGGCCCGAGACCCGGACGACCACCGGCTGTGGGCCGAGACACTCATCGACGTGGTGCGCGCCTCGCAGGAGGACCGGCGCGTCTCGCGCGGGGAGCGCACGCGCACCTGGGGCGAGTACCTGCGCGATGGCGAGCACAACATCGCCGCCGCCCACATGGCCTTCACCTTGTCGCTCGCGTACGACCTCGGGCTCTCGACGCGGGCCGCCGAGCCCCGGTTCCGCCGCGCGCTCAGCCACCTGTGTCTCGCCATGCGGCTGCGCAACGACCTGGCCAGCGCGGAGAAGGAGCGCCGGGAGGGCAACCGCGCCAATGGGCTCTTCGTCCTGGAGCGCTACCTGTCTCCCGAGCAGGCCTTCGCCTTCGTCGACGCGGAGCGGCTCGGCTATGAGCGGATGCTGGCCCGGGAGGTCGAGGCGCTCGGGCCCTACCACCCCTTCCCGCGAATCGCGCGGGTGATGGTCGCCGCGGTGGAGCGCTTCTATCAGCTGCCCGATTCCCGCTACGCCGACGCTCCCTAGCGCGCTCCACGAAATCACATCTTTCCTGGATGTGGTGTTTTCATGGGTGCGTCGGTATAAATTGGAGAGCACCCACCCGAAGTCCCTCGAAGAGGGGAGTTTCCATGTCCAAGCTCGTTGCGTTCATCGTCGCGTCCATCGTGGCCGCTGGGGTTCTCGTTCCGGTCGTCGCGTATGCCTACGGGATGAAGAATGGTCCCTGCTCGGTCTCCGTGAACTGCATCGGCGGCCAGGTCGTCTCGTGCAGCGGCCAGCAGGTTTGTTATTGGAAGACCGATTCCACGACCTACGGCCGCGGCTTCGTGGAGTGTGACAGCTACGGTCGCACCTACTGCGGCCTCATCGAGTAACGGTTTCTCGGTGAAGGGCCCTCCTCGCGAAGGAGGAGGGTCCTGCGTGGCACGCCTACCTCTCCCGACCCCCGGGAGCGGGTGTGTCAGAGGGGGGTGTCATCATCCCGGGGACACACTGGCCCTCGGGCCGGCTCCCCCCGGTGCGCACCCTCATGTCCAGTTACCGCCTCTCGCAGAGCGATGCCGTCGAGTGGCTCCGTGCCCAACCGTCCGCATCGGTGGACCTCGTCATCACCGACCCGGCCTACGAGTCACTCGAGAAGCACCGCGCCATCGGCACCACGACGCGCCTCAAGCGCAGCAAGGGGTCGAGCAACCACTGGTTTCAAATCTTCCCCAACGCCCGCTTCCCCGAGCTGTTCTCCGAGGTGTGGCGGGTGCTGAAGCGCGACGCGCACTTCTATCTGTTCTGCGATCCCGAGACGATGTTCATCGCCAAGCCGCTCGCGGAGGCGGCGGGCTTCCGGTTCTGGAAGCCCATCGTCTGGGACAAGCTGCACATCGGCATGGGCTACCACTACCGCTCGCGCTACGAGTTCATCCTCTTCTTCGAGAAGGGCCGGCGGCGGTTGAGCGACCTGGGCGTAGCGGACGTGCTCCCGGTGCCGCGCGTGTACCGGGGCTACCCGGCGGAGAAGCCCACCGCGTTGAGCGAGGTGCTCATCCGGCAGAGCAGTGAGCCCGGCGACGTGGTGGTGGACCCCTTCCTGGGCTCGGGCTCGGTGGGGGTGGCGGCGGTGCGGCTCGGGCGGGACTTCCGGGGCACCGACCTCTGTGACGAGGCGCTGGCCATCTCCGAGGCACGCCTGCGCGCCGAGGGCGCGGTGCCAGAGGCGGCGGAGGAGACGAGCGTGCGCATGGCCCAGAGCGGGTGAGTGCGCGGCGGACAGGCCTCGCCCGAGGTCACCGCTGGGAGAAGCCCCGCGGCGGCATCGCGGGAGCGCGGTGCAGCCAGTTGTCCTCGGGGTAGCGGGCGGTGCCGTCGATGAGGTGGACCGAGTAGGCGTGGCGGCTCTTCGGGGAGGTATTGGCGCCGCTCTTGTGGGGCAGCAACCCGTGGAGCACGACGAGGGAGCCCTTCTTCACCTCCAACGGCACCATGCCCTCCTCGGGCACGGGCGTGGGGTCCAGCACCTGGAACGTGGTGCCGCCTCCCGGGGCACGGAGGAAGCGCTTCTTCAGGCCCAGCTGATGCCCGCCGGGCAGCGCCCACAGGCACCCGTTCTCCAGCGTGGCGTCCTCCAGGGCGAACCAGAAGCCCAGGCACGTTGGCGGCTCCGTGTAGAGGAACGTCGCGTCCTGGTGGCTGTTGACCTCGCCCCCGATGAAGGGCTGCTTGAAGATGTACATCGACTGGATCAACAACGGCTGCTTCACACCCAGCTCCGCGGCCAGGGCCGCCAGCTCGGGCGTGCGGGAGAAGCGGTCGAAGAGGGGCTCCAGGTCGTGCAGCGCGTGGCCGATCTTGTTGATCGACAGCGCCTTGTCCTGGCGCAGCGAGCCGTCCGGCTTGAAGGCGCCCTCCTCGAAGAAGAACCGGATCTGGTCCCCCGAGGACAGGAAGTACTCGTCCGAGGTCTTCGTCTGCTCGTGCGTGGAGAAGATGGAGACCGTCTCGGGCTGAAAGCCCGCCACCAGCTGCTCGGCTCGGGCCTTCAACGCATCACAGGTGGCCGCCGGGACGAACCCGGGCAGCACGAGGAAGCCCTGTCGCGAGAACTCTTCAGCACGATTCATGTCCGCTCCCATGTACGGCCGCGACCGGCAGCCTATGCGAGCGGGCGGGGGACCGCGAAGAGCGGATGGCGGGATTCGAACCCGCCAAGGGCGGATCCGCCTCCACTCGGGCGCAGAGGCACACCCCCATTTTCCCCTTTGAAGCAGCTGTTCGGACGAGAGTGGTGAGTTGACCCGGGTTGAGGCGACGCCTGAAACTTTCGACCTCGACAAACAGCGTTCCAGCGTCGTCGATTACTTGCCGACGAGCTGCACCGCATCGACGTACTTGTACCCAGAATCAACCGCATTGGCGATGGTGACCCTGACGCCCTTGGCGAGGTACGGCGTGGACTCGAACTTGCGCACGAACCAGGTGCGCCCTCCACGTTTGTCTTCGACGGCGTCGCTCAGCCCCGACCATACGGAATGCGTCTGCCCATCGTTATCGATCAGCTCGATCTTGTTGATTGCACGCACTCCATGGGGGGTATCGTTGTCGAACACGACGCGCACCTCGGTCGCACTGACCGGCCTGTCGTAGCTCAGCTCGACCCACTCGAAGCCGATGTCCGGGCTGTGGTTGGTCCAGTGCTTGCCGTCCGGGGCACCGCAGACGCCAGGGTCGGTCCCCGGCTTGTAGGAGTTCCCATAGGCGCTGCTGGCTTTGGCCGTTGTCGCCCATTGCCCGTTGGAATCATTGATGTAGCCGTCTTCCATCGTGGCGAAGTCCAGCTTGGCCTGCCGCTTCGCTCTATCGGCGTCCTGCGGCGTTGCCTTCGCGGCGGCGGTCGGCTCGGCGTCCGTAGCCGCAGCGGGCGGAGCGGCGGACACGGTCGACCGAGGAGCCCCAGCCGTCCCAGCACCGTCCGCGGCTCGAGACTCCGCGGGCTTCTTGCACGCCGACACCGCCAGGACAGCCGCAGCGGGCAGGATGAGCAATTCACGTTTCATGGAAGGATCCTTTTCCTCATCAAGCTGCTAGCACAATTGCGCCCACCGGCGCCGTGTTGTCCAGTGGAAGCCCCGAGACGCTCTTCCGCACAGTCCGTGGGTTGGAAGACAGAGCGACGGGGCCGTGGCGCGTAGGTCGCTCACGAGGAGAGGCCCGTGAGGAGCCAGGCCGCAGGGTCCTCCCTGGTCCTCTCAACCGACTTCTAGCGTCCGGAAATCGACTCACCTGACCCGCTATGACAAGTAGGCGGGTCGGCAAGCTGAACCCCCGGGGTAAACAGGGAAGGCCGGACAGGGTAGCTAGATGCTCGAAACTTCGGATCTCCACAGCCGGACGGCACGGGGAAGCGCTCTGCTTGCCTTGAGACTCGTCCACTCAGCCGAGGTTGAACGGGAGTGCAGGCAGGTAACGCTGCGAAGCACTGAGGGACAAGGCCATGCACCCAGCAGGTCTGACGCGATTGGTGGCGCTGCTAGTAGCGGAGGCGCAAGCCGCCAGTTTGGAGCATCAAGAAACACTCCGCCGTGCACCGCGAATACTGCACCAGGACGTGCCGCGAAGAATTCAATAGGTGCGTCGACAAACAAGAGGAGCTTGAGCGGCAAGAATCACAGAGCAAGAAACTGACATTTCCAAATATCAGCGAAGCGCTCGACTGGCTCAAAGAGCACACACCCGAGGCGCCGCCCGGAACCCATGTGGCAGTGGCCGGAGTAGG
>NZ_DASVSO010000430.1:0-3904 GCF_036388035.1 Archangium sp.
ATGGCCCCCTCCGAGCCCCCGTCCACCGAGCGAAACGCCCCGTCCGTCGAAGCGGCCTTCCAGGCGGCTCCAGACGAGATGGTGGCGGAGATCCTCGATGGCGAGCTGCACCTGAGCCCTCGCCCGGCCCGCCCGCATGCCAACGTGGCGGCGAACCTGGGCGGCATCCTCGTGGCTCCCTTCAAGTTCGGGAGGGGAGGACCGGGCGGCTGGGTCATCCTCGACGAGCCGGAACTCCACCTCGGCCCCCGTCCGGACAAGCTCGTACCGGACCTCGCCGGCTGGAGGCGCGAGCGCTTGCCGCAAGCCGTCGGAGGAGATGATGCCCCGGCGCATTACGGCCTCGCCCCGGATTGGGCCTGCGAAGTCCTCTCCGCGAGCACGCGGCGCAGGGACAAGGGCCCGAAGATGCGCATCTACGCTCGGGAGGGGGTGCGGCACTTGTGGCACGTGGATCCCCTCGCCCGCACACTCGACATCTTCCGGCTCCAGGGCGGTGACTGGCTCCTCGTCCAGTCCTTGACCGAGGAGGAGCGGGTTCGCGCCGAGCCGTTCGAGGCTATCGAGTTCGAGATGGCGCTCCT
The DNA here is from genome assembly GCF_036388035.1 of Archangium sp. Taxonomy (GTDB): domain Bacteria; phylum Myxococcota; class Myxococcia; order Myxococcales; family Myxococcaceae; genus Archangium. Next base: position 585 of record NZ_DASVSO010000430.1, read on the forward strand.
CTGGTCCGAATGAGGAGTCGCTGGCGCTCCGATACGAAGCGCCCCGCTCAGGGCAACTCGTCTACACTGGGCGCGTGACGCTCCACTCCGAGCAGAGTCCCCCCGCGGGGGGAGTCCGTGCCTGGCTCCACGAGATCATCTTCGAGTCGCACACCCCCGCGGGGAAGGCGTTCGACGTGGCGCTGCTGTGGGCCATCCTCCTCAGCGTCCTCGCGGTGATGTTGGAGAGCGTGGGCCCCATCCGCGCGAGGTACGGGGCACACATTCGCATCGCGGAGTGGGCCTTCACCGTCCTCTTCACCCTGGAGTACGTGCTGCGGCTCATCGCCGTCAGTCGCCCCCTGCTCTACGCGCGGAGCTTCTTCGGCCTGGTGGATCTGCTGGCCCTCCTGCCCTCCTTCGTGAGCCTGGTGCTGCCCGGAGCGCAGTCGCTGCTGGTGGTCCGGGTGCTGCGCCTGTTGCGCGTCTTCCGCGTGCTCAAGCTGGTGAGCTTCCTCGGGCAGGCCGAGGTCCTCCTCACCGCCCTGCGCGCGAGCTGGCCGAAGATCACCGTCTTCCTCGGCGCGGTGCTGAGCACGGTCGTCATCATGGGCTCGGTGATGTACATGGTGGAGGGCGAGGCGAACGGCTTCGACAGCATCCCGCGGGGGATGTACTGGGCCATCGTCACCATGACGACGGTGGGCTTTGGCGACATCACCCCCAAGACGGTCCTCGGGCAGTTCATCGCGTCGGTGCTGATGATCATGGGCTACGGCGTCCTCGCGGTCCCCACGGGCATCGTGTCGGTGGAGCTTGCTGCGGCCTCCCGGCACGTCATCAACCCCGAGGCCTGTCCCGGCTGTGGTGCCGAGGGCCATGACGCGGACGCGGTGCACTGCAAGCACTGCGGCACCCGCCTCTGACGCGACCTTCCTGCCGGCGGCTTCGGGATTGCACAGCACGAGGGCCATGATGAAATCCTCTCGCATGGCGCCCTCCGAGCCCCCGTCCACCGAGCGCAACGCCCCGTCCGTCGAAGCGGCCTTCCAGGCGGCTCCGGAGGAGATGGTGGCGGAGATCCTCGATGGCGAGCTGCACCTCAGCCCTCGTCCGGCCCGCCCGCATGCCAACGCGGCGTCGATTCTGGGCGCCCTCCTCGTGCCTCCCTTCAGACTTGGCAGAGGAGGACCGGGTGGTTGGGTCATCATCGATGAGCCGGAACTCCACCTCGGCCCTCGCCCGGACAAATTGGTGCCGGACCTCGCCGGATGGAGGCGCGAACGTCTGTCGCGAGCCGTCAGTGGGGAAGAGGCCCCGGCGCATTTCGACCTCGCGCCGGACTGGGCCTGCGAAGTGCTCTCCGAGAGCACGCGGCGCCGGGACAAAGGCCCGAAGATGCGCATCTACGCTCGGGAAGGGGTGCGGCACCTGTGGCATGTGGATCCGCTTGCCCGCACGCTCGACATCTTCCGGCTCCAGGGAAGCGACTGGCTCCTCGTCGCCTCCTTCGCTGGAGATGCGCGGGTCCGCGCCGAGCCGTTCGAGGCCATCGAACTCGAGCTGGCGCCCCTCTGGTTTGAATAAGGTGCTCTCTTCCCTTCCCAACAGGAGGGCTCCTACACGGTGGCACGCCGAGCGAGGGGGCGGCCATGCGGATAGCGGGCATGTCCCGCGCCCGTCACGGGTATAAGGCGGCGCCAATGGCCGTCCGCTTCGAGCTCGTCACCACCGACCCCTCCGGGGCCCGTGCCGGGGTGCTTCATACCCGGCGTGGCTCCATCCCCACGCCCGTCTTCATGCCGGTGGGCACCCACGCCTCCTTCCGCCACCTCGGCATGGAAGAGGTGAAGGCCACCGGGGCGAAGATCATCCTGTCCAACACGTACCACCTGATGCTCAAGCCGGGCATCGACGTGTTCAAGCGCTTCGGCGGCATCCACCCCTTCATGCAGTGGGATGGGGCGGTGCTCACGGACTCGGGCGGGTTCCAGATCTTCTCCCTCCCCGAGGATCGACTCATCACCGAGAAGGGCGCCCACTTCCGCAGCTTCCACGACAACAGCCGCCAGCTCCTCAGCCCCGAGTCCAGCATCGCCATGCAGCAGGCGATCAACTCGGAGATCATGATGGTGCTGGACGTGTGCATCGACTCGCGCACGGACGAGGCTGGCACGCGCGAGGCCATGGAGCGCACCCACCGCTGGGCCCTGCGCAGCCTCGCGGCCAAGAACCAGGTGGACACCGGTCAGGCCCTCTTCGCCATCGTCCAGGGAGGTGTCCACCCGAAGCTGCGCGACGAGAGCGCCGCCTTCCTCACCCAGCACCCCTTCGACGGCTTCGCCATCGGCGGCCTCGCGGTGGGCGAGACGAACGAGGAGCGCAAGACCATGACGGCGCGCGCCGCCGCGTCGCTGCCCCAGGACAAGCCCCGCTACCTCATGGGCGTGGGCACCCCCACGGACCTGCTCGAGGCCGTGCTGCGCGGCGTGGACATGTTCGACTGCATCATCCCCACGAAGATGGCGCAGCAGGGCTATGCCTATACCTTCCAGGGCCTCGTGCGCATCACCCGTCAGGCCTTCCGGCTGTCGGACGAGCCGTTGGATCCGACGTGCGACTGCAACGTGTGCAAGAACTACAGCCGCGGCTACCTGCAGCACCTGATGAGCGGCAAGCACCACATCGGCTCGCGCATGCTGTCCGTGCACAACGTGCACCACTACCAGCAGCTCACCTGGAAGATGCGAGATGCCATCCTCAAGGGCACCTATGCGCAGGCCTACCGCGAGCTGAAGCAGCTCGTCGCCACGCCCAAGGACCTCAAGGACGCGAAGCTCGAGGCGGACGCCGGCTCCGTCACCCTCAAGGAAGTGGGCTGAGCGCGTGGACTCCGAGAATCCTCGCGATGGGGACTTCGAGCTGGTGACGCTGCGCAACGGCTCGCGGGCGGTGCGGCACCTCGGGCATGGCGAGGTGATGCACCCCTCGGTGGGCCCGTGGCAGGAGGCGCTGCGCCTCTACGTGGAGCAGCCGCGCTTGGCCGAGCGCCTGCGCACCCCGGGCGCGCCCCTCGTCATCCACGACGTGGGCCTGGGCGCGGCCACCAACGCGGTGGCGGCGCTCACCTGCGCCCGTGAGTTGGGCGCCGAGCGCCGGCGGGCCCTGGAACTGGTGAGCTTCGAGGTGGACCTGGCGCCGCTGCGGCTCGCGCTGGCGGACGCGGCGGGCTTTCCCTTCCTGCAACCCTTCCGCGAGGCGGCCGAGGCCCTCATGCGCGATGGCATGTGGGAAGGGGAGGGCGTGCGCTGGAGGCTGCACCTGGGGGATGCGCAGGGGCT
>NZ_DASVSO010000431.1:0-1627 GCF_036388035.1 Archangium sp.
ACAACCAGAGCTTCCTCACCGGAGGACAACGTCTCGTCGTGGGCATCGGCCTGCGAGGCGGGTGGGTCGCCCACCTGGAGGCGCACCGCTCCAAGCGCATCATCGAGGTTCCCTGACCGGGCACTGGGGCTAAAATCGAGGCCCCCTCTCTCGATAACGGCGAGGGCGGCAGTGGTCTGCCCCCGCCAGCGGGGCCAGTTAGAACGGGAGAGCTGTTGGTGTTTCCTTCTTCTTCTTCCGTTCCCCATTCGGGGGTGTCGGCGAAGGTCGTAGCGCCGCAGGCGCGGAGGCCACGTTGGGGATTGCACACTCGGCTGCATAGCGCGCCGGCGTCTTGTACCCCAGTGAGCTGTGGGGGCGCACTTCGTTGTACTCGACCCGGTACCGCTCCGCCAGACCCGCTGCCTCCTCGCGCCCGCGGAAGAGTTCCTGGCTCAGGAACTCTTCCTCAAAGCGGCTGTTGAAGCTCTCCACGTATCCGTTCTGCCAGGGGCTCCCCGGCTCGATGTAGAGCGTCTCGACACCGCTCTGCTCCAGCCACGCCTTCACGCGCTTCGCGATGAACTCCGGCCCGTTGTCGCTGCGCATGGCACCCGGAGCCCCGTGGACCCGCACCTGCTCCTCCAGCACGCGCAGCACCTGCTTCGACGTCATGCTCCGCCCCACCTCGATGGCGAGGCACCTCCGCGTAAACTCGTCGATGACCACCAGGAACTTCAGGCCCCGCCCCTCCGCCGTCTCGTCGCTCGTGATGTCGTAGGTCCATACGTGGTGCGCGTACTCGGGCTTGCGCACGTGGCAGGCGTTCGCCCCATCGCCCGGACGAGGGCGCTTGCGCGCCACCCGGCGCACCTTCAGCCCCGCCTCGCGCCAGAGGCGGTACACCCGCTTCGGGTTCACCCGCCACCCCTCGCCCATCAGACGGCCTCGGATCATCCGGTAGCCGTAGCGTGGATGCTGCAGCGCCAGGACGCGCATCCGCTCCATCAGCTCCGCATCCCCCGCTCTCCGGCGCAGCACCCGCTGCTGCGTGTTCCGGCTCTGCCCCAACACTCTGCACGCCCGGCGCTCGGAGATTCCGAACTTCGCCTTCACGTGCGTAACCGCCACACGTCTCCGCTCCGGGCTCAGAAGTTTCCCCGCGCCACCTCCCGCAGCACGCTGATGTCGAGCGCCTGCTCCGCCACCAGCCGCTTCAACCGGGCATTCTCCTGCTCCAGCTCCTTGAGCCGGCGTGCCTGATCGACTTCGCCTCCCTCGTACTCCGCCCGCCACCGGTAGTACGTCGACTCGCCGATCCCCAGGTGCCGGCACACATCGGCCGTCTTCTGCCCGGCCGAGAGGAGCGCCTCCGCCTCCCGCAGCATCCCCAGGATCTGCTCCACCGTAAAGTGCTTCTGCCGCATCGTGAAGTCCTCCTCGGCCTCCCGGCCTCGTGGACTCCCATTCTAACTGGCCCCATTCTGGGGGGGCACCCCAGGGCGAGCCCCAGCGAGACGGGTGAGGGCCCCTCCGCGGCTTGCGCGACGCTGCCGCGCTCGGGCCACCGTGCATACCCGGGCAAGATCCTTTGGGCCTGCGTGCTCTGGATGAATGCTGCAACGCCGGTGTGCCGGCCCGCAGGATG
>NZ_DASVSO010000432.1:0-4635 GCF_036388035.1 Archangium sp.
CCGCGTCTGGTCCAGCTCGGGAATCCCGATGCCCCGGTCCTTCACGTGGAGGCAGGCCTCGCCGGCTCGCGCCTCCACCTCCACGGAGATGGTCTCCCCCGCGGGGCTGTACTTGTGCGCGTTCTCCAGCAGGTTGACGAGCACCTGCTCCAGCCTGTCCCGGTCCCCCTGCACCCACAGGCGCTCGCGCGGCACCTCCAGGGTGAAGGGGCGCTCGAAGGCGAGGCGGAACTGGTCCACCACCTCGGCCACCAGGTGGCCCAGCTCCAGGGGCGCGGGCTGCAGCGACAGCCGGCCCAACTCCAGGCGCGAGGCGTCCAGCAGGTCATTCACCAGCCCCGCCAGCCGGTCCACCTGCCGCCGGGACTTGATGACGCTGGAGAGGTCCACCGGCAGCCCCTGCGCGATCCTCCGCTCCATGGAGTAGAGGGTGAGCTTGAGGGGGGTGAGGGGCGTCTTCAGCTCGTGCGAGGCGATGGACATGAACTCCTCGCGCACCCGCAGGGCCGCCTGGGCCTCGCGCAGCAGGCGCGCGTTCTCCACCGTCACCGCCACCTGTCCGGCCGCGGCGCTCCACAAGTCCAGCTCGCGCAGGGAGAAGGAGGTGCCCTGCTCCTTATAGAGGACGAGCAGCCCCACCGCCCGATTCGGGGTCAGCAGGGGCACCGCGGCGAAGATGGAGCCCACCGCGTCGCCATAGCCCCGCTGCACGCCAATCTGCGGCTGGCGGGTGATGAGCGCCGCCTCGAAGGAGTCCGCGTGCGCCTCGAGCGCGTCCTCGAGGGTGCCGACGTTGGCCAGATCGGACAGGGCCACGCGGCGCAGGGCCTGCCCCTCCTCGGCGAGGTACACCTCGGCGCGGCGCACCTGGGCGCAGCGCACCACGGCCAGCACCGCGGCCCTGCACACGCTGTCCACGTCCAGCGTCTCGCCCACCTCGCGGGCAATCTCCTGGAGGGCCTGGGCGAAGGCGACGTCGTCATCGGCGCCGGAGGGCTCGAAGAGGAGCCAGGCGCCGGGCTCCGCGCCCGCGCGGCAGGGGCGGGCCTGGATGCGCATCTGCTTGAGGCCGGAGGTGATGACGTGGCCCGAGTGGCCCCGGCCCTCGCGCAGGGCGCGCTCCAGGGAGTCGCGGCCCCAGCCGCCTTCCAGGGCGGAGAGCACCGGCTCTCCCACCGCCAGGGTCACGCCCGTCTTGGCGGAGAAGTCCGGCTCCAGCCACGCCACGCGCATGTCCGGACCGAGGCGGACCACCGCCTGGGGGACGCACGCGAGGATGTCCTGGAAGTCGGAGGGCAGCATGCGGGACAAGCTCTGGAGTACGCCCGTCGCCCCGGGCGAACAAGACGGCCCCGCCCTCCTGCCCCCCCTTGAACACCCCACACGTTGGGGCCCGGACATCCGGGGGGCCTGGCAGGCGGGGGAGCGTTCACCACACAGGGGCTGCAATCCGCGTGGTGTGTGTTAGACGACACCCCGCCATGCCTTCCCAGCCCACCAAGGAACTGAAGACCTTCCCCAACCCGGCGCAGGACCGTGACTACGAGATCACGTTCGACGTGCCGGAGTTCACGTGCCTCTGCCCGCTGACCGGGCAGCCGGACTTCGCGAAGTTCCGGATCCGCTACGTGCCGGACGAGCTGTGCGTGGAGCTGAAGAGCCTGAAGCTCTACATGTGGTCGTACCGGGACGAGGGCGCCTTCCATGAGAAGGTGACCAACACCATCGCGGACGACATCGTGCGCGCCATCCAGCCCCGGCAGCTCACGGTGGAGGGCGACTTCTTCGTGCGCGGTGGCATCGGGACGATCGTCACGGTGCGCCACGAGAAGAAGGACAAGGGCGCCCGGGCGGCGAAGAAGAGCGCCCCGGCGAAGAACGGCGCCGCGCGCCGCAAGTAGCCTACTGTCCGTCCCCCATCTTCGACTCCAGGTCGCGCGCGCGCTGATCGGCATCGGACTCGATGCGATCCGCGGCCTGGTGGACGTTCTCGAGCTGCCGCTTGGGGGCGCTGGTGCCCTCACGCGAGCTGTTGGACGCGCTCCCCAGGTGGTTGAGCGCGTAGTACGCGGCGCCCACGACGACGCCGATGCCCAGAACAGTGGTGAGAATCCTACCCATGGTGTGTCTCCGAGGCCGTGCGCGTCAGCGGATGGTCAACTGCCGCACCAGCCCCATCCAATAGGACTGCGTGAGGGTGAGCCCGGCGCCGAGTCCCGCGGCGCCGACGAGGAAGGCCAGGGCCCACCGGGTCCACGCGGGCGCCACCTTCGCCGGCTCCTCGAAGTCCTCGACGACGTTGAGCTCCGCCTCGGTGAGGAGGGCGAGCACCTCGGTCTCGGTGAGCTTCTGGCGGTGGCGGAGGAAGCCCACGAGGAAGGCCTCGTAGGACATGCCCACGCGCGGGGAGAGGAAGGCCTCCAGCTCGCGGCGCATGGCGGCGGCGTGGGGGAAGCGGTTCTCGGGCCGCACCTCGAGGGCGCGCTTGACGATGTCCGCCAGGGGCTTGGGGACGTGGGGGGCCACGCGGGACAGCGGGGTGTACTCGCCGTCGCGGATGCGGGCGAACACCTCCCCGGAGGTGCGGCCCAGGAAGGGCCGGGCCCCGGTGAGCGCCTCGTAGAGGAGCACTCCGAGCGCGAAGAGGTCCGTGCGCCCGTCCACCGGCGCGCCCGTCACCTGCTCGGGGGACATGTACGAGGGGGTGCCCACCGCCATGCCCTGCGCGGTGAGGGCCTCCAGGCTCACGTCCTTGGCGACGCCGAAGTCCATCAGCTTCACGTCGCCGGACTTGGTGAGCATCACGTTGGCGGGCTTGAGGTCGCGGTGGATGATGCGGCGGAAGTGGGCGTGCTCCAGCGCCCCGGCGATGCGCGCCCCCACGGCGGCGCCCACCTCGGGAGGCAGCGGCCCCTCCTTGATGAGCTCGTGCAGGGTGGGCCCGTCCACGAACTCCATCACCATGAAGAGGACGTCGTTCTTGTCCACCAGGTCGTACAGGGTGACGATGTTCTGGTGGCGGAAGGCGGCGAGCGCGAGCGCCTCGCGCCGGAAGCGGGAGACGGACTCCTTGTCCCGAGCGGGGTCGGCGAGCATCTCCTTGATGGCGACCTCGCGCTGCAGCATCTCGTGCAGGCCCCGGTACACCTGGGCCATGCCGCCGCGTCCCAGCTCTCCGAGGACGCGGTAGGCGCCTATCTTCCGGTGTCTGACGACGGGCTTCTCGCTGGAGGGCACGGACCGGAGGGTACCGAATTCGAGCGCGAGGCGTCGACACGCTCGGAGTGCAGACAGCCAGGCGGTAGAAATCACCACTCACAAGAAGGCCGAGCGACCCGGGCCACGCTCCCGCTACGCTGCGCCCGCCATGAAGAAGCTCCTGTTCCTCCTTCCCGCCGCCCTGTTCGTCCTCCCCGGTTGCCTCGTCATCCGCGACACCGTCTACGTGCCGAAGACGAAGAAGTCCGAGCTGAAGTCCCGTGACTGCCACCCCAGCCAGTACTGGGATGGGGAGAAGTGCCGCCACAAGGGCAAGGGCAAGGGCGCGCGCAAGCACGACGACTGACGGGCAGCGCCTCTCACGGACATCCCATGGAAGCCCTGGCCCGAAAACCCCTCCCCTCCTCGCGAGGGGAGCGGGAGTTGCTGTCCGCGGAGACGCAGGGGCAGCGCATCACCCTGCTCGACGGCGGCGCCGAGGCCTACCCGCGCATGCTGGAGGCCATCGCCGCGGCCACCCGGCGCGTGCACCTGGAGGTGTACGCCTTCGAGCGCGAGGGGGTGGGCTCGCGCTTCATCTCGGCCCTCACCGCCGCGGCCTCGCGGGGCGTGGAGGTGAAGGTCATCGTGGACGGCTGGGGCTCCATCGGAGCGAGCCGCGCGCTGGCGGAGACCCTGCGCGCCGCCGGCATCAAGGTCCGCATCCACAACCCCCTCACCTCCGTCTTCCTCGGTCGCTTCTGGCGCAACCACCGGAAAATCCTCCTCGTGGACGACACGGTGGCCTTCCTCGGTGGCATCAACATCGGAGACCACTACGCCGCCGAGGAGGGACGGCCCGGGTGGGCGGACCTGGCGCTGGAGCTGCGCGGTGACATCTGCGCGCGGCTCGGGGCACGGCTCACCGCCGGGGCCTCCACGCTGGCGGCGGGCCCGGTGAGCATCCTCCTGTCCGGCCTCGGCGGAGGGCGGCGGCTACGGGGGCGCTACCTCACGGCCCTGAAGGACGCGAAGCAGCGGGTGGTGCTGGCCCACGCGTACTTCCTGCCGGACCCGGGCTTCGTGCGAGCCCTCAAGCGCGCGGCGCGGCGGGGCGTGGACGTCCACCTGTTGCTGGCCGGACGCAGCGACGTGCCCTTCGCTCGCGCGGCCACCATGCGCCTGTACCACACGCTGCTGCGCGCGGGCGTGCGCATCCACGAGTGGACGGACACCACGCTGCACGCCAAGGCGGCGGTGGTGGATGGCCAGCGCCTGCTGGTGGGCAGCTTCAACCTCGACCCCCTCTCCCTGGTGAACCTGGAGACGCTGGTGGAGGTGGACGACGCGGGCGTGGCGGCGCAGGCCAACCGCTGGGTGGAGCGGCACGTGGGCCTCTCGCGGCCGGTGGGCCTGGAGGACTGCGCGCGCTCGGGC
>NZ_DASVSO010000433.1:0-3361 GCF_036388035.1 Archangium sp.
CTCCGCGGTGGCGGTGGTGCTCGGCGACAAGCCGTTCCTGCTGGGAGAGAGCCCCACCTCGTTCGACGCGGCGTTCTACGCGTTCATCGTGAGCATCCTCGCGTTTCCGGTGGACTCGCCGCTCCGGACGTACACCCTGGGGCATCGGCGCGCTTCCGCCAGCGTTTGATCCGATGTGGACAGAAACCATGTCCGGGGGCTTAGTGATGGGAGGTGGGCAGCCCCCGCCATGTTGCACGTATGTCGCAGGAGCCTGCGGAATGACCTGGAACGGGACGGGACAGGAGGGGACGCGGCGGGATATCGACTCCCAAGCATTCCGGGCGGTTACGAGGTAAGGGCGCGATTCTGCTGGGAGTTTCGCACCGCCCGGCGCGGGTTCGATTCCCACCGCCTCCAATAGAGGTTGCCCGCCGCTTGAGTCGAACCCACTCCTAACGAGGAGGCACCCACGTTGAACGTCCTCCTGAGCAGCTCGGCTTGGTCCACTCGCGGCATCCTCTCCTTCAGCGGCTCCGTGCTGGCCGCTGCCTGGGGCGCTTCGTTCGCCTCCTCCGCACCTGCTCTGGGTCTGGTGCTCGAAGTGCCGATATGCGCGCGCGTCCACCGTCGTTCCCTGTGCGCGTCGACGTGACAGCTCTCCAGAGGACCCTTCCATGACTCACGCAGGTTTCTTCAGGCGTTCCATCGCGGCCCTCGCGGCCCTGCTGCTCCTTCAGGCGTGCGGAGACGCGCCGCCCGCCCCGGTGGAGGACACCGGCTCCGTCGCCACCTCGGCCGTCGCGCGCGCGCTCGCCGACGCGCCGCAGTCCATGGACATGGGGGACCGGTTGCGCGCCATCCCAGGCATGCGCGTGGTGGTGGACCGGTGGCTCAACGCCTCGAAGCGCACGCGCTTCTTCGTGCTGGAGTACGCGCAACCGGCGGACCACCAGCACCCCCAGGGCGAGCGCTTCCCTCAGCGCATGACGCTCCTCTACCGCGCGAGCGCGCCGGACTCGCCCGTGGTGCTGTACACCAGTGGCTACAACATCTACCCCTCGCCCTGGGCGAGCGAAGTCACCCAGCTCGTCCTCGGTCACCAGCTCACCGTGGAGCACCGCTTCTTCGCGTCCTCCACGCCGGCCTCTCGCGACTGGAAGCTGCTCACCATCGAGCAGGCGGCGGCGGACCACCACCGCATCGTCCAGGCGCTGCGGCCGCTCTTCTCCGGCAAGTGGGTGAGCACCGGTGGCAGCAAGGACGGCATGACGGCCGTCTACCACCGCTCCTTCTACCCGGACGACGTGGACGCCACGGTGCCCTACGTGGCCCCCAATAGCCACGGCGACGATGACGTGAAGTACAGCCAATTCCTCGACTCGGTGGGCCCGGACGCCGGCTGCCGCGCGCGGCTGCGCGAGTTTCAGCACACGGCCCTCCAGCGGCGCGAGGAGCTGATGCCCTTCATGGTGGGAAGGGTGGCCACCGGCGGCGAGACGTTCGACGCGCTCGGGATGGAGCGGGCCTTCGAGTTCGCCGTCTTGGAGGCCCCCTTCTACTTCTGGCAGTACGGCGGCGCCGGGTACTGCCCCACCATCCCCGCGCCGGACGCGCCCGCGGCCGAGCTGTTCGACTTCCTCGACTTCCACGCGAACATCGCCTTCAGCTACGGCGACGCGGCCCTGGAGACCTTCCAGGCGTACTACCACCAGGCGGCCACGCAGCTCGGCGCGCCGCGCTACCCGGAGCGGCACCTGCAGGGGCTGCTGCGCTACCCGCGCCAGGACATCCCCGCCAACTACCCGCCGCTCGGCGTGGAGAAGACGTACTCGCCCGTGGCGCAGCTGCGCGTGAAGCATTGGGTGCGCGACCATGCCCAGCGGATGCTCTTCATCTACGGCGCCAATGACCCCTGGTCCTCGCACCCCTACGAGGTCCGCGAGCGCAACGACGCCTTCCGCTTCTTCGTGCCCGAGGGCAACCACTTCGCGAGCCTGATGGACCTGCCCGAGCCCGAGCGCACCCAGGCCCTGGAGCGGCTCTTCACGTGGGTGGGCGTCGCCCCGTCCGTGGCGCGGCAGACGGCCCCGGGCGTCACGGCCGAGGTGGACGAGATTCCCACCGTGAATCCCGCCGGGCTGCGCCGCTTCGGGCGGTAGCGACTTCGAGCATCTGACATGCCAACGACAGCCAGGGGCTGGAGCGGCCATTGTGACCGGGGAGGGGCAGGTGGGGAGCGCGGGTGGGAGTACCGGCGGAGGCGGCCTGGCGAAGAACCCGCACAGCCACCGCGGTCTTGGGGGCACCGGCGTGAGCTGCCCGTGGGCGTGGTCACCGCGCGGCGCGATAGCGGCGAGGCGTACGGGATTTGAACAGCCGTGCGCAGATCGTGTGCATCATTTTCCGGCTCGCAGGCTCATTCTCTTTCGAAGGGTTCACACCGCCCTACGAAAGCGAAGCTCATGCCCCTCCTCCGACGTCTCACCTGTCTCGCCGCGGTGCTGCTGCTCTCCCTGGCGGCCTGTACCTCTTCCCAGCCCACCGGCTCCGTCCACTTCGTTGCCTCCACGCAGGCCCTGTCCGCCAATGACATCACCCGCGTCAAGGTGACGATCTCCGCCTCGGACATGTCGACCATGACCGTGGACTTGGCCAGGTCCAACGGCTCCTGGGGCGGAATCATCGGCAACATCCCCACGGGCTCCAACCGCTCCTTCCTCGCCGAGGCGTACGACTCCTCCGCCGCCAAGCGCTTCCAGGGGCAGGCCTCGGGGATCACCCTCACCGCCAACCAGACCACCGCCGTGGCCATCACCCTCCAGGAGCAGGCCCCTCCTCCCCCCTACGGCAATGAGGCGCCCGTCATCGACTCCGTCGTGGCTTCCCCCACCACGATCCAGACAGGCGGTTCCATCTCCCTGACCTCGACGACGCATGACTCCAACACGGGGGACACCCTCTCCTTCTTGTGGACGGGCACCGCCGGCACCTTCGCGACCCCCACGGCCGCCAACAGCACGTGGACGGCACCTTCCTCCACCGGCATCCAGACCCTCACCTTCACCGTGACGGACTCGCAGGGAGCTGCCGCCTCGGTCTCCCTGGCCGTCAACGTCGTCTCGAGCGCCACCAGCGGCAACGCGGCCCTCACCATCGCCTTCAACCTCTACCCCGTGGTCTCCAAGGCCTCCGCTTCTCGCAACCGCCTGGACGTGGGTCAGTCCACCAACGTGACCGCCACCGCCTCGGATGCGGATGGAGATTCCCTCTCCTACCAGTGGGCCGTGACCGCGCCCTGCACCGGCACCTGGACGAATGCGACGTCCAGCACCGCCTCCTTCGTCCCTTCCGCCATCCCGTCTGGCGTGTGCAACAACTG
>NZ_DASVSO010000434.1:0-1942 GCF_036388035.1 Archangium sp.
CCTTGTCCTTCACCGACGTGGTGCGGATGTACCAGGCGGGCCGGGCGAACTGGATGAGCGGGTCGTCATCCGCGCGCCAGCAGAAGGGGTACTCGTGGCGGTACTGCTCCACGAGCACGAGCCGGCCGCGCTCCTTGAGCTCGCGTTGGATGTCCTTGTCCGCGTCCTTCACGAAGCGGCCGGTGAGCTGGGGGAAGTCCTCGGAGAAGGTGCCATCCGGGCGGATGGCGCAGAACATCTCCAGGGCCTCGGGTCGCGCGAAGCGGGTGCGCTCGTGGCGGAAGGCCTCGTAGTCGTCCTCGCCGAAGGCCGGGGCGATGTGGACGATGCCCGTGCCGCTGGAGAGGGTGACGAAGTCCGCGCCGATGACGCGCCACGCGGGCGTGTCCTTGCCCCCGTCCGCGAGCGGCAGCTCCGTGTCGCCCACGCGTCCGGCGTACACGTCATAGGGCGGGGTGTAGCGCTTGCCCACGAGCTCGCTGCCCTTGCGCGTCTCGAGGACGGGCAGCTCCTTCTTGAGCTTCTTGGCCAGCTCGTCGCGGAGGGCGGCGGCGATGATGAGCTTGCGGTCCCCCGCGTCCACGGTGACGTAGTCCACCGTGGGATTCACCGCGGCGTACATGTTGGACGGGAGTGTCCAGGGGGTGGTGGTCCAGATGAGGAGCGAGGTGTCGGGCGCGTCGCGCAGCGGGAAGGCGACGTAGGCGCTGGGGTCGTCCACGGTGCGGTAGCCCATGCCGACCTCGCCCGAGCTCAGCGCGGTGCCACCCTGGGGCCACCACCAGACGATCTTATGACCCCGGTAGAGCAGCCCCTTGCGGAACAGCTCGGCGAGCGCCCACCACACGCTCTCCACGTAGCCGCGGTGGTAGGTGACGTAGGCCTCCGGCAAGTCCACCCAGAAGCCGATGCGCTCCGTCAGCCGCTCCCACTCGTTGGTGTAGCGGAAGACGGACTCGATGCAGCGCTCGGTGAAGGGCTCCACGCCATAGCGCTCGATCTCCGCCTTGCCGTGGATGCGCAGCTCCTTCTCCACCTCGACCTCGACGGGGAGGCCATGCGTGTCCCAGCCCGCCTTACGGGGGACCCGGTAGCCGCGCATGGTCTTGTAGCGCGGGAACAGGTCCTTGATGACGCGGGTGAGGACGTGCCCGTTGTGGGGCAGGCCGTTGGCGGTGGGAGGGCCCTCGTAGAAGACGAAGACGGGGGCCTCGTCCCTGCCCTGGAGCGTCTGCTCGAAGACGCGGCGCTCCTTCCAGAAGGCGAGGGTGCGGCGCTCGTCCGCAGGGAAATCGATCTCGTTGGGGACCGTGGAGAACAGGGGGGCGGGAGCCTGGGACATGGCGGCGGAGTGATACCACTTGCCGTGGCCCATCGACATGTCGGGCTCGGGGTCGACGTGTCGGCCGCCCCCGATGTGTGTTCTTGCTGTCACCTCAAACCCCTGTCGTGGCTTCTTCAAGCGGGTACGCAGCTTGCTGATGTCTGGAACCGTCCGGGCTCAACCGGACCGCGCACGCGAGGCAATCCCCGCGGGCGTTCCATTCACGACAAGGACCTGGCATGACTTCACGACTCACGAGTGGCGTGTTCGCCGCGCTCGCGGCCCTGCTGGTGCTGAGCAGCGAGCCGGCGCGTGCTCAGAGCTACGCTCCCTACCTGGACGGGACCCTCCTGACCGATTCAGCCGACAGCTCCTCCCGCTACCTCATCGTGGGGGGCGCGAAGTTCCGGGTGTCCTCTTCGGAGCGCCCCTATTTCTTCACCTTTCTCAGGTACATCGTCCCGAGGAGCACCCTCGACTCCATCACCAACATCCCCCGGGATGGAACGGTGGTGAGGGAGCGGGCCACCGCGCCGGTCTTCGTCATCATCGGCAATCGGAAGTGGCTCGTCCCCAGCCTGGAAGAGCTCCAGCATTTCGGCGGTGAGAGCGCCATCC
>NZ_DASVSO010000435.1:0-5514 GCF_036388035.1 Archangium sp.
GTCTACACCACGGCTGAGGTGACGGAGGACTGCACCGTCTCCGTCTCCTTCATCCGCAATCTACCCGACGCGGTGGATGACGCGGTGACGGTGGCGGAAGACAGCAGCGCCACGGTGGTGGAAGTACTGGCCAACGACAGCACGGCGCCGGACATGGGCGGGACGCTGACGGTGACGTCGGTGACGCAGCCGACCCGCGGAGGCACGGTGACGCTGGTGAGCGGCGTGGTGCGCTTCACTCCTGCGCTCAACTTCAACGGGACCGCGACGTTCACGTACACGGTGTCGGATGGCAACGGAGGCACGGACACGGCGACGGTCACGGTGACGGTCACGGCGGTAAACGATCCGCTGACAGGTGTGGCCGACATGTTCTCGGTGCCCGCGGACAGTGCGGCTACGACGCTGGATGTGCTGGCCAACGACAGCTCGGCGCCGGACACGGGCGAGACACTGATGGTGGCGGCGGTGACGCAACCGGCCAGTGGCGGCACGGTATCCGTGGCGCCGAATGGCACGGGCGTGGTGTTCACGCCGACGCCTGGGTTCACGGGCAAGGTGGCGTTCACGTACACGGTGTCGGACGGCAATGGTGGTACCGCTACCGTCACTGTCACCGTCACCGTGGGCCTCGTGGACTCCGACAACAACGGCATCGACGACAACACCGAGGTGGAACTCGGCCTCGACCCGGACGACCCCGACGACGACGATGACGGCGTCGCGGACAAAGAGGACGGTCTCACCGACACCGACGGAGACGGCCTGATCGACGCCCTGGATCCGGACAGCGACAACGATGGCCTGAACGACGGCACCGAGCGCGGTGTGACGGCCAACGCGGAGTCGCCCGGTACCAACAAGACCTCACCGAACTTCCAGCCGGACAGCGATCCGTCCACGACCACGGATCCGCGCAACCCGGACAGCGACAACGACGGCCTGAAGGATGGCACCGAGGACGCCGACCACGATGGCCGCCTCGGGGATACCGAGTCGGATCCGAACGATGCCGACTCCGACGATGGCGGTGAGACCGATGGCGCGGAGGCGGGCTTCGGCGGCAACCCGCGAGACTACGCGGACGACCTGGCTGTCGCGGGCCGAGGCTGCACCTCCTCGGGCATCGGCACGCTGATGCCCCTGGCGCTGCTGTTCGCCCTGCCTCTGCTGCGTCGGCGCCAGTCTCGGCGCGGCACGGGGGGGGCGTGGGGGCTGCTGGGGTTGCTGGTGACCGTGCTCGTCGCGGCTCCCGCCAGCGCCCAGTCCGCCTCCACCCCCGTCTCCCAGGGGATTGACGTGCAGCAGTACAAGCCCGGCCCGGGCCTGCGGGACGTGCTGGGCGTGCACAGCTCCCAGGTGGGGCGGCACCTGGGCTGGAACCTGGGCCTGTCCTTCAACTACGCGAAGGACCCGCTCAACTTCATCAACCCGCGCACCGACACGTTCGTCTACGAGCTCGTCAAGAACCAGTTCACCGTCGACCTGATGGGCTCCCTGGCGCTCTTCGACCGGTTCGAACTCGGCGTGGCGGTGCCCCTCACCTCGCAGAGCTCGGGCTCGGAGGTCTCCGTCGCGCCCCTGCTCTCCGAGGGGACGCATGCCACGGGCGTGGGGGATCTGCGGCTGGTGCCCAAGGTTCGCCTGCTGTCCACCGACGGCGGGCTGCACCTGGGCGTCGTGGTGCCGGTGCTCCTGCCCACCTCGGGCGGCAAGGGCTTCCTGGGCCGCAGCGGCGTGGCCGCCTTCCCGCGAGTGCTCGGGGAGTGGACGAGCCAGGGCGGCGTGCGCGTGCTGGCCAACGCGGGGCTCAACCTCCAGCCCCAGGCGCAGCTCTACAACCTGAACGTGGGCAACGAGCTCGCTTACGGGCTGGGCACGGAGGTGCCCTTCGAGCTCGGTCAGCACCGGTTCTCCGCCGAGGCCACGCTGGTGGGGGCCCTGGGGCTGAAGCAGTCCAACACCGAGGAGCGCCCGCTGGAGCTGCTCGGCGCGCTGAAGTACCGCTTCTCCGAGTCCCTGGCGGCGCACCTGGGCGGTGGTCCGGGCCTCACCCGGGGTTACGGCACTCCTGGCTTCCGGCTGTTCGCGGGCCTCATCTGGACGGAGGCCGAGCGCGCCGCGCCCGCCCGCCGCGAGCCTCCGCCGGCCGCGCCGGTCTGCCCGCGGGGGCCCGAGGACCTGGACGGCTTCCAGGACGAGGACGGCTGCGCGGACCCGGACAATGACGGGGACGGGCTGCTGGACGGGGGGGATCGCTGCCCCTTGCAGCCGGAGACGAAGAACGGCTTCGAGGAGGAGGATGGCTGTCCGGACGCGCTGCCGCCCCCGCCGCCGGTGGACACCGATGGGGACGGGCTGACGGATGACCAGGATCGCTGCCCGGGCGTCGCCGAGGACAAGGACGGCTTCGAGGACAAGGACGGCTGCGCCGATCCCGACAACGACAAGGACGGCGTGGCGGACACGGCCGACAAGTGCCCGTCCGAGCCGGAGGTCATCAATGGGGTGGCGGACGAGGACGGCTGCCCGGACAAGGGCAAGGTGAAGGTGCTCGTCGAGGGGCAGAAGATCGTCATCCTCGACAAGGTCTACTTCGCCACGAACAAGGATGTGATCCTCCCGCGCTCCTTCAACCTGCTGACGCAGGTGGCGGCGGTGCTGCGCGCCAACCCGGAGATCACCAAGGTGCGCGTGGAGGGCCACACGGACAGCCAGAGCTCGGACGTCTTCAACCTGGATCTCTCGCAGCGCCGTGCCAACAACGTGCGCAAGCGCCTGGTGGAGAAGGAGGGCATCTCGCCCGCGCGGCTGGTGTCGGTGGGCTACGGCGAGTCGCGGCCGGTGGACACCAACAAGACCGCGAAGGGGCGCGAGAACAACCGTCGCGTGGAGTTCATCATCCTCGAGATGGAGAAGCAGGCGCCCTGACGCGCGAGGGGCTCTTGGACCATGAGCATGAGCCCTGACGCGGACAGCGAGTGTTCGTACGATGCGGAGCAGGATCTGGAGCAGCGCTTGCTCCTGGTGCCCCCCGAGACCACCACGCGGGGGTTCTTGTTCTCGTCCATCTTGAAAGCAGTCCGGGAGCTGGGTGGGGACGAGCAGGTGGTGCAGAGCTGCCTGGAGGCGAGCGGCGAGAAGGAGTTCGTGGAGCTCTTCAACTACCCCACCCGAGCCCTCCTCCAGATGCTCGCCGCCGCGGCGCGTGGGCTGAGCCCCCGGTACGGGAGCGTCGAAGAGGCCCTGCGACAGCTTGGGAGGAAGGGGGGAGCGAGCAACATGGCTTCCTCGATGGGGCGGTCAGCGCAACTGATGACCCAGGGAGACCCCAAGAAACTCTTGGCAACCATGCAGGTGCTCTACGGGATTGCGATGACCTACTCGGAGCCGACGGTCGTCTGGAAGGGGCCAAAGCGAGGCGTCCTCGTCATCCACCAGACCTACACGCCCCTCCCGTACCACGTAGGCGGAGCCCAGGAGACAGCGAGGTGGCTCGGGTTGGAGAAAGTGAAGGTGCGCGGACGCACGACGGGGGTGCTCAGCCTCGAACTGGACTTTTCCTGGGACTGATGAGCGCTCATTGCAACTGGATGGTTGAGGCGTAGCCTCATTGATCTTGTCGATGTATTTGCAACCTCTGGGGGACTTCATGGCACAGGAGCTGACAACAGAAGAATTCGAGAAACACGTAAAAGATTGGTGTTACGGAAATTTGACATTGGTGAATGCCATTGGAGTGCCTCTCAATAAAGGGGTTTCCGACGGCAGGGAATTCGTCCTGGTGGTGAAGTTCGAAGACATAAATGGCTATCCAATCGTCTTGGGGTACTACCAGGACAGTCAGGGCAAGCTTTATCACAGGCATTTCTATCGTTCAAACAGCGAGAGTTTTTGGCGGGTGGGAACCGGGTTCAGGTGCGACGCCAAAGATAACGCCTGGGTCAAAGGAGCTGAGGGCCATAAGGAGGCCATGTCAGGTGGATACATCTTCGAAGGCCAGGTCGATTACCGGCTTGACGCGGTACTGCAAGCCATGCCCCAAACCATTCAACCTAAATCAGGAACCAAAGCTGTTTTTGACTCAAAACGAAACAAAGTAGTCCTTGTACCCGAAAATTATTTTTCTTTGATAGAGGCGGTCAAAAAAGACAAGAACCTATGTGCCTATATGGTGAGTCCCAGTGAGAGCCAATGCTCCAAGGTCGTCAATGACTATGTCTTGCACCGGAAAAAGAAGACCGTCATACCTGACTCCCTCTGGGGAGGTGGGCCAACTCGTGATGTGAGGGTTCTCCAGAAATCTCAGGTCAGGTTCCAACAATCCGCCCAAGACAAGAAAAAACCCGACCCCACGTTGAACAACATCCCGGATCTGGCCGCTGATATAAAGAAGGACACAGCCCTCTGGGACTTCATCAACGGCTGCCTGAAGCATCACGTGGGCAGCTATGGATTCGAGCATTCCGCGCTGAATGAGCCCTGCACCGTCGACATCTACAAACTCCCCGTCAACGGCGGAAACGTACTCGTTGAAATAGCCCATTCAAAAAAAGAAGCTCGCGAGTTCGTGACCAAATCTGGGATCAAGTGCAGCATCGATTCCCCGGTATGCTGGGTAAAATCTGTATATTGCGAGGGCGGTATGTCCCGCTACGGAAACTATTCCGCATATCCGGAGGATCTCTGCTTCCTGGTCCAGAAGCCGATGGATTACATTGTTCAAACCAGCACTGAAGTTCAGAGGAGAATGGGGAAGGACGAGATCGCAAGCAACGTGCACGGCAACTACTTGTTGTTGGCCCTCTATAACGAAAAATACTCGCCGTTGATCCAAGCGTTCAAGGCGATGAAGGGCTTCCCCCTTTTCAAGGAGAGTTCACAGAAATTCATCATGGCGAAAGGCGCCGGGGCCAGCATCACCAACTTCCTCAAGGATTGTCAAACAAACAAGTTCGAAGCGATCAAGGAGAACGTGCGCAGCGCATGCGGAGTCTTCCAAGGGAATGGCGGCAGCTCCATGAGCGAAAAGGAAAAAACTGGTATTGAGGAGTTCTTGAAGTCAGACATCAAGGACTATGCGAGTCTGAACTTCGCGATGTATAAGCTGTTTGCAAGTAGTTCCAAGGAAAGCCTGTTCATCGGTGCTTTCTCCGAAAGCGTTTTGGCAAAAAGCTACTCGGACTTGGGTGTGATCATCAAAGACTGCAAGGGCGATCGGAATAGCAAGAACTACGAGCAGACTTTCAAGAAAATATACGAAACAAAAGAAAAGGGACCTTTTTGCGCCCTGGAACGGCTTGCCTTGGCAGCAGCGATGACCGGGCTGATCGAAAAAAAAGCAGGTGAGTTCACCGAACAGGACCGCCAGGTCCACCCCTTTCAAGGTGTAGGAGCGGGTGCCTTCTGGAAGGACTTGCAGGAGGCGCCCGGGACAAGAAAACGCCTTATTCCAAAGCTGGGGACTGCGCTCCGAGGCTTCTGGCCTTCCAATCCTTGTCGGAATGGCTGACT
>NZ_DASVSO010000436.1:0-7592 GCF_036388035.1 Archangium sp.
ATCGAAGCTTGCTGAGAGGCTGCGTCTGCCCGTGATCTGGCACGTGGCCGAGGCGGAAGTCGCGAACGCCCTGCGCACCCTCTTCGGAGAGAAGCGTTGGACCATCACCGTCCGACATACGCCGCCAGTGCAGTGAGGAACTCGTATGAGAGAGGGCTACTACGTTGGGGCGTACTGGGGACCGCGCCAGGAGATGGCCCTGGAGTGTGCCCGTCGAGCGGAGTTGTTCTTCCACATGCTGGCGCGGTGTGACCCGTCATTCGCCCAGTGGTACCGGGGGGGGCGTGGATTCCCCCGCGAGCTGCCGGGCTACCCTGTCCGTCCCGAGGTGAAGGAGTGGGAGCAATTGTTCCTTCGTGGGAGGAACCGCACGGACGTTGGCAAGAAGGTCATTGAAGACCTGGGCTTCAACGCAATGGTGTGGAACGCGAAGAAGGAGAGCACCTACGTCGACATGGGTTGTGGCAAATACTCACCGTGGGGTGGGTCCAACTCGTGCCTGCTCAAGCCGCCCACGAAGGGCGAGGTGCGAGAGCGCCTGCTGCGCGCGCCGGTGCTGGCCGAGGTGCTCACCAGCATGGCCACGGCGTGGGACCCCGATTTCGCCATGGCCAGTTCCTCGGAGATGGTGGACCTCGTGGAGAAGCGGAAGCGAGAGGTGCGGGTGGGCTGGCTGACGTACCTGTCACGCCGCCTGGGCACGGTGCCGCCGCTGCCGGCGCCCGTGCGCATCGAGCCGGTGGGCGCGCTGGGCTGGCTGCTCATCCTCTCGCCCGAGCCCATGACGGCGAGCAACCCCGAGCACGTGGCGTTCACCGCGCGCGTGCGCGAGCTCTTGGACCGCGCGGGGCTCATCGAGATTCCCGAGCCCGAGCGCCCCGCCTCCGAGCCGCTCGACGAGTGACGCGAACCAGCACGCGCCTACTTGCTCTCGATTGAGAAGACACCGTCCCAGTCCTCGGGCGGAGGCCGGGAAACCCACGCCTCGCAGCGGGCGGCGAAGACGAGCGAGGGTGGATCCTCCGGGCTGGCGAGGAATGCCTCGCGGGCCTCGGCGAAGCGGCGGGCGCGGTAGAGGGCGAGCCCCTCGGCGAACCGGGACAGGTGCACGGGCGGCGTGGCCCCGGCCACGTCCACCAGCTCGTAGACGCGCACGGGGAGCTGCCGCCCCTTCACTCGCAGCAGGTCCAACTCCCGGGCCAGCACCACGCCGCGAGAGGCCCGCAGCGTCTCTTCCGAGACGAGGATCCGCGTGCCGTACACCTTGGCGGCGCCCTCCAGGCGCGAGGCGAGGTTCACCGTGTCCCCGATGACGGTGTAGTCCTGCGCTGCGCGTGAGCCGATGTTGCCCACCACGCCCGGGCCGGTGTTGATGCCGATGCGGCAGTCCAACCGCTTGATGCCGTGCGCCTCGAGCTCCGGTGCCAGTGCGTCCACCACCGCCAGCAGGCGGAGCGCGGTGAGACAGGCCCGTGCGGCATGGTCCTCCTGCGGCAGGGGCGCGTTCCAGAAGCACATGATGGCGTCGCCGATGAACTTGTCGAGCGTGGCCCCGTGCTGGCCGAGCACCTCCGTGGCGCGCTCGAAGTAGCCGTTGAGCACCTCCACCAGCTCCTCGGGGCTCATCTCCTCGCTCATCGTGGTGAAGCCCACCAGATCGCTGAAGAGCACGGTGAGCTCGCGGCGCTCGCCACCGGGGGCCGCCTTCTCCGGGTTGCGGATGAGCTCGTCCACCACCTGCGGCGCCAGGTAGCGCTTGAAGAGGCCTTGGATCTGATCCCTCTGGCGCAGGCCCGCGACCATCTCGTTGAAGGCTCCGGTGAGCCGGCCCACCTCGTCCGCGCCCCGGACGGGCACCTCCACGTCCAGCGAGCCCAGGCGCACGCGCCGGGCGGCGGCCTCCAGTTGCACCAGCGGCGCGGAGAGGTGGCGCGCCAGCAGCACGGCCATGGCGAGTGCCAGCAGCACCACGACCACCGAGGTGGGCAGCAGCCGGGTGCGGAAGCCCGTGAGGATGGGCTCGATCTCCGCGTCCAGGTCCCTCAGGACGAACACGCGGCCGATGGGCGTCCCCTCCACGTCCTGGAAGACGTCCTCGCGCACGAGGTAGCGGTCCTCGCCAATGCGCACCTTCCGGGGCTCGGTGGCGGAGAAGTCCTTCTTTGTGTCGAGCACGGAGGCGAAGCCGGGGAGGGTGGTGGCCAGGGAGCCGTCCTCGGCGAGGAGGGCGAAGCGGGCGCGGGCATCCCGGATGGCGGGCCCCGCGACTCCCTGCTCCACGGAGTTCTCCAGGAGCAGGTCGCTCACCCAGCGGCCCGACAGCACCACGCCAATCGGCCGGAGGCTCTGCTTCTCCTCGTGGCCCGGGGAGGCGATCGGCCGGGGGCTCTGCTCGGGTCTCTTCTCGTCGCCGAGGGTGGTGGCGAGGTGCGCGTGGACGAGCAACAGGTCCCCCTGTCGGATGCGCTCCCTGGGCACGAAGGTGAAGGGCAGCCTGCTCAGGTCGGCCGGGGACCAGAGCACGGAGGCGGAGCCCTTGCTTCGCGCCTGGTCCAGCACGGGCAGGTCCACGGTGTTTCCGACCTGTTCGTCATCGCCGTGGGAGAACACCAGGCGATTGTTCAAGTTGAAGAAGGCCCAGATGCGCTCGCCCTGCTTGATCCACCCGAAGACCTCGGTGTCCGCGGAGAGGATGACCTCGTGCGCGCCCTGGACGCCCGCGAGCTCGTCGTCGCCCTCCTCGAGGCCGGCGGCGTTGTCGTTGGAGTTGACGGTGAGGGCGACGTCCAGGAACGTCCGGTCGCGCGACCGCGCCTTGGCGACGTCGCGGATGCGCGTTTGCGTGGAGCGGGAGAGCTGCTGGAAGGCCTCCAGCGTGCGGAGCAGGTCTTTGCTGATCTTCTCCTCGGCGGCATCCTCGACCGCGCGCGTGGTGGCCACCAGTGCCACGACGAACGCCATGCCCGCGAGCAGCATGAAGGCCAGCACGAGTCGGGCCGACAGCGATTGCCAGGCCCGAGCGTGGGCAGGGCGTGCCGGGGGGGCGGGAGCTTCAGTAGGCATCGGCGCGGGGGGTGTACTGGCGGCCGTGCTTGTCCAGGTGGCTGTCGTCGCTCCGCGTCTCGTTCAGCTCCAGTGTCGCCGTCACCTCCTGGCCGGGCTTCACGGTGATCTCCGTGCGTGACACGTCGCTGCTCTCGTCACGCCGGTGGACGGCGAAGAGGGGATGGGTGCCGGGCGGGACGCCCTTGAGGACGAAGCGCCCATCGGGTCCGGTGACGGCGAAGGCCCGGTTGGGCACCACCACCAGGGTGGCCACCATCTGCTCGTGGATGTCGCAGTAGACGTCGATGATGCCCGTCTTCTTGAAGGTCTCCGTGTAGTCCTCCCCGGGACGGTTCTTGCCCGCGTCGAACTTCCTGGCGCGCGAGCGGGAGAAGACGTTGTGCACCACCACGTCGTTGTTGGAGAAGCGCACCTTCTGGCCGGCGACGACGGCCATCACCGACGGCTGGAAGGCCTTGTTGCGCTGGGCCATGTTGACCTCCGCGGCGGGGGGCGTGTCCGTGTAGCCGGTGAGGTAGACCACCACGCCGGAGCGATCCGCCTTGGGGACGGGGCGGCCATCCGGTCCCCGCACGGTGATGCGGACCTCGCCGCGGACGGTGCCCTGCTGCGCGGCGGCGAGCGGAGCGACGAGGAGCCACATCAGGATCAGAGCACCACGGCCCATATCAGCCTCGGCATGAACTGGGGGGTCTCGGGGAAGAGCGGCGTGAGCCCCACCATCACCCCGAGCGTGACCCACGTGCGGCCGAACGTCCAGGCCAGGTCGGCGCCGAGGAAGTGGTGCTGCTCCCCCTGGAGATCCTGGAGGGGAAGCTCCCCGAAGGCCTCGAGCGAGGCACGCAGCTCCCCGTCCTCGGAGAGGGGATACGACGCGCCGGCCGCATAGGTGCCGAGCAGCCGTACGGGGCGCTCCTGCCCGCGCAGGGCCGGGAGCCCCACCTGGGTGCCCAGATCGAGCACCAGGCGCAGCCCGCCCTCCGTCTGGAAGGACTGCACGAGGTTGGCGTCCACGCGGGAGGGGCCCGTGCCGTGGATGGCCTGGTGCCAGGCCACCCGGACCAGCGGCTGCCAGGCGCCGTCATGCCCTCGGGGATTGAGGCGCAGGCGAAAATCCGCGTCGAAGGAGTCGAGCCGGGTGGTGTCGCGGGTGGCCACCACCTGGAAGGGCACCGCCAGCTCGAGCCGCTGGGTGAGCCCGAACACGGGGCCCCACCAGATCCAGTAAGCGGACCGCTGCCTCGACACGCCCGGCGCCCGCGACTTCACCCACAGCCACTGCTCCAACTCCACATCGCCCTTGGGGACGATCTCCGTGTCGTAGACCCAGATGAAGGGCCGTCGCCCGGCCTCGGCCGACGTGGGAAGCACGGCCAGGGCGAGGCCGGCCATCATCACAACCCGAAGCACTGCGTTCATCTACCCTCCCGGGGACGCACCCCACACCGGGGTTGCGTCCAGGGGGTCAGGCATATCCGACCTGGAGCCCTCAGGGCATCCGGAGCTTCACGTTGAAGGTGTAGGACACGCTGACGGGCCGGCCCTGGAAATGCACCGGGCGGTAGTGGCGCGTCGTCAGGGCCTCGACGACCGCCGCGTCCATGAACGGCAGGCCCTTGATGATGCGGCAGTTCTCGACCGAGCCCTCACGGGTGATGGTGCACCGGGCGATGATGACGCCGCTGACGTGGGCCTCCATGGCCTCGCGGGTGTACTGGATCTGGGCGCCGGAGAGCATCTCGGGCGGGGTCATCCCGGAGCCGAAGGGGAGCACCTCCTCGCCCGTACTGCCGAGGCCGTTGCCCAGCGCCAGGCCGGCGATGACCTTCGCACCGGGGATGCCGCCCTCCGTGACGCCGTTGGGGTCGCTGCCCGGGATGTAGGGCAGGTCGTTGACGTCCGCCTCCGGGTTGGCCGGGGCCGGCTCGGGCTCGGTCGCCTGCGGGAGCGTCTCCGGAGGCGGGGGAGGGATCTTCTTGGGCTGCACCAGCTCCTTCTTGGGCGGCTTGGGCTTGGCGGGGGTGGTCCGCGCGACCTGGGTGGGAGTCGGGTTGCCCTTGGGCGGCTGCGGGATGTGGCGCACCATGGTGATCTCAGGGTCGGTGACCGCCGTCACCACCGCCCTGCCCGACAGGGCGATCACACCGGTGAAGACGCCCGCGTGCACCATCAAGGAGACCCACACTCCGGCTCCGAACCGACCTGCGCTCAACCCCGACTGACTGATGACCGACTGGAACATTCGGACTCCCTCCTGGCTGACACCGACCAACCTACGGAGTCGGGAGGGTCCGGTGGCCTTGGGTCATCCATCTCTTCGTCATGGTTTCGTCATGGGCTCGATCTCCATGCGGTAGCCCACCCCCCGGATGGTGTGGAAGGTGAAGGGGGAGGCGCTCGTCCAGCCGAGCTTCTTCTTCAGGTTGGAGACGAAGTTGTCCACGGTGCGCGGGTCCACGATGACGTCCCGGCCCCACACCGCGTCCAGGATCTCTCCCCGGGGCAGGGCCCGGTCCCGGTGCTTCAAGAGGAAGGCGAGCAGATCGAACTCGGTGCGGGTGAGGTCGATGATGCTCCCGTCGGCCCGGGACAGGAGGCGCTTGCCGAGGTCCAGGCTGAAGCCGGAGAAGCTCATCACCTGGGGAGGGGCGCCGCCGGCCCGGCGCACCAGGGCCCCCACCCGGGCGAGCAGCTCGCGCAGCCGGTAGGGCTTGGTGAGGTAGTCCTGGGCGCCCGCCTCGAAGCCCTTGACGATGTCGTCCTCGAGCGAGCGCGCGGTGAGCATCAGCACCATGGTCTGCACGCCGCTGGCGCGCAGCCGTCGGCAGAAGGAGTAGCCGTCCTCGCCCGGGAGCATGACGTCGAGGATGAGCAGGTCGAAGGAGCGCTCGCGCAGGAAGGGCTCGGCCTCGCGGGTGTGGGAGGCCACGGTCACCTCGTAGCCCTCGTCCTGGAGGTTGTCCCGCAGGCCGATGCGCAGGTTCGCGTCGTCCTCGACGACGAGGATGGAGGGGCGGGCGCTAGGAGGACTGCTCTGGGCGTTCATGGCGGGGGTCGGGGAAGAACAGGGAGAAGGTGGTGCCCTGGGGGCCGGAGCTGTCGATGGAGATGCGGCCCCCGTGCAGGGCCATGATCTTCCGGCACAGCGCGAGCCCGAGGCCACTGCCGTGCACCTCGGTGCCCTGCGAGTCGAGCCGGTAGAAGTCTCGGAAGACGTTCTCCCACTCGGCCTCGGGGATGCCGATGCCGTTGTCGCCGAAGAGCACCACGCAGCCATGGCCCGGGTGGGGGTAGGCGCGGAGGGAGAGCTGCACGGGGTTGTTGCGGTTGTAGGCGCACGCGTTGCGGGCGAGGTTGATGAGCAGCAGGCGCAGCAGGGACGGGTCCACCTCGAGCTCCACGTCGCCCACGTCGGCGGTGAGCTGGACGGGGACGGAGGTGTTGCCCACCAGGTCCGAGCGGAGCATGCCAATCAACTCGTCCAGCTTCACGTGGGCGGGCCTGAGCTGCCAGCGGCCCTTGTCGATGCGGTTGAAGGACAGGATGTTCTCGACGAGGAAGTGCAGCCCGTCGGCGGCCTGGATGATGCGCGAGGGGTAGTCACCCATCTCGGGGGCCCGCGAGCGCTTGCGCTCCAGCGTCTCGGCCAGCAGGCGGATGGAGGCCAGCGGGGTGCGCAGCTCGTGGGAGACGGTGGCCACGAAGTCGCTCTTGAGCTCGACGTAGCGGTAGCGGCCGTGCTGGGCCACCACCGCCATCACCACGATGGCCACCGCGAGCGCGCCGCAGGTGGCCACCAGCAGCGTCTTCAGCCCGTAGCGCTGCTCGATGTCGTGCTCGGCGGCGGCCCACTGGGGGATGTCGGCCTCCAGCCGGAGGTGCTCCAGGGGCTGCACCGAGCCCGTCGTCTTCAGCCGCATCCGGCCGTCCGGGCCGAAGAGGCCGCGCTCGCGCATGTCCCGGGTGAGCTCGCCCAGGAGCGCGTCGAGGTCCACGGCGATGCCCCGGATGAGCTCCTCGCGCGGCTCCACGTACCAGCGCTCGCCGATGAGGGTGGGGCCGGGGAGTGCCTCGGGCATCACCAGCATGCCGGCACCGGCCTCGTGGGCGCGCGCCAGGAAGTCGTCGGAGCGCTCGCCCAGGGCGGCGCTGACGCGCACCACGTGGGCGAGCAGGAAGTCGAACTCGGGCTGGGTGAAGCGCCAGCGCTCGCGCAGCAGGTCGCGCTGGAGGCCCGCGGAGCGCTCGATGCCGCCGAAGTCCTCGGGGAGCCCCTCGCGCAGGAGCGCGCGGACGAGGGGGGGAGTGGCCTCGCCGCGCTGGAGCCGCTCCAGCAGGAGGATGACGAAGGGCAGCTCCTGGGCCAGCGGGAGGGGGTTCTCCGCGTGGTAGCGCAGCAACTCCTCGGCGAGCGCGTGGGCGTGGGCGGACTTCTTCTGGTCGAGCGCGGCCTCCACGGCGCGCAGCCGGACCAGCCGCTCCTTCCAGGGGTCCGCCGGGGTGCCCTCGGCGAGGGCGCGGAGGAG
>NZ_DASVSO010000437.1:0-22449 GCF_036388035.1 Archangium sp.
CATCCACCGCCGCGAGGCGGTGCTCGAGGCGGCGCTCAAGGCCTACGGCCAGCAGGTGGAGCAGAGCATCCAGCGCCACACCGACGCGGTGGCGGACCCGGAGCTGCGGGGCGTGCTGGCCCAGGCCCTGGCGGGCGAGACGGCGCGGGGGATGGAGTTCACCCCCTACAAGTTCCACGTCTCCGAGGACATCTACACGAGCATCGTCCTGCACTCGGACGAGCAGCGCCAATGGCGCTCGGTCTACCACCCGCGGGTGCTGAGCAAGATGCTCTCCCCGCAGGACCTGCTCGCCTGGACCATCCAGCGCTTCAAGTACGCCGGAGGCACGCTGGACATCGCCTTCAACGACAACCCGCTGAAGCTGCCCGGGCTGTCGAGCTGGCAGAAGCTGATGTACGGCACGACCATCTACTCGTACCTGGCGCCGCTGTGGACGGTGGCCTTCCTCCTGGCGCCCATCGTCTACTTCTTCACCGGCGTCGCCCCGCTCGCCACCTACGACGCGGCGTTCTACGGCCACCTGCTGCCCTTCCTGGTCATCAACCGGCTCGCCTACATGGTGGGCACCTGGGGCGTGAACACCTGGCGCGGCGAGCAGTACTACCTGGGCTTCTTCTGGCTGAACATCAAGGCGCTGCTCGACGTCGTCAACGAGAAGCCGGTGAATTTCCACGTCACGCCCAAGACGCGCGAGGCCAAGCGCTTCCTCGGACTGGTCTCGCCCCACCTGCTCCTGCTGGCCCTCACCGTGCTCGGCGCGGTGTTCATGGGGGTGCGCATCTTCGCCTTCGGGCAGGGCGACCTGGCGGCGTACATCGCCAACTGCTTCTGGAGCATGAACAACGTGTTGTCGCTGCTGCCCATCATCCATGCGGCGGTGCGCCAGCCTCAAGCCTGAGGAGACGGGATGAACTTCCTACGTGGATTGCTCACGGCGCGCTCGCATCTGGCCTTCCTCCTGGGGCTGGGGATCGCGCTGCTCATCGTGCAAGGGGTCCGTCGGATGACGAGCGAGCCAGGCACGGGCGGCAGTGGAGGGGGGCGGGCGGTGAGCGGCTTCGCACAGGAGCTCAAGCTCCCCGAGGGGCTCTACCCCCTGCGCCCCACCGGAGCGCCCCTCACCGAGGCCGAGCAGCGGTGGGCGCGCTCCGCCTGGAGCTACTTCGAGAAGAACACGCAGCCGAAGACGGGGCTGGTCAACTCGGTGGACGGCTACCCCTCCACCACGCTCTGGGACACGGGCTCGTACCTGATGGGGCTGCTCGGGGCCGAGGCGCTCGGCATCGTGAGCCGGGCCGAGACCGACCGGCGGCTGACCCTGGCCCTCAACAGCCTGGAGAAGCTGCCGCTGTGTGACGGCAAGCTGCCCAACAAGGCGTACAACACCCTCACCCTGGAGATGGTGGACTACGCCAACAACCCGAGGCCCGACTGCATCGGCTGGTCCGCCATCGACGTGGCGCGCATCGGCGTCCCCTTCACCGTCCTCGCCTGGGAGCGGCCGGCCTTCACGCCCCAGGTGCGGCGCATCCTCTCCCGCTGGGGCATGGAGCACGTGGCGGCGAACGGGACCCTCCAGGGCACCGACCGGCCGCGGGCCGGGCCGTTGGTGCGGGTGCAGGAGGGCCGCTTCGGCTACGAGCAGTACGCGGGCAAGTCGCTCTTCCTGCTCGGCCTGCCCGTCGGCGTGGCGATGGACTACGAGGCCTTCGTCGAGCTCACCCCGGTGGAGGGGCAGCTCATCGCCCATGACCGGCGCAAGCCGGAGGAGCACGAGGGCACCCACAACGCGGTGCTCTCCGAGCCCTACATCCTCGAGGGCGTGGAGTTCGGACTGGATGCGGTGACGCTCCCGCTGGCCCGCTCGGTGCTCCACGCGCAGCAGAAGCGCTTCGAGAAGACGGGCAAGCTCACCGCCGTCTCCGAGGACCAGCTGGACCGGGACCCTCGCTTCATCTACTCGAGCGTCATCAGCGGCAACAAGCCATGGGCCGTCTTCACGCCGGACGGGCGCGACGCGGAGAAGATGCGCATCCTCTCCACCAAGACGCTCATCGGGTGGGGCGTGCTCTTCGAGGGCAACTACCCGCGGCGGCTGATCGCGGCCGTCGATGAGATGGTGACGGACTCGGGGCTCTACGCCGGGAAGTATGAGCACGACGGGAGCCTCAACCGGGTGCTCACCGCCAACACCAACGGCATCATCCTGGAGTCCCTGGCCTACCGCGTCCACGGGCCGTGGATTCCGAGCGCCCGGCAGGAGAACGCTCCCGCGGGGCCGTGAGGGCCTGGCGAGCGTGGCCGGAGCGGGGTCCGCGGGGTCCTGAGCCTCTCAAGGAAGGTGTATGAGCGCTCCCCAAGCTCCAGCCGCCTCGAACTCCGAGCGCGACCTTCGCATCGACTTCCTGCGGGGGCTCGTGATGCTCGTGCTGGTGGTCATCCACATCGAGGTGGTGTCCCTGCTCACCTTCCTCGTCTGGGAGCGCGTGGGCCTCATCTCGGGAGGAGAGGGCTTCGTCATCCTCTCCGGCGTGGTGCTGGGAATGGTGTCCAGGAAGCGGGTGGAGACCCGGGGCTGGTCCTACGCGGTCTCCCGGCTGGTGGATCGCGCGGCCCAGCTCTACCGGGTGAACGTGGCCCTCGTCCTCAGCATCGCCCTGCTCACCCTTCTGCCCTTCCTGGACACCACCGAGGTGCGCACCTTCACGGATCGCTTCGCGGACATCACCTACCCGCTCTTCCCCTCCCTCCACGAGGGCTTCTACAGGGTGGTGGGGCGGGTGCTGCTGCTGCGCGCGGGGCCCCACCAGACGCAGATCCTCGGGCTATACGTGGCGCTGCTCCTGCTCACGCCCGCCCTGCTGTGGATGCTCGCGCGGGGCCGGAGCGGGCTGCTCCTCACCTTGAGCTGGCTCGCCTACTTCGCGGCGAAGATGTCGCCGTACAACCTCACCGGCGCCCAGTTCGAGAACGCCTTTCCCCTGCTCATCTGGCAGGTCATCTTCGTCCATGGGCTGGCCGCGGGCTATCACCGGGCCGCGGTGCACGACTTCTTCACGCGGCGGGCGCGCTGGGCCTTCTGGGTGGCGGTGGTGCTCTTCACCGCCTTCTTCGTGCTCGCGCAGTGCACCACCAACCCGGTGGTCCCCGGCTGGGCGAGGCTGGAGTGGATCCGCCCGGAGGTCTACAACCGCCTGCGCTCGGAGTGGTTCGCCAAGGACACCCTGGGCTTGCTGCGCATCGTCAACTACTTCGCCGCCCTGGTGGTGGCCTATGCCCTGCTCGACCGCTTCTGGCCCTTCTTCCAGCGCGCCTTCGGCTGGTTCCTCATCCCGCTCGGCCAAGCGTCGCTCTACGTGTTCATCATCCACCTGTACCTGGTGATGCTCATCTCCAACGTGCGCCCCTTCACCTTCCAGGCGGATGGGACGAGCCTCCTCGTCAACACCGGGGTGCACGGGGTGGCGCTGCTGGTGCTCTGGGCCTGCGTGAAGACGCGCTTCCTGTACCGGTGGATTCCCCGCTGAGGGCGGCCGCTCAGCGCGGCAGGCGCCGGGCCAGCACGAGCGTGTTGCCCTCGGGCCCGTGGCGGTAGTCCATGCGGTCGGCGATCCGGCGCATGAGGCCCAGCCCGCGACCACTCTCCGCGAGCAGCGCCACCTCCGTGGCCTCGTCCGGCTCCGGCCGCTCGAGCAGGCCGTCCGGCATGGGGAGGCCCTCGTCGTGCACCCGCATCTCCAGCTCCTCCTCGGTGACGAGGACGAAGAGCGTCACCGGGTGGCCGGCCTCTCCCCCGTAGGCGTGCTGGATGACGTTGGTCAGTGCCTCCACCACGCACAGCTCCAGCCGCTCGGACTCCTCCTGCGCGAAGCCCACCTCCCTGGCCATCGCCCGCAGCGCGGAGCTCGCCAGGGGGACGTTCTCCAGGCGGCTGTCCAGCCGCAGGGTGATGGCGCGCTCGGAGCTCAATGGGCCCCCTCCGCTCCCCGGTACTCCAGGACCAACAGGGTGACGTCGTCCTCGGGGGGGGCGCCGCCGCGGTAGTCGTCGAGCGTCTGGAGGACCCTGTCACACAGGCCCTCCACGTCCAGGTGCCGGTGCTGCTCGATGAGGCCATGCAGCCGCTCGAGCCCGAAGAGCGCTCCCCGCGGGTCGGTGAGCTCGAAGGCCCCGTCGGTGTAGAGCACCAGCCGGTCCCCCGGCGAGAGGGCCACTTCACCCTCCTCCAGCGTCTCCCCCACGCCCAGGCCGAGCAGGGGTCCCCCCTCGGTGAGGAGGCGGGCCGGCCCCGTGCGCGGCACGAGCAGGGGCGGTGGATGCGCGGCGCTGGTGTAGCGCACCCGCCCGCTCGCGACATCCACCACCAGGTAGCTCACGGTGAAGAAGCGCTCGAAGCGCTCGAAGGGGTACTCGTGCTCAAGCTCCCGCATCACCTCCCGGGGCGAGGCCACGCCCTCGCGCATCACCACGCCTCCGTCCGGGGAGAGGGTGCGTGCCACCGACACCGTGACCATCGCCGAGGGCACCCCATGCCCGCTCACGTCGAGCATGTACACGGCCGCGCACGAGCCCTCCAGGCAGTGGACGTTGAAGATGTCCCCTCCCACCGTGCTGCACGGCACGAAGCGCCAGGCAATGCAAAAGCCCGGCAGGGGCTGCCGGGCTCGGGGCATGAGGGCGCGCTGGATGTCGGCCGCGGCACGTAGGTCCTCCTCCAGCCGTGCCTGCTTCGCCAGCAACTCCCCGTTGAGCCGTTGCAGGGAGCAGGTGAGCTGACGCAGCTGGAGGTGGGTGCTCACCCGGGCCCGCACCTCCTCGGCATGGAACGGCTTGGCGATGTAGTCCGCGGCCCCCAGCCGCAGGCCCCGCACCTTGTCCTCCGGCTCGTCCCGGGAGGAGAGGAAGATGACGGGAGTGTCCGCGAGGACCGGGTCGCGCTTGAGCTCGGCACAGGCCGTGTAGCCGTCCATCACCGGCATCATCACGTCGAGCAGCACCAGGTCCGGGCGCTCGGCGCGCGCGAGCTCCAGCGCCCGCACCCCGTCCTCCGCCTCGAGCACCTCGTGGCCGTCCTGGCGGAGCATGGCCCGGAGCACACGCCGGTTGATGAGCGTATCGTCCACCACGAGGATCCGCCGCCGGCCCTCACCCCGTACGCCCGCCGCACTCCCCGCTGGCGGGCGGGCGGGCACACCGTCGGCCCCCTGCCCCGCGCTTCCAGCCACCGCTCCATCCTCTCCGGGCCCTGGAGCCTCCATCTCTGCCTCCCATGCGTGACGTCAGGCCCTCCTCCGAGGAGATGCCCATGAAGCTGGAGGATGCCAATGCGCCCGCGCGAGGACCCGCCGGCCCCCCGGACGCTCAGGGCGCGAAGTAGCCGGGTGGGTAGACATTTTCCGAGAGTACCTTTCCTCCGGGCCCCACCAGCCGCAGGTGCAGCCCCTGCTCCTTCGCGGGGAGCGGAAGGGAGAGCTCCAACAGGCGCACGCCATTGGCGGGCACGGAGACCTTCGCCTCGCGCGCTTTTCCCCCGGGGGTGGAGGTGATGAGCAGACGCACGCCGTCCAGCGGCTCCAGGCCGTCATTCACCACGTACACCCAGAGGCCCGGCAGCGCGCCGCGGGTGGCGGCGATGGGGAGCAGCGGCTGGTAGGCCCGGGCGAGGGCCGCATGGCCGGGCTTGGGCTTGCGCAGGTAGTCCACCACGCCCCAGTTCACCGAGGGCCAGTGCTCCACGAACATGAACTGGAAGATGCCCGCGACGGGCTGCCACTTCTGCAGGCGCAGGGACTCGGCGGCGAACTGGGTGAGGCGCGCCTGATACTGCTGCGTGTGGCTGATCAGCTCCTCCACGGAGTTGCCCACCGGCACCTTGGCTATCTCGGTGAGCTCCTTGAGCTGGAAGTTGTGGTAGCTCCACACCTCGAGGTTGCTGCCCTGGAGGGGCCAGAGCTGCCCCGGCTGGAGGAACGTCTCGAGGGTGGACAGGTCCGGCACGGCCTGGGCGCCGAACTCCGACACCAGGGACTGGGAGGTCGGCTTTCGGAAGTCGCGGTACGTGCCCGAGTACCAGCCCATCCACAGGTGCTCGGCCGGAGGGGAGTTCTGCTGGGAGGGCCGCGAGGGGTCCTCGGTGGCCAGCACCCCGCCCAGCTCCTGGTCCAGCGCCCGGTTCTGCTCGGGGTCGTAGTCCGGGTACTTGTAGGCCATCCAGTCCGAGGACCAGGGCGCTTCGTTATGGGCGCTCCAGAAGAAGACGGACGGGTGGTGGCCCAGCATGCCGAGCATCTCGCGCAGCTGGCGCACCGCCTCGCGGGTGAAGGCCTCGCCCTCCTGGTAGCCCCACTGCAGGGGGAAGTCCTGCCACACCAGCAGCCCCTCCCGGTCGGCGAGCGCGTAGAACTCCGGGTGGGTGACATGGGCGTGCACCCGCACCGCGTTCACATGCGCCTTGCGCATGAGGGCCAGGTCCTTCTGGAGCCGCCCGTCGGTGAGGTCGGCGAGGTAGAGGCTGGGGATGTAGTTGGTGCCCCGGAGGAAGAAGGGCTGTCCGTTGATGAGGATGCGTCCCTGTGCGTCCCGCGCCACGGTGCGGACGCCGAAGGAGACGGCGAGCGAGTCGGCGCCCCGCTCTCCCTCCACGCGCAGGTGCAGCCGGTAGAGCTCGGGAGTGCCCAGCTCCGCCGGCCACCAGCGCCGAGGCCGCTCCAGGCGCACCTCGGCGGAGAGCCGCTCCCCCCGCGCGAGGAGGGTCCCCTCGGCCACGCTCCGCCCCTTCGGGTCGTCGATGCGATAGCGCACGGTGACGGGCCCGGTGCCCACGGTGCGCGTCAGCCGCGCGGACACCTCCAGGCGCGCCTGGGACTCCGAGGCCTCGAGGGTGACGGCCCGGGCCTCCTCGAGCCACCCGGCCCGGAGCGGCACGAGCGACACCTCTCCCCAGATTCCGCCCGTGTTGGCGTCCTGCCCCCAAAGGCTCCAGGCCCCTCCGGGGCGGGTGTCATGGTGGTTGAGCACGCCCTTGATGAGCCGCTTGCGCAGGCTGAAGTCCGCGGGCCGCTCGTTCGGGCTGTCCACCCGCACCGCCAGCAGGTGCCGCCCCGGCTTCACCTCCGGTGGCACCTGCACGGAGAAGGGGGCGAAGTAGCCCTGGTGTCCTCCCAGCTTCTGCCCGTCGAGGAAGACCTCGGCCCCGTAGTCCACGCCCTGGAAGTGGAGGACCCAGGCCGGGGCCTCCTCGAGCTCCACCTCGCGCATCAGCCACACCACCCCCGCGTGGTCCAGCCCCTGGCGGTACCAGTTCGAGGGCACCGGCATGCTCGGCAGGGACAGCCCCGTGGCGAGTGCCTTCGGAGGCGCGCCCGGCTCCCCCACCATGTAATGCCACGGCCCCGCGAGGCTGCGCGTGCCCGTGCGCTCCGCGGCGGCGGACGCTCCGGCGAGCCCCCAGAGGAGCCAGCCCAGGAGCGCGCCCCAGCTTCTCCAGCAACTCGTGCGTGTCATCATCGGGGTGCCCAGAGGAAGGCCAGGGTGAAGACGCCGTTCTCCACCAGGTTGAGCTCCGAGAGTCGGTTGGGCCCCCAGTTGGCGTAGCTCACGGCCAGGGTGTAGGGCCGGTAGCTGGCGTAGCCCACGCTGTAGGACCAGGTGATGGGAGCGTCTCCGAAAGGGGGGACCCGCAGGGCCGTCATCAAATAGAGGTGGCGCAGGGGCTTGAGCGTCAGGGAGAGGCCGAGCGCGGGCTCGCGCGTCAGCGGCACGTTGATGCGGGTGCCCAGGTCCACCCAGGGCCGCAGGAGCTTGGGCAGCGGGACGCGGTAGGCCAGGTCGAACTCGAGGCCCTCCCACAGGCTGCGAATGGAGTCCAGGCGCACCGGCCCCCAGTTGTTGGCGGTGAGGGAGAAGGTGTTGGGCCGCCAGTCCTCCCACCCCAGGCCCCAGCTGCCGGAGAACACCCCACTGCCAGGGGTGAAACGGAAGTCGTCGAGGAGCTGGTAGGACAGCGAGCCACGCACGAAGGCCCGTCCCACCGGAGACCACCGCACGGTGGCCCCGACCTCGCCCTGCCCGCTGAGCCGCTGGGCGGCGAAGAGCGCTCCGGAGACCGAGGTGGGACGGTGCATCGCCACGGACACGCCGGGAGTCACCGCCGTGGTGCTGGAGGGAATGACCACCGTGCTCCCCGACCCCGGGGTGTCCTCCTCCTCCTCGGGGGGCGTGGGCGTCCCGTCCTGGGGCGGTGGCGCCTCCGCCACCTGCACGGGCTCGGGCGGCGGCACGCGGCACTGCTGCTCTCCCGGGGGGGCGCGCATCTCCGGAGGCAGCTCCGGGGGCGGGGGGACTCTCGGCAACGGGCCGGAGGGCACGGCGGGGACGAAGCCGTAGAGACCCACGCCCTGTCCCTCCTCGCAGCGCCCCGGCAGCACCCGGGCCTGCCCACTGGCGGTGATGCGGCGCGGCGCCCCGCCCGGAGCCGCCGGGTCCAGTCCCCAGCGGCGCAGCCCCTCGCCACTCAAGGGCAGCGGCGCCACCGGCCACAAACGGCGCGGGCCCGCCTCGCCCACCTCTACGTCCCAGACACTCCCCTCGCCCAGCACGAGGCAGAAGTTCCACGAGTGCACCAGGGCGTCGATGTCCCCGGCGAGCTCCGGCCTGCGCTCGGCGGCCTCGGCCAGGCCGAGCAGGGCGATGTCCAGCACCGCCGCGTGCACGCCCCCCGGAAGCTGGGGGCCGAGCTGCTCGGAGGGCAGCCCGAGCCTGTCGGTGGCCGCCTCCCGCAGCGTCGCGAGCGCCTGCCGGGCGGCGGCCTCGTCGCGGCCACACTCGAGCCGCGCCACCGCGGCGAGCAGCGGCAGGGGCTCGGCCGCGAACGCCGCGGAGCCCGACACGAGCAGGAGGGCTCCCAGCGCCGCGCCGCGGCATCTCCCAGGCCGGGCTCGCATGGTCCGTGGACTCACTTGCCGGCGGGAGCGCTCTCGCGCGGAGCCCCCGGCAGGCATTGGGTGGCCGCCACCGTCTCCTCCACGTCTTCCCCCCCGAGCTTCAGCGCGCGGCCGCACTTCTGGCAGGTGGGGTGCAGTGGGCCCAGGGCCTTGTAGAGGAGCGTCTCGAGGATGATGCCGTTGGTGTTCGCGGTGATGGCCTTGTTGTAGCCAATGCCGCTCTCGTAGACGCCCGAGTACCAGCCGCGCTCCGCGTCGTAGGCGCTCCACACGGAGTTGACGAGCACCGAGGAGTACGGGTCCTCGGGGAAGAGCGCGGCGAGCGAGAAGGCCGCCTTGGTGGACAGGCTCTTGAGCTGGTGCTGGTCGGCGCCCGTATCGGTGATGGTGTTCCAGGCGGAGCCCGCGGCGAAGATGGTGTTGTAGACGAAGTAGGGAGGGCGATCGACGTTGTCCTCGGAGACCGCGGTGACGATGCCCGTCCGCTGCCAGCGGCGCTTCTGCACCTCGTAGATGTTGCGGAGCAGCCGGGTGAGCTCGGCGTCGCGGCCGAACTCGAGCGCATCCAGCGCATAGGACTCGGTCACCACGTAGTTGAAGGCGCCGAACTTGCGTGGGTCGCGCATGTCGAAGGCGATGGGCACCCCGTTGATCTCCACCATGCTGGCGTACTGGTTGTCGTAGCGGGCCGAGACACTCTGGTCGAAGCCGAGCAGGGCGAAGGCCTTGCCACCGTACTGCTCGTACCCGAGCCGCCCTTCCTGCAGCGCCTGGTCCTTCTTCGTGGCCGGGTCGAAGACGGCCCCGTACAGCTGCCCATCCTGGATGAGGCGGCAGAACTTCCAGCGCAGGAGCACCTGCCTGGCGGCGTGGGCGTGCTTGGGGTGCATGCAGGACAGCATGTCCAGCCAGGAGGCCAGCCGCGCGAGGTCCAACGCGGAGTAGCCGAGTCCCTCGGCCACCGGCTTGTTGGTGTAGTCGGTGAGCTCCGCCGTCGCCGCGTTGTAGGCCTTGTTGGGAAGCTCGTCCCGGTACAGCCGCAGGGTGCGCAGGGTGGCGAGCAGCGCGACGACGCGGTCATCGAACTCCTTGGGCTCGATGAGGCCCAGGTGCACCGCGGCAATCGTCCCCGCGAGGGACGAGCCGATGTCCCACATGGTGGTGGAGGGATAGCCGTCCACGGAGTTCACCAGGCCGGTCTTCGGCTGGTAGTTCTTCTCGAAGTACTTCCAGGCGATCCGCGCGACCTGCCAGTCGTTGTCACACAGCGGGCGCGTGGCGAGGCAGCGCTGTTGCGGCTCCGGGCTGAAGCAGCCGGCCGGCTTGCCTCCCGGAAGCGGGTTGAGGGGAGTGGGCTGGCGCGCCGGCACGGGAGGACAGGCCTGCACCGGGACAGCGATGGGGGCGGGCGCCGGCGCGGGAGCCGCGGGGCCGGAGGTCGACGGCCCCTTCTGAGGGGGGGCCGGGGGCTCGGGGGACGGGCGCACCGGGGCGGGCTGGGATTTGTCCGAGCCGGCCGGCGCGGCACCGGGCTTCGGCGTGGGAGCCTCCGCTGGCGTGGGCTTGTTCGGATCGGCGGACTGGGCAGGCCCCGGCCTGGCCACGGGCGGCGCGGGCGGTGCCGCCGCTGGCGGATTGGTCTGTGCCGCCACGGTCAACGCCCAGCCAAGGAGCGCCAGCCCAGCGGCCCGGTACAACGCCTTCATCCAGGCCCCCTCGTTCGCCGCACCATCGGATACCCCTCGCGTGTCGCTCTAGGTGAGCACCACCTGGGAGGGCAAAAAGAAAGGTGCCCGCCCCGGTGCGGCCGCACGGTGCATGTTGACGGGCACACGAAAAGCGGCGTGCGGCGCTGGAAACCAGACGGAGTGGACGTGCGGGAGGTACGCCGGGCCGCTCAGTGGCCGCCCAGCGCGGCATCCAGCTTGGCCGCGGCGCTGATGAGGCCCAGGTGGGTGAAGGCCTGGGGGAAGTTGCCGAGCGCCTCCCCGGACAGGCCAATCTGCTCCCCGTACAGCCCCAGGTGGTTGGCATAGGTGAGCATCTTCTCGAAGATGACGCGCGCCTCCTCGACCCGCCCGGCCCCGGTGAGCCCCTCCACCAGCCAGAAGGTGCACATGCTGAAGGTGCCTTCAGCCCCGCCGACGCCGTCCGGGGTGAGCTCCGGCAGGTAGCGGTACACCAGGCTGTCGGAGACGAGCTCCTCGAGGATGCGGTCCAGCGTGGACACCACGCGCGGGTCCGTGGGACCGATGAACCGCACCAGCGGCATGAGCAGCACCGACGCATCCAGGTGCTCCGAGCCGTAGGCCTGCACGAAGGCCCGCCGCCCCGGGTGCCAGCCCTCGCGCATCACCTCGTCGTAGATGGCATCCCGCTCGACCGTCCAGGCGGCATCCGCGGGCAGGCCCCGGTTCTGGGCAATCCGGAGGCCCCGGTCGAAGGCCACCCAGCACATCATCTTCGAGAACACGAAGTGGCGCTGCCCACCCCGCACCTCCCAGATGCCCTCGTCCGGCAGGCGCCAGTGCCGCGTGAGCCACCCGAGCAGCCGCCGCACGTTGCTCCACATCTCGTGAGAGATGGGCTCTCCGTCCCGGTCGTAGAGGTGCAGCGCGTCCATCAGCGCCCCGTAGATGTCCAGTTGCAGCTGGCTGGCGGCCTCGTTGCCGATGCGGACCGGCGCCGAGCCGCGGTAGCCCTCGAGGTGCGGCAGCTCCTGCTCCACCAGGTGGTGCTCGCCCCGGATGCCGTACATGATTTGAAGCGAGCCGTCCGGTGCGAGCTCCGAGCACCGAGCCCCCAGCCATTCGATGAAGCGCTTGGACTCCCGAGCGAAGCCGATGCGCATCAGCGCATGCAGGGTGAGGCTCGCGTCGCGAATCCAGGTGTAGCGGTAGTCCCAGTTGCGCCGCCCCCCGATGGCCTCGGGGATGCTGGTGGTGGGCGCCGCGAGGAGCGCCCCGCTCGGCGCGTACGTCAACAGCTTGAGGACGAGGGCTGAGCGGTGGACCATCTCCCGCCAGCGGCCCCGATACGAGGACTGGCTCAGCCAGCCACGCCAGAACTGCTCCGTCCGGTGAAACTCCTCCCGCACCTCGCCCGCGAGGTCCCTTCCCGCTCGCGCCTCCGGGGCTCCGGCCGCCTCGAGCACGAAGTGGTGATGCTCGCCCTGGGTGAGCACCACCTCCGTGAGGGCATCGGCCCCCTCCAGCCGCAGCGGGGCGGAGGAGCGCAGGCGCAGGCGCAGCGAGGGGCCGTGGAACTCCACCCCGCCCGGCACGAGGAGCGACTCATGCCCGGCACGCCCGTAGTCGAACCGCGGTCGGCACACCACCCGGAAGCGCATCGCCCCCCGGACGACCTTGATGGACCGGATCAACCGGTGCTGGAACGGGCCCTGGCCCGTCCCGTCGTCCACGGGCATGAAGTCGGTGATTTCGCCGACGCCGTCCTCGGAGAGGAAGCGAGTCACCAGGATGTTGGTGTCTGGGAGGTAGAGCTGCTTGAAGGTGCAGCTCGGGTCGGCGGGAGCAATCTGGAAGCGCCCCCCGCGCGCATCGTCCAGCAGCGCCCCGAACACGCTGGGCGCATCGAAGCTCGGGAAGCACAGCCAGTCGATGGAGCCGTTGATGCCGCATAGAGCCACCGTGTGTAGGTCCCCGATGACGCCATAGTCCTCGACAGGTAGGTAGGGCATGAAGGATGTCTGTGGTTGGGGCCTCGTGGCCCTCAGGGGTCTTCGGGGGGAAGGAGCTCCGGAGGCGCGCCGTAGCGCCTGGTGACATAGGCAGCCAGGGCCTCCAGGCCCTCGGCCGCGCTGAAGTGGTGGACCCGGGTGCGGACCAGGCTCTCTCCGGTGCGCAGGGTGTAGCCCCCGCCCCGCGCGGGCCAGAAGGCCCCTACCTCGACTCCACCGACCCGCACGCTCCAGGCATGCGTGAAGGTGCTCCGGCTCACCTCTGAAGGTTCCGTCACAGGCTCGCGCCCCCTTCCACGGCCAACGGCACCCGGCGGGAAGCACCCCCGTCAGCCGGTTGCCCTGAACATTTGCCCGGAATCCCTGGGGTGCCACCCGCGCGCTTCCTCGCGAGCGCGGGCGAGTTGGCATCAGCCGACCGAGCGCCAGCCAGCCCAGAGACGCCCTGGGAGGGTCACGCACCCGTGGTGTGGGCCAGTCCCCCTGGCCGCCCGGCGAGAGAGAGGGTGTGCGGAATCCGTGCAGGCGGCCCGCGCATCTGCGAGGCTCGCCGGGCCGTGCATCTCGAGATGCCCCTCATCATCGGCCTCATGGTGGCCGCCAGCGCCCTCGCCATCGCGGCCAAGCGCGTCCGCATTCCCTACAATGTCGCGCTGGTGGTGGGCGGCTTGCTCATCTCCGTGGGGGGCATCCTCCCGGGCATCCCCCCGCTCAACCCCGAGGTCGTCTTCCTCGTCTGCCTGCCCCTGCTCCTCTTCGAGGGCGGCATCACCGCGGACGTGGCCAACGTGCGCGCCAACCTCGTGCCCATCGCCACCCTGGCCACCCTGGGCATGGTGCTGGCCATCGCCGCCACCGGCACGGCACTCCACTACGCCCTGGTGCTCGCCTGGGGCCCCGCGCTGCTGCTCGGGGCCATGCTCGCCGTCACCGACACCGTCTCCATCCTCTACGCCTTCCGCCGCGCCCCCGTGCCCCGGCGCCTCGCCGGCATCATGCAGGGCGAGAGCCTCTTCAACGACGGCACCGCCCTCGTGGCCTACGCGGCCATCGCCGCCGTGGTGGTGGGCGGGGACGCCTCCTACTCCGTGCCACTCATTGGCGCCAAGGTGCTGGGAGCCACCCTCGGGGGGCTCGCCATCGGCCTCACCCTGGGCCTCGGGGCCGGCTTCGTCATCCGCCACACCGAGGATCCGCTCGCCGAAATCATGGTGACCACGGCGCTGGCCTTCGCCGCCTTCGTGGTGGGCGAGCAACTGCACCTCTCGGGCGCCATCGCCGCCGTGACGGCCGGGTTGAGCACCGGCATCAACCTGCGGCGCCACGTGGCCCCGCAGAGCCAGGTGGCCATCCACACCTTCTGGGAGTACGCCGCCTTCGGGGTGAACACCTTCCTGTTCCTCTCGGTGGGGCTCACCACGCGGCCCGAGACGCTGGTGCGCTACATGCCGCAGACGCTGCTCGCGGTGGCGTGCGTCTTCGTCGGGCGCGCGGTGGCCATCTACCTGCCCTTCCTGCTGCTGCGGTGGGTGCGCCCCTCCGAGGCCGTGCCCATGCGCTGGCAGCACGTCTTCATCCTCGGCAACATCAAGGGCGCGCTCTCCATCGGTCTGGCGCTCGGTCTGCCCGAGGCCACGCCCTCGCGCGAGCTGCTGGTGTCCACCGCCTTCGGCGTCACCTTCCTGTCCCTGGTGCTCCAGGGGCTGATGCTCACCGACATCCTCAAGCGGCTCGGCCTCTTCCACGAGGATCCGGTGGCGTACGCGGTGGCCGAGCAGCAGGCGCGCCTCATCGCCAGCCGCGCCGCGCGCCAGGAGCTGGAGGTGCTGCACGACCAGGGCCTCATCCCCCGCGCGGCCTACGAGCACCTGCGCAGCGACTACCAGGTGGGCATCGCCGGGGCCGAGCGCGAGCTGCGCCGGCTCAGCGAGCAGCACCTGGCGCAGGGGGCCCGCATCGTCCTCGCCACGCGCCGCCGGCTCATCGACGCGGAGCGCACCGCGCTGCTGTCGGCCCGGCGCGCCGGCCTCATCCCCGAGGCCACCGCCGAGGCCCAACTGGCCAAGCTGGACGAGCGCACGCTGGAGCTGGAGCACGTGCTGTCGGGCGGCCCTGACGGTGAAGCGAGCAGCGAGAGGAACGTGTCATGAAGATCGTCATCGCGGGTGGAGGGCGGGTGGGGAGCACGCTGGCGGCGCGGCTGGTGACGGAGCACCACCAGGTGACGGTGGTGGAGCGGGACGCGGCCACGTGCAGCCGGCTCTTCGAGGACATCGGCGTGGTGACGGTGTGTGGGGACGCCACGGACCCGCACGTGCTGGATTCGGCGGGCGTCGCCAACGCGGACATCGCGGCCGGGGTGCTGGCGCGCGACGCGGAGAACCTGGCCTTCGCCACGCTGGTGCGCTCCATGGGCAGCGCGCGGGTGATGGTGCGCATGCTGGACACCCGCTACCGGGACGCCTACCGGCTCGCCGGGGTGAGTGAGCTGGTGGAGGAGGCCGAGGTGGTGGTGGCGAAGATGACCACGGCCATCGACTTCCCGCAGGTGGCGGGCTCGCTGCCGCTGGCGGCCGGGGACGCCATCCTCTTCGAGCTGGAGGTGAGCGCGAAGGCGCTGGTGTCCGGGCGCACGGTGGCGCAGGTGCGCGGCATGCCGGACTTTCCCCGCGAGTGCGTGTTCATCGGCCTGTTGGACCCGGAGGGCCGCATCACGCTGCCGGACGGAGGCACGGTGCTGCGCGCGGGGAACACCGTCATCCTCGTGGCCCGCCGCGCCGAGCTGGCCCGGGCCGTGGAGTGCCTCACCGCCGAGCTCCAGAGCCAGGCGGACACCCCGCTCGCCGGGATGCTGCGCAAGGTGGACTTCCTCGCGCCGCTGAGTGACGAGGAGCTCTCCACGGTGGCGCGCGGCGCCGAGTACCTCCGCAAGGAGCCGGGCGAGGCCATCTTCAAGAAGGGCGACGCGGGGGAGACGTTCTACGTCGTCGTCTCCGGGCAGGTGA
Source organism: Archangium sp. (assembly GCF_036388035.1). Classification (GTDB taxonomy): domain Bacteria; phylum Myxococcota; class Myxococcia; order Myxococcales; family Myxococcaceae; genus Archangium. The sequence continues at coordinate 15,651 of NZ_DASVSO010000437.1, forward strand.
ACCTGGTGGCCGAGGGTGGGCGCGTGGTGGAGACGGTGAAGCCCGGAGGCTTCTTCGGAGAGATCGCCCTGCTCACCGGAGAGCCGCGCTCCACGAGCGCCGCGGCCGCCACCGCGTGCGAGCTGGCCAGCGTGGGCCGCGATGACTTCCGCGGCGTGGTGATGGCCAATCCCGCCATGGCGTTGGAGATGAGCCGCATCCTCGGGCAGCGGCTGGCGAAGATGGCCCAGCAGGACCGCGCGCCCCAGAAGCGCAAGGGCCTCTTCGGGCGCTGAGAGCCCCACGCATCGTTCAGTTCAGGAGAGGTGCTCTCTTGTGAGGTAAGCAGCTAACTGAGGGCCTCCATATCCGACGGTTCCGGAGGCACACAGCGCATTGCTCCAGTGGACAGCCGTAAGTACCCTGTAACAGAGGTACAACATGAGTGACGGCAGCCTCTCCTTCGACATCCGTGAAGTCCCCGACCCAGAAGGTGGGCTCGTGCTCAAGTTGCTCGTAGAGGGGGACTCTATCGCCACCGCACGAGCAAGCGCCGATGTCCTCGCACAAATGCAGGAGCGGCTGGGCATGGATCGCACGGCGGTCGCCGCGGAGCTCCGTCTCGCGTTGCGCGAGCACATCAAGAAGCGATTTCAGAAGGTCCTGACTTTTTCCAAGCCCATCGAGGAGCCGTCGCGTCCCCTCCGCTTCCACAGCGAGTACACGTACCGCGACCTCGATTCCGTCGACGCAGGCCTTGTCTGGTACGACGTACGAGCTGGTGAGACAGGACCGGAGTCTGTCCCGGAAGTCGTCCGCAACAAGATGCGCTCCGAGGTACACAAGCACCTCACTTCAAGTACAACGACGACCCAGGAGATCATCAAACTCCTCGAGTAGGCCAGCTCACCGATGACAGCCCATCTCCCGCTGCTGGTGTTCGACACCAACATCCTCATGGACATCTGGCTGGGCCGGGATGGCAACCAAGCGACGCTGCTTTTGGAGCTGGCGGAAGAAAAGCGTATCGAGTTGGTCGTGCCCGAGTACGTCCTGCTTGAATTCCAAGGGACCGCGCTTCGCTATGTACAAGGCGAGAAAGCCAAGCTGGGCCAGCAGGTTCGCCCAGTGGTGAATGGATGGCTCCGCAGCAAGGCTCTGGGCGAGGAGGCAGCTGATCTCATCCACGAAGGCCTCAAGAGGGTGGAACAACGCCTCGCGGAGCAAAGGAAGGCATTGCCGGAGATTGCGAAGCGAATTGCCAGCATCGCGCGCGTCGCCAGGCACACACCTGACGTGCATTTCCGAGGAGACCTTCGGCACCTCGCAGGAGCACCGCCAGACCGCCCCGTCGACGGTTTGAACGATTGCCGCATTTACGAAGCCATCCTCGAAATCGCGAGGGCCGATCGTGCCAACGAACGCACCAAGATCATGGCTACAAAGGACAATGACTTCGATTATCCGGAATTGAAAGCCGAGCTGGCGAATCTCGGTTTCACCATTCGTAATGACCTCGGCGCGCTTTACGGGGAGTTCCGCGGAAAACCGTAGCCCGTGGGGAGGTGTTTCCCCAAGGGGACAGTAGCCTCCGCTGAGATGGGGCCAAGCGCTTCCCGCCCAGCGCCCACACCGTCACTTCGGCATCGGCACGCCCAGGTCCTCGAGGACCTTGAAGTCGAACACCAGCATCCCGCCCCAGGAGAAGGCGCCGTCGTTGGCGAGGTCGAACTGGGCGAAGGGCATCAGCGAGACGATGTCGAGGAAGCCCACCCGAGGCCCGACGCCGAGCTGCCGGGGGCGGCGCTCCAGGCCTTCCACGCGCTTGGACCAGAGGAAGTGCGCCCCCACGCCGAACTTGAGCTCCCGGGCCCAGGAGCGCGCATAGGGAGCCCAGTTGAGGGGGCGGAAGTCGAGCGCGGCGTAGGGACCGAGGTGCTCGGCCGCGAAGAGGTTGGCCGCGTCACCGTAGACGCCCGCGGACCAGAACCACGAGGGCACCCGCTGCGCCGTGCCCTGCGCGTCGAAGCGCCACTCGCCCAGCGAGCCGCTCAGGTGCAGCCCCAGCCCGGTCGAGCCCACCCACTCGCCCTGGTACCGATACCCCAGGGCGGCCGGGCGGATGAAGAAGCGCAGCCGCCGGCCGAGGGGATTGGGATCCTTCCAGCTCGAGTGGGGCCCCGCCTCGGGGCTGTCGCACTCGTCGCCGAGTCCATCGTTGTCCGCGTCGGCATGCTCCCCGCGCGCCACGGGAACACGCGGGCAGAGATCGCAGACGTCCCCCATCCCATCCCCGTCGCTGTCCTCCTGGCCCGGGTTCTCATCGAACGAGCAGTTGTCGGCGCACTCCCGCATCCGGTCGGGATGACAGGACGGCGCCTCCGTCCGCCCCGGAGGGAGATCCGGCACGCCATCCCCATCACTGTCGGCGACAGGCGCGGAAGCGGTCACCGGTGCGGGTTGGGCGACGGCCGGGGCCGCCGCGAGCAGCAGGAAGAGAGCCAGCGGGAGCGGAGCGGAGCGCATCAGAGGCAGAGCCCGAAGACGTTGGAGTCACTGCAGAGGAGCGCGTGCGAGGCCGCCGGCAGGCGTCGGATGGTGGCCTCGTCCTGCACCCACGAGGGGAGCCTGTCCCGCGTAAACTGGTCCGGCACGAGGCTGTCGCCCTCCACCCGGACGGCCCCCTCGGCGCTGGGAAACTGGGGGAGCAGGAACGGCGTCTCCACGTTGTTGCCCTGGATGATGCGGATGTAGTCGAGCTTGCGCACGGGCTCGAAGTAGCCCGTCTTGGTGTCCTGGAGGAGCGCCCGGGCCCGCCCGAGCAGCTCCCTGTCGATGAACCGCGAGAGGTTCGCGGGCCCGGGGCTCGTGGTCAGCAGCCCGGCATTCATCCAGGTGGCGTCGAGGAACAGGTCCGGCCGGCTCGGGTTGCCCTGGGCGATGCTCCAGCGCGGCAGCATCTGGTAGACGGAGGGCCAGGTCCGCACCACGTCCTTCGGAATGGTGTTGTCGAGGAACGTCCCATACAGCAGGGCATTCAAGGCGTTCACCGTGCCGAAGAACGGCACGCCCACGAAGCACACGCTCTGCACGAGCCGGGTCATCTCCTCGGTGCCGAGGTGGCGGGCGGCGGCCAGCACCACCAGCCCCCCTTGCGAGTGCGCCACGAGCCGCCAGCGGTCTCCGTTCGGAGCCTCGGCCTTGAGGTATTCGGCGAGGCGCCTGCCGCTGTAGCGGATGTCCAGGCGCCAGTCGTAATCGAAGAACTCCCACTTGGGGAAGGTGTGCGCGAAGGGCTCGTAGGCGAGCGTCATGTACCCGCGAGCGACGAGCGGGTTGTTCAGCGGCTCGAGTACGTCCGGGTCCGGCGAGTGCTCGCAGCTCGGCTCCCGCGCGGCCGTGGCCTGGGTGAGCAGCTCGAAAATGGTCGCGGCCCGTGCTCCCGCCGCGGTCTGGTAGAGCACTCCCCCCGTTCCCGGGACCAGCATCTGACGCCGAGGCATGGGCTCCTCCCGCTCAGGCTCGAATGCCAACACAGCCGCGTGCGGATGGCACGAGGCACATGTCGGCAACAGCCATAACACGACAGCCCGACACCCCGATTCAACAGCGAACGTCAGTGAAGCAAGGGCTCCTGTTCCAGCGTGGGCCGGGACGGCTCCACCGGTGGGGGCGGCAGCGGGTCGATCTCGATGGCATCGATGTAGCACCAGCCCCAGTGCTCGCCCGGCTCGAAGGAGCGCATCAGCGGATGGCCCGTGGCCTCATAGTGCTTCGCGGCGTGTCGGCCGAAGGACGAGTCACAGCAGCCCACGTGGCCACACGTCAGGCACATCCGCAGGTTGTGCCAGCGCAGGCGCAAGGCCAGGCAGGCCTCGCAGCCCGAGGTGAGGGGGCGCACGTCCCGCTGTAGCAGCTCCAGGTGCGCGCAAGCGGTGGCCGTGCCGTGCCGCATCCCGCCCATCGTCCCCAGCATGCGCCGGGGTCCGGAGACGGGCCCGTGCTCGGGTACGCCCTCGTGGCGCAGCGCGGCGAGCAACCCGTTCATGGACTCCTCCGCCACGCCCGCCGAGTGCAGCACCCGCGTCACTGCCTCCAGCGCCGTCTCGAACTCGCCGGCCACGATGTCGCTCGCGCCCCGCTCCCGCAGGTCCCCGATGTCCCGCAGCCGGGGCACCTTCACCAGGATGGGCACGTCCGGCGACAGCCTCCGCGCCGCCGACACCGCCCGCTGGGAGCCCTCCGGATCGCTGATGAGCAACACCAGGGCACGCGCCCGGTGGATGCCCGCCCGCTCCAATATCTCCGGACTGGTGATGTCCCCGTAGTACATGACCTCGCCGCGCCGCCGCGCCGCGGCCACCACGTGAGGGTCCAACTCGATGACCACGTGCGGCAGGTGGCTCGCGCGCAGGGCCCGCACCACCATGCGCCCGGCGGTGCCCAACCCCGCGACGATGAAGTGGCCGGAGAGCTCCTCGTGCTCGGGCTCCAGCCGGTGGGGCCCATGCGCGCCGAACAGCACCTCCAGCGGCCGGAGGTGCGCCACGCCCGCCGCCAGCCGGGGGGCGAAGCTCAGCGCCACCGGCGTCACCGCCATGGTCAGGACGCTCATGCACACGAAGAGATTCCGCTCCTCGCCGCTGAGCAGCCCCACCTCCAGCCCCGCGTTGGCCAGCACGAAGGAGAACTCTCCAATCTGCGCCAGGCCCACGCCCGCCATCACCGCCACCCGGGGCGGAAAGCGCATCACCAGCGCCCCCACCCCGCCGAGCACGGCCTTGCCCACCAGCACGCCCGCCACCAGCGTCGCCACCAGCACCGGGTGCTCCAGGACGACGCGCACGTCGAAGAGCATGCCGATGGAGATGAAGAAGAGGCTGGCGAATGTCTCGCGCAGCGGCAGCATGTCCGCCAGCGCCTGGTAGCCGTAGTCGCTGTCCGCCAGCGCCACCCCGGCCAGGAAGGCACCCAGCGCGAGCGACAGGCCCGCCAGGGTGGTGAGCCATGCGATGCCCGCGAACAGGCCCAGCACCGCGAGCAGGAAGAGCTCGCGCCGATGCGTGCCCGCCACCACCTCGAGGAACCTCGGCACCACCGCCCGGCCGAAGGCCACCGTGGCCACCACCAGCAACACCGCCTTGGCCAGCACCCAGGCCATGGCCCCCACGCCCACCTCCCGTCCGGCCAGCAGCGGGATGGCCAGCATCATCGGCACCACGCACAGGTCCTGGAAGATGAGCGCGCCCACGATGAGCCGGCCATGGGGCGCGTCCGTCTCCTGCCGCTCGGCGAGCGCGCGCAGCACGATGGCCGTGCTGGAGAGCGCCACCAGGAAGCCGAAGAAGATGCCCCGCCGGGGCGAGAAGCCCAGCGCCACGGACACCGCCACCACCGCGAGCAGGGTGAGGGCCACCTGGAGGCCCCCTCCCAGGGTGAGCACCTTCCACAGCCGCCTCAGCCGCTCGAGGGAGAACTCCAGCCCGATGCCGAAGAGCAGCAGGCCCACGCCGATTTCCGCCAGGGCCTCCAGCCGCCAGGTGTCCCGCACCCAGCCGAGACCACTCGGGCCGATGAGCGCACCGGCGGCGATGAGGCCCGCGATGGTGGGAAGGCGCAGCCGGCTGAGCGCCAGCACCGCCACCACCGCGACCCCGAAGACGACCACCAATTCCTGGAGGAGCTCGGGAGCCTGCATGGACGCGCCTCCGCGTCTCTCCCTCCAGGGTAACGCCCGCCCCGGTTCAGCGCTCGAAGTCCACGCCGACGCCGAGGCCCGCCGTGAAGCCATTCACCAGCCGGCCGTCCTCCTGGGGGAACTGCTCCGTGCCGCCCAGGACGAGGCCGTAGAGCGCGGGCATGAAGCGGTGACGCACCTCGGCGGCCACCGAGTAGCGCGGCTTGCCCGTGAGGTCGGTGAGGATGGTGCGCAGCTCGACCACCGACTTGCCGCCGGGCAGGTGCGCCTGCACCACGGCGTCCGCGTCCACCCGGCCCGTGCTGACGAAGTACTCGCCGGACGCGCTCGCCGTCAGCGCCAGGTCCCCCTCCCCACCGGGGCTCACCGTCGCCACCACCTCGCCGTAGCCGGAGAAGGTCGTCGGCAGCAGCTCCTCGGAGAGCGGCAGCTCGCGCAGGCCCACGCCGGAGAAGCGCGAGAACTCGTAGCCCGCGCCGAAGAAGCCGAAGCGGAAGCGGCCGCCCTGGCGCCGCGCCTCCAGCCGGCCGCTGAGGTCCACCGTCTCCTTGGGCTTGCCCGCCACCACCAGGCCGAGCGCCGCGCCGTAGTCCGGCACCGACTCGATCAGCGTGTCCGCCCGGGCGCCCGCCGCGGCCTGCACCCAGAGCTGCACCTTCTCGGCCTTCACCGCGCCCACCTGCAGGCCGAGGCTCGCCGCGGAGAGGGCCGGGGCCGTCCCGCCGCCCTTGCCGAAGTCGTGCGCCACGTCCAGCGAGAGGAGGTAGCGGTCGTAGGCCTTCTCCTCCTGGCTCAGCACGCGGCCCAGGTCCAGGCGGACCTCGCCGGCGAAGAGGCGCGTGGCCAGCACGTCGCTGGCGAAGAGCTCCACCCGGGTGGGCCCGAGGTACGCGGTGACGTTGGCGCCCGCGGGGTGGTAATCCGGCGAGAGCCGGTTGTGGTAGCGGTTCACCAGCCACCCCGCCCCGAGCGAGTACACGGAGAAGCCGCCCGCGCGCAGCTGGACGCGGCCATCATCCCGGCCGACGCGCAGCTCGCGCAGAATCTGGGCGAAGTCGCTGCGCTCGTCCCAGTCCTGGCGCCGCAGCCGGCCGCCGTAGTCCTGCTCGGCCTGCAGGGGCT
>NZ_DASVSO010000438.1:0-22966 GCF_036388035.1 Archangium sp.
GGCCGGAGTCTCCGGCCGAGCAGTCCATGCCCGCGCGGCCTTCGGCGTCGCACTCCGCCGTGACGTCCCCGGCGCGGCCGCCCTTCGCGGCGCCGCCTCCGCCGACGCCCATGGTGCACGAGGAGTCCGAGGAGGAAGAAGAGCTTCCGACGCACGCCGCCTCCCCGGTGAGGCCGGCTCGCGCTCCAGCCGACAAGGCCCCGGCGGCTCCCAATCGCCTGCCGCTCATCGCCGCGCTCGCCGCCCTGGTGGTGGTGGTGCTGGGCGTGGTGGGCTTCTTCATCATGAAGCGGCCGGAGCCCTCGGGCTTCATCCTGGTGCACCTGCCTTCCGAGGTGCGCGGCTCGGTCCGGGTGAGCGTCGGTGGCCAGGACCTGGATATCCCCAAGTCCGGGCCCCTGCTGCAGACGGTGAAGGCCGGTCCCACGCTGGTGATGGTGAGCGCCGACGGCTACAAGACGTTCACCCAGTCGACGGTGATCGAGCCCGGCACGACGCCCACGTCCCTGGACGTGAAGCTCGAGCGCGATGTGCAGGTGACGCGCGTGGTGATCGTCACCCAGCCGCCGGACGCCGAGGTGAAGGTGGACGGCAAGGTGGTGCGCGAGAAGGGCAACAGCTCGACCTATATCGGCGAGTTGATGTCTGGCACCGAGGTGGTGGTGTCGGCCAGTGCCCCGGGCTTCAAGCCGGCCCAGCAGCGCGTCACCCCGCCGCTGAGCGACAAGCCGACGGACGTGCAGCTCAAGCTCGAGCCGGATAACTTCGAGGTCGAGGTGCAGTCCATGCCCTCCGGCGCCACCATCGTCGCGGGGGGCAAGGAGCTGGGCGTCACGCCGGCCACGGTGCGGCTGCCGCTCAGCGTCAAGCAGGTGAGCCTCAAGCTGCGCTGCCACGACGACCTGGACGTGGTCGTGGCTCCCGCCGGGGGCGCTGGTGCCGCCACGGTGAAGGAGAAGCTGAAGAAGCAGCGCGGCTGCCGTTGAGCCATTCAGACAGGGACCCGCCCGGCTGTCGCCAGGGCGGGGACCAGGGCCCCCGCGAGGGGGCGGGAGAGGTGTGTCCGTGACCAAGTCGCGCAAGGCCGACCCGGCGGATCCGCTCGCGGGGCTGCCCGGTTGGGCCCAGAAGCTGGCCCAGAAGTACTACACGAAGAGCGTCAGCACCTTCCTCCTCTATGGGGCGGTGCGGGACCTGCAGCCCCTCACCCAGGAGGATGGGGGCCGGGGCTTCGGCACCCTGCGCACCTTCCTCTCCGAGGAGCTTTTCGGCGGACGCGACCACGTCCTCTTCTATGACCGCTCGTCCGGCGTCCGCTCCGCCTCTCCCGAGACGCAGAAGGAGATGCAGCGGACGATGGTCGGCTACGACGCGCTCTATGGCACGGACTACGCCAAGAGCCTGCCGAGAGACCCGGCCCGGGCGCTGCAGATTCTGGAGAACTTCCTGCGGATGCGCCTGAGCGAGGGCAAGTCGCTGGCGCTCGTCATCGACTTCGCCGAGACGCTGGTGCCGGGCGGGGAGATGAGCCACCTGTCGGCCGAGGACCGCTTCGTGCTGGCCACGCTGGAGAAGTGGGCGCACGACCCGCAGTTCCTCGCCGGGGACGTCTCCGTGGTGCTGCTGGCGGAGAACCTGGCGGACATGTCCCAGCGCATCTCGCGCAACCCGTACGTGGCGTCCATCGAGCTGCCGCTGCCCACCGAGGAGGAGCGGCTGGAGTACGTGCGCTACAAGCTGGAGGGCAAGAAGCTCGCGGCGGTGTCGGACGTGCCGCTGGCGGGCCTGGCGAAGATGACGGCGGGCCTGTCGCGCATCAACCTGGACCGCGTCCTCACCGAGGCCCTCGAGCACGACGTGCGGATTACGGCCGACCTGCTCAAGGAGCGCAAGAAGGAGCTCATCCAGGCCGAGTGCCACGGGCTGCTCGAGTTCATCGAGCCGGTGCACACGCTGGACGCGGTGGCGGGCCACGGCAAGGCCAAGGAGATGCTGCGCAACGCCGCCAACGCGCTGAAGAAGGGCCGCATGGAGGTGATGCCCATGGGCTACCTCGTGAGCGGTCCGGTGGGCACCGGCAAGACGTTCCTGGTGTCCTGCTTCGCCGGGGAGATTGGCATTCCGGTGGTGAAGTTCCTCAACTTCCGCAGCCAGTGGCAGGGCGTCACCGAGGCCAACCTGGAGAAGATCTTCAATCTCCTCAAGGCGCTCTGGCCGGTGGCGGTGATGGTGGACGAGGCGGACACCTTCCTGGGCAACCGCGACTCGGGCGGGGACTCGGGGACGAGCAGCCGCGTGTTCGGCTCCGTGGCCTCCTTCATGGGCAACACGGTGTACCGCGGCAAGATTGTGTGGTTCCTGCTGACGGCTCGGCCGGACCTGCTGCCGGTGGACCTCAAGCGCCAGGGCCGCGCCGAGGAGCACCTCGCGCTCTTCTACCCGGAGACGGAGGAGGAGCGGGAGGAGCTCTTCCGGGTGATGCAGAAGAAGACGGGCCTGAAGCTGGACGTGCCGTCCGTCTCCGAGCTGATTCCGACGGGGACGCGCCAGCTGAGCGGCGCGGACATGGAGGCGGTGCTGGTGCGCACCCGCTTCCGCGCGCTGGCCCAGGGCCGCGAGCAGGCCACGGTGGAGGACCTGAAGGCCGTCTTCGCGGACTTCGTGCCGCCCAGCTACCCGCTGGAGATCGAGCTGCAGAACCTGGTGGCGGTGCAGGAGTGCACCAGCCGCGAGCTGCTGCCCGAGACCTTCCGCCGGCTGGACCGCGACCACGTCACCCGCCGCGTCCGCGAGCTGAAGCTGCTCCTGGAGCAGGGCTGAGGCACGCAGGGGTGGGGGAGTCTCGTCCCTCACCCCGATCCGCTGCTATCTAGGGCGCCCATGCGCGCCCATTGGAGCTCCTTCGACGTCGCCCTCGTCACCGCGTCCACCTTCCCCGAGTGCCTGCCCGACGAGCAGCTCCTCGCCGATGCGCTCGCCGCACGGGGCTTGAAGGCCGGGCCGGTCATCTGGGACGAGCCCACGGTGGACTGGAGCCGCTTCCGGCTCGCGTTGATCCGCACGGCCTGGGACTCGGACGCGCGCCGTGACGAGTTCGTGGCCTGGGCCGACCGGGCCGGCGCCCACTGTCCGCTGTGGAATCCGCCCGAGGTGCTCCGCTGGAACACGCACAAGGGCTACCTGCGCGAGCTCGAGGCGCGCGGCGTGCCCACCGTGCCCACCGCGTGGATGGGGCGTGGCTCGAAGTCGGACGTGAAGGCGCTGCTCGCGGAGCGAGGCTGGACCGACGCGGTGGTGAAGCCGGCGGTGTCCGCGGGTGCGCGAGACACGCTGCGCGTGCGCCGGCCCGAGGACCTCCCCGCGGCGCAGGCCCTCGTGGAGCGCGTTCTCCCGCACAAGGACATGATGGTGCAGCCGTATCTGGCCTCGGTGGAGAGCTACGGCGAGCGCTCCATCCTCTTCCTCGGCGGCGAGCACACCCACGCCATCAAGCGCCCGCCGGCGCTGTCGGGGAACCCGGGCTATGACGCCACCGCCGCCGAGCCGACCCCCTCGTCCGAGGACGAGCGTGCCTTCGCCCAACAGGTCATCGCCGCCACGGGCTTCGAGCTGCTCTACGCCCGGGTGGACGTGGCTCGGGACGAGCGGGGCGGACTGCGGCTGATGGAGTTGGAGATCACCGAGCCCAACCTCTTCCTCCGGCAGGGAGGACCGCGCGCGGTGGAGCGTCTGGCGGACGCCATCGTCCACAAGGTTCAGGGCCGGGGGCCCGACTCCACGCCCGCGACGGTGCGCAGCACCTCCCGGTAGAAGCGCACCATCCGCGGCCAGTCCTCGACGGGGAGCCGCTCGTTGGTGCCGTGCACGCGCTTCAGGTCCTCCTGCGTCACCACCAGCGGGGCGAAGCGGTAGACGTTGGACGAGAGGGCCGAGTAGTGGCGGGAATCCGTTCCCCCGAGGACCAGGGTGGGAGCGACGAGGGTCGAGGGAAAGAGCTGGCGGATGGTGCGCGCCAGGGCGCGGTAGGTGTCCGTGTCGGTGGGGGAGGCCGGGGTGGCCTCCCGCTGTGCCGAGAGGGCGCGGACCTCCTTCACCTGCCTGGACTCCAGGGTCAGCGCTCGCCAGGAGGAAATGGCTCACGGCTCGAAGGTGCGCACCAGCGCGTCACCGGCGCACCGCCCCTGGGCGCGAGGGCCGCGTGCGCTGCTTCACGGGAGTCCTGCCGCGCTATCCCTTCAACATGGCGATCACGCTCAGCACGTAGATGGCGGCCAGGCCGCAGGCGAGCCGGACGCGGTCCCGGCCGGGTGTGCGCGACAGCTTCCGGGTGAGCACCACCGAGAGGGGGAGGAGCACCAGATTCGTCACGGCCAACGCCGGGAGGACGACGAGCCCCGAGTACTGGCCGTCGTGCTTGTCGAAGGACATGGAGAAGGGGATGGAGAAGGCCAGTGCCGTGATGAGTCCTCCGAGCACGAGGAGGACGCGGCTGGTGTCTCGCCGGGAGGTGGCGGCCACGATCGCCACGAAGAGGGCGCCCATGATGAGGAAGGGGAGGAGCTGCCCGGCTCTCTGGACCCACTTGGGTTGCTCGTGCGGGCTCACGGGCGGGGCGGTGGGCGGTACGGGCTGCGCGGCGGAGGGCTCCTGGGCGGAGGGGGACTCCGGCTGCGCCACGGAGGGCACCTGCTCGGGGACGACAGGCAGGCCCGCGTCCGTGAGCTCGAGTCGGAGCGGGGGCTCGAGGTTGATGCTCAGCCACTGGGACTGCTCGATCGGGGGATAGCGGGTATGGCCCGGGAAGGAGACGAGTCGACCGAAGGTCTCGGACGCGTTCCAGCGCAGGGAGCTGGTGGCCACCAGCGTCTGCTGTCCGGCCCCCGGTGCGTCCGAGTCCGAGAAGGCCACGGTGAAGGGCGTCTGCCAGGTCTCCTCGGGCCGGGTCACGCCGAGGCTGGACAGCGGCAGGTCCACGAGGAAGGCCTTGCCGTCGAACGCCAGGGAGGGCAGGGGCTCGGTGAGGCCCTCGGGGTGCAGCCAGCGTGCGAACAGCGCGCCTTCGCTCGTACGCGCCACCGCGAGCTGGCGTGTCGAGGCGTTCTGCCCGTCACGGGCGACCCACCAGAGTTCCAGATGGTCCGTGCCGAGCAGGGCCTGGTCGCTCATCCCGGAGGTGGCGGGAACGGCCACGTCGTCCCGTACCTGGATGCGCAGGCGGACGGCGTCCGCCCCCTGGGCGAACGCGGCCACGCGGAAGGAGGCGTCCTTCTCTCCCGTCCGGTGCTTCGCGCCGTGGGTGACCTGGTTGAGCGTGGGCGGGAGGGTGGCGGCGGCCTCGGGCGAGGCGAGCACCGGCAGGATGGCGCCCGCGAACGACGTGCTGTGTTCGGTGTCGCCCGATTCGGCGAGTTGCGTGTACTCCGCCCGGTGACTGAAGGTCAGCCCCTCCCAATCCTCCTCCGCGGAGGAGCTGCCAATGCGGTCGCCCTGGATGGCGCCCCCCGTGGAGGACTCGAGCACGACGGGCCCTCCCTCACGGAAGGCCACACTGCCGCTCGACCACACCCGGTACTCGTCCGTCGACAGCTCCAGCCGGGTGGGCAGGGTTTTCTTCTCCGGCGGCGAGGACGGGCATGGGCGCTTCTCGGTGTCCGCGTTGACGCTCCAGAGGACGCCCGGCGCCTGCTCCAGCACGTACAGCCCGGAGCTGTCTTCCTCCGAGGGCGTGCAGAGCCGGGCCAGATGCTCCAGCTCGGGATCCTCATCGAGCTGGGCATCGGACACCCAGTCCACGGTGAGGGAGAGGCCGGCGGCATAGGCGTCGACCTGCTCACGGAAGGAGGGGGAAGAGGTGGCCCCGCTGAGGGACGAAGCGAGCAGGAGCGCGGCGAGCAGGGCGCGAGGCGAGTGGCGGAGTGGCATGGGCGAAGGGCCATGCACTCTACATCTCGCCCCGGGATCCCGCTCCTGGAGCGCCTCCGCCCCTCAGCGCTTGAAGGTATCCACCGCCTGGCGGCCCACGGCGGGGTCGTCGGTGAAGAAGCCGTCGATGCCGGCCTTGAGATACGTCTGGATCTCCGTGACCGAGCCGGCCGGATGGCGCGTGCTGCCGGGCCCCTCCGTCTTGAGTGGCGCGGGCAGGAAGGCGTTCTCCGGGCGGAAGGTGTACGGGAACACCAGCAGCTTCGCCGCGTGGGCGTTGCGCACCAGGTCGGTCGGCTCCTGGAACTGGCCCGCGCCGTCCACGTTGATGATGTTCAGCTTGTAGGGGCCGACACCGTTGGCATAGGTCGCGACCTCCTTCATGCCCGCCTCGGTCATCAGGTCATTGTAGGTGCGCGTGTCACCCGCCTTGACGAAGTCATAGGGCTGGGTGTTCCGGGCATCCATGAGCTGCACCAGCTTCCAGTTCGGCTGCGAGTTGCCGATCTTCCCGTGCAGGTACTTGAGGTTGGCCACCTCGAAGGACTGGATGTAGACCGTGGCCTGGGTCGCGCTGAAGTCGTTCGCCCTCAACTCGGTGATCAGCCGGTCTTCCAGCGGCAGGTTTACGGACTGGAAGTAGGTCGGGTGCTTGGTCTCCGGGTACAGGTGGATGGTGCGGCCGGTGCTGGCCGACAGCTCCTTGGCCAGCGCGATGACCTCGGCGAGCGTGGGGATCTCGAATCGATCGTTGTACTGCGTGTTGCCCGGGCGCTCCTGCGGGATGCGCTCGCGAGCACGCAGCTCCTTGAGCTCGGCCAGCGTGAAGTCCTCGGTGAACCAGCCGGTGAACGGCCTGCCGTCGATCGTCTTCGTGGTCTTGCGGTCCGCGAACTTCGCCACCACCGACACGTTCGTGGTGCCGGAGATCTCGTTCTCGTGACGGGCCACGAGCACGCCGTCCTTCGTGGCCACGAGATCCGGCTCGATGATGTCCGCACCGTCCTCGACGGCCTTGCGGTAGCTCTCCAGGGTGTGCTCCGGCCGCAGCGCGCTGGCGCCGCGATGGCCGACCACGAGCACCTTGTCGATGAGCGGAGTGGGGAGCGCGACGCCCGCGTCGCCAGTGCCCGCGTCGCCGGTGCCCGCGTCTCCAGGATTTTCGACGCCCGCGTCACCGGTATTGTCGCCGCCGTCATCCTTGCAGCCGGTCAGCGTCAGGGCACACGCCGCCGCGAGCGGGAGCAACGAGCGAAGCGAGTGGCGGAAGGAGGCGCGGAGCGAAGTACGACGGGAAGGGCGTGGGTGCAGAGAAAGGTCCTTGTTCATGACGCGTGCGTCGTGAAGGACCGGGAAGCTAGCACCCCGAGGGGACTACGGCGCCCTCACCACGAGCCGCAGACCGGTGGGCAGCCGGGTGGTGTCCTTGATGTTGTTCCAGCGCTTGAGGTCCTCCACGGACACGCCGTAGCGCTGGGCGATGCTCCAGATGGACTCGCCGGCGGCCAACTGGTGCACCGTGCCGGGACGGCCCGCGTTGCCGGCCGGGGCCCGCTGGGCGATGACCGTGCCCGCGCGCTCCTCCACCTGCTTGGGCACGTTGTCCGGGAAGATGTACAGCACCGAGCCCACCTTCAGGGCCCGCTTGCTCTCGCGCGCCGTGAGGTTGTTCCACTTGCGCAGCTCGTCCGCGTTCACCTGGAAGCGGTTGGCGATGGCCCACATGCTGTCACCCGACTGCACACCGTAGGTGATGCGCTTGCGGCCATTGACGGTCTCCGTCTTGATGGGGCCCGTGGCCACGGGACCGCGCGGCGTTCCGGCGGGCACCTCGTCCTCGGGGCGCGGCACCGTCACGCCGCTGCGCCGCGCCTGCGCCACCTTGCGCGCCAGCGCGCCGTCCCCGGACTCCTGGCCGCGACCGGCCGGCACGGGAATCACCAGCTCCGCGTTGAGCTTCAGCGTCTTCACGCTCTTGAGCTGGTTCATCTGCAGGATGGCCTCGGCCGCGGTGCCGTACTTGAGGGCGATCTGCGACAGCGTGTCGCCCTTCTTCACCTTGTGCACACGGAAGGTGAGCCGCTCCTTGGGCGCGATGCGCGCGAAGTTCTCCGCGAAGCGCTCCGCCGTGCCCTGGGGCAGGCGCAGCACGTAGGGGTTCTTCGCGCTCGCCGGTGGGGTGCACCAGCGCCGCAGCTCGGGGTTGAGCTCCTGCACTTCCTTCACGTCCACGCCGGCCGCCCGGGCAATCACGTCCAGGTCGGTGGCGTCGGTGAGCTTCACCTCGTCGAAGGTGAGGGCCGGCTCGTAGTCGAACTCCTTCTCGGAGAAGCCGAAGGCCGTGGGGTGCTTGGCGATGAGCGCCGCGGCGATGAGCTTGGGCACGTAGTGCCGCGTCTCCTGCGCCAGCCCCCGCTCCTCGGGGGCGGAGATGGCCCAGAAGTCGTTCGTGCCCAGGCGCTCCACCAGCCGCCGCACCCGGCCGCTGCCCGTGTTGTAGCCCGCCCACGCGAGGTACCAGTGGCCCAGCTCCTTGTGGAGGTCCTTCAGGTAGCGCGCGGCGGCGCGGGTGGCCTTGAGTGGATCCCTCCGCTCGTCCACCCAGAAGTCCTGGTGCAGCCCGTACTGGCGGCCGGTGCTGGAGATGAACTGCCAGGGCCCAGCGGCGTGCGCCCACGAGTAGGCGCTCGGCGAGAAGCCGCTCTCGATCATCGCCAGGTACACCGTGTCGCGCGGCAGCCCGTGGGCCTCGAGGATGGGCTGCATCACCGGCAGGTAGCGGGTGGATCGGTTGACCCACTTGCGGAACCACTTGCGGCCCGGCCCCTGGAAGAACTGGACGTACTGGGCCACCAGCGGCTGCATCTCCACCGGGATGTCGTAGCGGGCCTGCACCCGCGAGACGTCGAAGTGGGCCAGGTCGGTGATGAGGGGCATCTCCCCGGTGAGCTCGTCCTCGCGGAAGGTGGGCTCCTCGAGGGCGTCCAGCATGCGCTGGCGCAGCGGGTTGGCCAGGCCCAGGCGGCGCAGCGACTGGAGCACCTCGGCGTTCGGCCGGGCGCCCGGATCCAACGTGGCGCCCTCCAGCGCCCGCAGCTCCTCGAGCTCGGTGGACGCGGGCTCCGCCTCGTCCAGCTCCTCCTCCGCGGACGTCTCGGGCTCCTCGGCCGAGCCCACCAGCAGCCGCTTGTCGTCGCTGTCGAGCACGCGCATGCCGGGCGGCGGCGGGGGCATGGGCAGCGCGTCCTTGGACGTGGGGACGGAGGCGAGGACCAGGAGGAGCAGGCTGAAGGACGGCATGGTCACCTGGGGGCCGGCTGCCAGGAGGGCCGGGTTGATTGGAGGCTCAAGTGTTCTTGGTTTTCCGAGCGACTCAAACAGCCGGCCGGACAAGCCATTCTCTCCCCGGATGGTATCAACGGGAAGAAACGCACCGCCCGGGTGTGTTTCAGGGGCCGCGCTTCACTGCCGGTGGCTGGCCATGTCCAGGGCCCAGAATCTTCGGCACATAGGTGGCGAAGTCGAAGTGGGGCGAGTTCTCCGGGTTGTGGCACTTCACGCACACGACCTGGCCGGGGCGGGCGGTGATGTTCTCGGTGGAGGGGTCCTCGGCATGGAGCGAGCCCGGGCCGTGGCAGCTCTCGCAGCCCACGTTCTCGCGACCGGCCACCTTGTCCAGGCGGCACACTCCGCCGGGCTGCTCCCAGCCGGTGACGTGGCAGCCGGTGCAGTTGAGGTGGAACTGCTTGCCCGCCGTCTCCAGCGTCTTCCACGCCTCGTGGTGCTTGGAGGACTCCCACGAGGGGAAGGCCTCCGCGTGACACTCGGCGCAGGCGGTGTTGCCCACGAAGGCGGCCTGGCCCTTCTCGGGGGCGGGGCAGTCCTGGCCGTGCGCCTTGGCCCACTCGAGGTTCATCTTCCCCACGTCCGCGTCGTAGGCGCTCACCACCGCCTGGGCCTCGGGGTGCGAGGGCAGGTTGGACTCCAGGGGGATGAAGCGCACGCTGAAGGTGTCGGCGTCACCGGCCGGGGCCACCGGCGGGGTGAGGACGGCCTGCCGGCGTGCCGCCAGCTCCTCGCGCTTCTGCTGCTTGAGGCGCTTGAGGTTGGCGTCGAGGCCGGGGAGGTTGATCTCCCGGTCCAGCAGCTCCATGCGCCGCTCGATGGAGGCGGCCTCCTTCTCGCCCTCCTCCGCCGTCTTCTGCGGGGTGAAGCGGCCGGGCTGGGGGCCATAGGCCAGGTCCACGCGCAGCAGCGAGCGGCCCTTGCTCTGCAGGGCGATGACGGGCACGGCCACGCGCGTCAGGGTGTTCTGCTCCCCGGAGAACTCGGTGGCGGTGTGCGTGGCCAGCACGAGGTCCGCGCCCAGCTCCGGCGTCGCCGCGACCTGCTGGGCCTGCGTCAGGGTGCCGTGGAAGAGGCCCACCACGAAGGCGGCGCCCTGCTCGCGGGCCCGGGCGCTGGCCTGCTTCAGCCCGGCCGCGTCCGTGGCGCTCACCACGCCCACCTTGCGAGCCCCCGCGGGCAGCACCTTCACCCCACCGGGTGCCAGCTCGGGCAGGCCCAGTCCCGCGCGGAAGTTGGCGCCGCGCGCGTCGTCCAGCTCGCCGAGCGCGCGCACCGACAGGCCCATGCGCTTCATGGCCTCGGCGAGTGCCCGGGCCTTGCGCTCCTCCTGGGGCACCTGCTGCGGCTCGAAGGAGGGCTCCCCGAAGAGGCTGTCGCCGCCGTCGATATAGAGGACGGGCAGGGCGCCCTTGCGCGCCTCCATCACCTGGGAGGCCGCGCGTCCGATGCCTCCGCGCATGTTCTCGCTGCAGCCGCAGGGGCCCAGGTAGCCGCGCATGTCGGCGGAGAAGAAGAGGACGGCGCCCGGAGCATCCGCTCGCGCCGAGCCCTCCGCGCGCGAGGCCACGTCCGCGCCGGCGGCAGGCGCTTCCTTGCGCGAGCATCCCGCGAGCGCCGCCAGCAGCATGCCTCCGAGGACGAGCCGTCTCACGGCGTCACCAGATGATGCTCTGCACCAGCTCGTCGATCTTCTCGCCCATGGCCTCCAGTCCGTTCACCTTGGACAGGCTGCCATCGGCTCCCACCTGCTCGGCCAGCTTGCTCAGCTCGTCGTCCGGGAGGCTGGAGAAGAGGATGATGGGGATGTCCTGGGTGCCGTACTCGTTCTTGAGCGTGCGGCAGATGTCCGTGCCCTTGGCCTCGGGCATGTGGATGTCCGTGAGGATGAGGTCCGGTTTCCAGGTCTGGAGCGTCTTCTCGAACTCCATCAACGTGGAGGTGGCGACGACCTCGTAGCCGCGCGCTTCCAGCACGGCCTTCTCCATGGCGAGGGTGATCTCGCTGTCGTCGATGAGGAGGATTTTGCGCTTCTCTTGCACGGCGACCTCTTCCTGGGCGGCCTTTTCTAGCCTACCGATCCTTTCCGCTCCAAGGCTTTCCCACACCATTGGAATCCTGGAGGGTGGAGAGTCGACAGCTCCCCCGGACTCCGGGCGGGCTGCCGACACATTGATGTTGCCGCCGGGGTTGGGGTGGCGCACTAAGTCGGCCATGCGCCGCGCCCTGACTGGACTGAGCGTCCTGCTGTCCCTCGTCGTCCTCCCGACGGCCTGGGCCCTCAACCCGGGCCTCGGGGAGCCTCCCGCCTCGGTGGATCGGCAGACGCCCTACGCCACCGGCAAGGGCTTCTCCGATGCCGTCCACCGAGGGGATTACGCGCTGGGCGCGCACTACCTCGACCTGGACTACCTCCCCCCGGACCAGCAGAAGGCCGAGGGCGCCCGGCTGGCCCGCCAGCTCAAGTTCGTCCTGGACCACCAGCTCCCCCTGGCCCTCGCCGGCCTCAGCAAGGAGCCCGAGGGCGACCCGGCCGGCTCCCGCTACGACCAGATCGCCATCCTCTCGGTGGGTGAGGACGCCTACCCCATCCGACTCGACAGTGTGAGGAGTGGAGGTGGGCGGGTGTGGGTGTTCAGCGAGGCCACGGTGAAGGCCATCGACGAGCTCTACAAGGAGTTCGGCCCGGGGGTGCTGGGGGAGGAGCTGCCGCCGGCGATGTTCTCCAAGCCGGTGGTGGGGTTGGAGCCGTGGCAGTGGCTGGGCCTGCTGGTGACGCTGGCGGGGGCCGGGGTGCTGTGCGTGGCGCTGGAGCGGCTCACGCTGGCGGTGGTGGGGCGGGTGGCGAAGTGGACGCGCATCTCGTGGGATGACGCGCTGGTGTCCTCGGGCAAGGGCCCGCTGCGGCTGCTGTACTTCGCGCTGCTGCTGGCGCCGGGGACGGCGCTGCTGGTGCTCTCGCCCTCGGCCCAGTTCGTGTCGAGCCGGGTGGTCACCACGCTCAGCATCGTGTCGGTGGCGTGGTTCATCCTGCGCTTCCTGCGGGTGACGTCCCTGTTCGTCCAGGAGTCGTTGACGAAGGACACCAAGGACGCCCGGAGGGCCCGGGGACTGCACACCCAGTTCGCGGTGCTGCGCAGCCTCTTCGAGGTGGCCACCTACGTCATCGCCGCCGCGCTGCTGCTCATGCAGTTCGAGACGGTGCGCAGCGTGGGCGTGTCGCTGTTGGCCTCGGCCGGTATCGCGGGCCTCGTCATCGGTCTGGCGGCCCAGAAGTCCATCTCCTCGCTGCTGGCGGGCATCCAGCTCTCCATCACCCAGCCCATCCGCATCGGGGACCAGGTGGTGGTGGAGAACGAGTCCGGGACGGTGGAGGAGATCACCCTCACGTACGTGGTGGTGAAGGTGTGGGACGAGCGGCGGCTGGTCATCCCCATCGCCCAGTTCCTCGACAAGCCCTTCCAGAACTGGAGCAAGGGCGGCAAGTCCATGCTGGGCCCGGTGAAGCTGCTGGTGGACTTCACCACGGACATGGAGGCGCTGCGGGCGGAGCTGCGGCGCCTCCTGGAGAACGAGGGCAAGGCGCTGTGGGACAAGAAGGTGGCCACCGTGGTGGTGGAGGAGGTGCTGGACCGGACACTGCAGGTGCGCGTGCTGGTGAGCGCCACGCCGGATGACCTTTTCGACCTGCGCGCCCTGGTGCGTGAGAAGATGATGATCTACCTGCGCGCGCGGCCCGAGTGGCTGCCCACCACCCGCACCGAGCCCCGCCCGCCGGTGCAGCCGGCCGCGCCAGCAGGCGAGCAGGCTCCGCCTTCGCCACCCGCGACGCCCCGGGCCTGAGCGGCGGTGGGACGATGAATATCTAGCCCCCGCCCGCGTCGGGTGGGGTGGGTTGCCGCATGTCGAGGGAGCCGTGATGAAGCGTCTCGCGAAGTTGTGGGGAGTCGCCGCGCTGGCGGCCGCCGTGGTCGCGCCGCTGTCCGCCCAGGCCCAGGAGCGAGGCCGTACCGACGGGCCCGAGGGCTCCGAATACGGCAAGGGGGGCTACCGCCGGGCTTCAGGCAGTGGGTTCGCGCTGGAGTTCAACTGGGGCGCGGCGCTCGCCGCCCGGCAGAGCGAGGCGAACAGCTTGTCGGGGCCGCCGCTGTTCGTCGGCGCCACCGCCTCGTTCGGGGGCGCGGACTGGTACCAGTTCGACTTCAGCGGGGCCTACGTGCTGCGGGGGGGACAGGTGAGCGCGCTGGTGGGCCCCCGCTTCCGCACCTACGGCTTCCCGCTGAGCTTCAGCGCGGGCCTGAAGGCTGGCGCCTTCTTCGTACCCGACCTGGGCCTGCGCTTTGGCATCTCGCCCCAGGCAGGCGTGGACGTGCTGCTGGCCCATGAGCGTGTCGTGGTCGGGCTGGGTTACGCACTGGACATCCCGCTGGCCGAGCGGGGCATCACCAATCGACTGTTCATGAACGTGGGTTACAGGTTCTAGCGCCATGCTCGCTCACGCCCTCGTCGCCGCGCTCGTGCTCGTCACCGGCCAGGTTCGCGTGGAGGTGCCCCGCGCCACCTCCGCCAGCGGGCAGTCCGTGCCCGTGCTGCCCTTCCCAGGCGAGACGCAGACCGTCAACATCATCCAGTGGGACCCCAACCAGCTCCCGCGCATCTATGAGCGCACCGAGCAGCTCCCCCTCACGGACGAGGAGGTGGCGAAGCTGGCCCAGGCGGGCTTCGACGAGGCCCAGCTCGTGAAGATGGTGGAGCAGCGCCGCTGCGCGTGCGACGCGAGCGCGGACGGCCTCATCCGCCTGAAGCAGTCGGGGGTGCCCCGGGGGGTGCTGGACGCGGTGTCCACCCACGCGCTCAGGCCCAACCGGGTGCTGGACCTGCTGGTGACGCTGGACTTCACCGGCGAGAGCCGCACGGCCCGCGAGGCCTTCCTCTACTTCTTCGTGGAGGACGGGGACCTCACGCGCGTGTTCTCCGCCAACCTGCCGGACCTGCTCGCGCGCCAGAACAGGCACGAGACGATGGTGGACCGCAGCGACATCCTGCGCGCCAGGACGGTGCGCCGCATCCAGCTCGCCGGGCAGGTGTCGCTCAAGACGTACGGCTCGCACCGGGTGATGGTGGTGGCGAGCGCCAACCCGACCCTCACGCACCCCACGCAGCTCACCGAGGCCGAGCGGGCCAAGGCCCAGCTCTACACCTTCGAGTACCCGCGCGCGTCGCTGCAGAGCCTCTGCCGGCTGACGGCCGGGTATCGACGTGACGCGGTGCTGGCCTACAAATGGAACTTCCAGGGCAGCCGCTTCGAATGCGAATGGAACTAGGAGAGCGCTCCACCATGAAGACCCGCCTGATTGTCTCCGCTTCGCTCCTCGGGCTCCTCACCGCCTGCGGAGGGCCGCGTGCCTTCACCCGCGGCACCTATGAGGACCCGAACACCATCGAGATGCTGTCGGACAGGTTCAACGAGAACGACCTGCAGCTCATCGCGAAGAAGCTGGTGAACTCGCTGGCCGGCTCGCCCCGCTTCGCGCAGCCCGCCGACAAGCTGCCGGTGGTGCTGGTGGGCCGGATGAAGAACAAGACGTCCGAGCACATCGACATGAGCTCGCTGGGGGACAAGATCCAGACGGGGCTGGCCCAGACGGGCCGGTTCGCGCTGCTGGACAAGGCGGCGCGCGAGGACTTGGCCGAGGAGTACGAGTACCAGCAGTCGGGCTACGTGCGCCCCGACGAGGCCAAGGGCCCGGGCCAGCAGGCCAGCGCCGACTACCTGATGACGGGGGAGATCTCCTCCATCGTCCAGGAGGTCGGCGCGGACAAGCTCGTCTATTACAAGATGACGGTGAAGCTGAACAACGTGCGGACCGGCATCGTGGAGTGGACGGACGAGAAGGAGATCCGCAAGAAGTTCGAGAAGAAGAGCATCTCCTGGTAGCCCGACCATGAGCCTCACGCGCCATCACCGTCCGGGCGTGCCGGGATGGGCCGTGCTCGTGCTCGCGAGCGGGGTGCTGCTGACCGGCTGCGCGGGGGACTACATCGCCCGGACGCGGGGCCTGCGCGGCGCGTACGAGTCGGAGTCGTACGACCGGGCCCTGCACGAGCTGGACGCCGTGGCGCGGGAGGGCTCCGAGAAGGACCGGCTGCTGGTGCTGCTGGACCGCGGGATGGTGCTGCACGCGGCGGGACGGTGGCGGGACAGCCTCCAGGTGCTGGCGGAGGCGGAGCGCCTGGCGGGAGAGCTGGACGCCATCTCCGTGAGCGAGGAGGCCGGAGCGCTCGTCACCAACGAGCGCGAGCGGGCCTACCGGGGCGAGGACTTCGAGAAGCTGATGATCTCCGTGCTCCAGGCGCTCAACTACGCGCAGCTGGGCCAGGACGAGGAAGCGCTCGTCGAGGTCCGCCGCGTGAACGAGCGGCTGGAGAAGATGATCGTCGATGAGAAGAAGCCCTACGAGCAGCTCGCCATCGCGCGCTACATCGGCGGCGTGCTGTACGAGGACCAGCGGGAGTGGGACTCGGCGTACATCGACTACGCGAAGGCGCTCGAGCTGGAGCCGAGGCTGGGCCCGCTGGCGGAGCCGCTGCTGCGGCTGGCGAAGAAGACGGGACGGCTGGACGAGTACGAGCAGCTGCGGCGGCGCTTCCCGGATGTGGCGCACGAGCCGCTGGGACCGGGCGAGGGCCAGGTGGTCGTGGTGGTGGAGGCGGGGCTGTCCCCGGAGAAGGAGCCGGCGGACCGGTACCTCGAGACGCACGACCTCATCCAGGTACCGGTGTACCGGAACCGGGGCGCTCCGGCCCAGTCCCGGGTGCGGGTGGTGGAGGGGGCGGAGCAGCGGACGGTGACGGTGACGTCGCTGGCGGACGTGGCGCGGGTGCACCTGGATGACCGGATCGGCCGGCTGCTGGCCCTGCAGGTGGCCGGGACGGCGGTGAAGGCGGGGCTCGCGGCGGGAGCGGGGGCCCTCACGAGGAGCAAGGAGGTAGGGGCGCTGACCTTCTTGGTGCTGAACGCGCTGAACCAGCCGGACTTGCGCTCGTGGCTGTCCCTACCGGCGGAGTTCCAACTGACGCGCTTCCGGTTGCCCGCTGGCCGACACACGGTGCAGGTGGACATGGGAGGCCCTGGCAGTACCCGGGAGGTAGAGGTGAAGCCTGGGAGGGTGCAGGTCATCGTCTTCCGGCGCTACGACTGAGCGTCTCCGCTCATTCTCACTGGGAGAGAGGACAGGGAGGAGACCCGAGAGGCCTCGCTCCTTCCCGGCTGCCCTTCCCTCATGGGAGCACATCCGGGCCCCCCCTGGCACCGGAGGGCGCGTTTCTGTGCTAGGTGTCGGGCCTCCCCATGCCCCTCGCGGTCGCCCTCTCCTCCTACTCGCTGGTCATCCTGCTGGGCGCCATCCTGGGCGCGCTGGTGGTGGTGTTCACCCGCAAGCAGGCGCGACTGGTGACGTTCCTGTCGTTCGCGGCGGGGGTGATGGTCGGGGCGGCGTTCTTCCACCTGCTGCCGGAGGCGTACCACGGGGCCGGAGGGTGGACGTTCGCGCTGGTGGCCGCGGGCTTCGGCTTCCTGCTGGTGCTGGACCGGTACGTGATGACGCACGCGTGCGAGGACCCCGTGGGGTGCAAGGAGCACCATCACGCGCAGGGCAAGACGCTGGGGATGACGGCGTTCCTCGGGCTGTCGGCGCACACGCTGTTCGACGGCATCGCGCTGGGCTCGGCGGTGAAGGAGGGGGTGGGGCTGATGGCGCTGCTGGCCATCACCTCGCACAAGGTGCCCTCGTCGCTGTCGCTGGCCTCCATCCTCAAGTCCGAGGGGAAGAGCTCGGGACGCATCCTGGGCTTCGCGGTGATGTACGGGCTGATGGTGCCGGTGGGGGCGGGGCTGTACTTCGCCTTCGACGCGGTGCTGAGCTTCGAGTCACTGGCGGCGCGGGCGCTGGCCTTCTCGGCGGGCACCTTCCTTTATGTGGCGATGCTGGACCTCATCCCCCACGTCAACCGGCATGGCCGGGAGCGGTGGGGGCGCAACCTGGCGGCGCTGGCGACGGGCCTGCTGCTGATGCTCGCGCTGGCGCAGGTCACCGACCACGGGCTGCACTAGTCGCGAGCGACCGGCGGAAGCAGCGCCGGGCTGGCTGAGTGCCTGCGGGCTGCATCGGGCTTCCCAAGCCCCCACCCTGTTCATGGCTGCCAGGAGTGGGAGGACAATGATGCTGACCGTCGGGGAACTGATGACCCGGGACGTGGTCACGTTGAAGGAGGACGATGACCTGGTCCGGGGGGATGATCTGCTGGCCGAGTATGAGATCCGCCACCTGCCCGTGGTGAAGGAGGGCAAGCTCGTGGGGCTGGTGAGCCACCGGGATCTCATCCGCGCCATGGCCCGCCAGGAGCGCAGCACCGCCGCGGCCGCCGTGCTGATCCGGGACGTCATGACGCGCTCGGTGGAGACGCTGAAACCGCACAGCTCGGTGCGCGAGGCCATCCACAAGATTCTGGACAAGCGCTTCGGGTGCATGCCGGTGGTGGAGGACGGGGGCGTGCTGGTGGGCATCATCACGGAGACGGACCTGGTCCGACTCGCGGGCCGCTTGCTGGACCAGCAAGACAAACGCTGAAGCTTCCTCGCTTGCTTTTCCGAGCGCGGAGCCGAGGATGCGCGCCGCCGCCAGGGCGGCACCGCGTCCATGGAACGACTCTCCGACTGGTACGACCACCCCGAGTATTACGAGGCCATCTTCGGCACCGACACCGAGCGGGAGATGGACTTCGTGCTGGAGGTGAACCGCCGCTATGGCACGGGCGGCAAGCTGTTGCTCGAGCCCGCGTGCGGGGCGGGCCGGCTCGTGGCCGAGGCCGCGCGCCGGGGCTGCTCGGTGGTGGGCTACGACATCTCGGAGCAGATGCTGGCCCACGCGCGCAAGCGCCTCACGCCGGCCCAGCGCCGCAGGGCGCGCCTCCACCTGTCGCGCATGGAGACCTTCTTCCAGCCCGAGCTGGAGGGACAGGTGGATCTGGCGTTCAACCTGGTGTCCACGTTCCGCTACCTCGACAGCGAGAAGGCGGCGCGCGAGCACCTGGAGGGCACGCGCCGGCTGCTCAAGCCCGAGGGCCTGTACGTGCTCGGCTTCCACCTCACGGACTACGAGCGGAAGCGGCCGGAGCACGAGCGGTGGGTGGAGCGCCTCGGGAAGGACACGGTGGTGTGCAACACCCACGAGGGGCTGCCGGACCGGCGCCTGCGGCGCTCGGCGATGCGCAACCGGCTGCGGATCACCGGGCCGGAGAAGGACCTGCTCATCGAGACGCACTGGTACTTCCGCACGTATGACCTGACGCAGGCCCGGCGCCTCTTCCGTCGGGCGGGCCTCGAGGTGCTGGCCGTCTACGACTTCGACTACCAGGTGGACACCCCTCGCGAGCGGGGGGAGATCCGGCTCGACAGCATCTTCGTGTTGAAGCCCGCCGCATGACGGCGGACCGGGCGCGAGCACGTTAAACACCTGCTCTCATGTCCAGAACCCGCCTCCGGGGTCGCTTCCACCTGCTCGCGGCCCTCGTCGTCACCCTCGTCCAGCTTCCCGCGGTGCTCTGGCTCTGTTGGGTCACCCGCACGCCCCTGCCCGCAGTGGTCGCGGTGCTGGTCTCGGTGCCGTACCTGCGCCAGTTGCAGAGCCCCTGGCACACCA
Organism: Archangium sp.; assembly: GCF_036388035.1. GTDB lineage: Bacteria > Myxococcota > Myxococcia > Myxococcales > Myxococcaceae > Archangium. Next base: position 18,969 of record NZ_DASVSO010000438.1, read on the forward strand.
CGGCTCCCGCGCTGTCGACCTACCTGGCGCTGGGGTGGTGGTCGGCCTGCCTGATGTTCGACCTGCTCATGGTCCCCGCCGCGCTGGCCGTGCGGGCGGGCCTGCCCATGGTTGCCACCTGGGGCGTGGCCGGAGCCGTCGCGCTCGTCCTGGGCACGGACGCGGTCCTCGGCCGGCCGAGGATCCGCAAGCGGGTGGTTCGGGTGGAGGGACTCCCGCCAGCCCTGGATGGCTACCGCATCGGCCAGATCTCCGACGTGCACTGCGGGCCGCATGTCTCCGAGGAGCGGGTCTCCTCCTGGGTCGCGCGCCTCAATGCCCGAGACCTCGACCTGGTGACCGTCACGGGCGACCTGATCACCCACGGCTCCTCGCACGTCGAGGCGGTCGCGCGGGCGCTCGGGGGGCTGCGCGCGAAGGATGGCGCGTTCGCCTGCATGGGCAACCACGACTACTTCACCGACGGCGAGCACCTCGCCCGGGAGCTGGAGCGCCGGGGGCTGACCGTCCTTCGCAACCGAGGGGTGGTGGTGCGGCGCGGTGACGCTCGCCTGTACGTCGCGGGGGTGGACGACACGTGGACCTCGCGTGACGACCTGGAGCGGGCACTCGCGAAGCGCCCGGAGGGCGTCCCCACCGTGCTGCTCGCGCACGACCCTGACCTGTTCCCCCAGGCGCAAGCCCACGGCGTCGAGCTGACGCTCTCGGGCCACACGCACGGCGGGCAGCTCGGAGTCCCGGGCGTCCGCCGCCTCTCGCTGGCCCGGTTCATCACCCGTTGGACCGCGGGGCTGTATCGGCAGGGGCGCTCGTGGCTCTATGTGAACCGTGGCGCTGGCACCACTGGACCCCCGGCGCGGCTGGGCGCTCCGGCGGAGCTCGCGGTCATCACGCTGCGCCGGGTGTGAACCCTCCGCCGGGCCCGGTACGCGTCCCTGCTCACGGCACGGCGCGCCCGAGTGGCTGGCGCTCGGCATCCCGTAGGCCCACCAGCACACTGGAGCCGTCCCCGGTCACCCGCAGCTCGCCGTACTTCGCTCCGGCGTAGCGGTCCGCGTGGCCCTCCTGGAAGAAGAAGGACTCCGCGCCCAGGCGGACGCGGCCCTCGCGGACCTTGTAGCGCAGTAGCAGCTCTCCCGGAGCGAGCGGGGTGCCCGGCTGCTCCTCGCGGACGAAGCGCCCCACGCCCTGCTCATCGAGGCGCAGCACGAGGCGACCGTCCCGAGGCGCCTCGTTCCACATCTCTCCCTCCCGGTCCACCTGACGGCTGACGGCGTAGTCGAGCACCATGTAGTCGCCCTGCATCAGCGAGCGCGGGTCCACCGGGGCGAGCTCCAGCAGCACGGGCGTGCCGTGGGCCAGGACCTGCTCCTTGCGGACGACGAGCACCACCAGGGCCACCACCACCAGGGCGAGGCCGCCGAAGATGACGCGCGCGCGCATCAGCGCACCTCCTCGGCCGCGGGGAAGCGGCGCAGGGTGAAGAGCCGCAGGCCGAGCAGCAACAGGCCACTGCCGAGCAGCGCGAGCGACTTGGCCAGCAGGGTGAGCTGGAGGTCGTAGTAGTAGCCCACGCCGAAGGTGAGGATGAAGACCACGGCCATGCCGAGCAGCACCACGCTGCGTCGGTGGAAGCCGAGCAGCAGCACGCCGGCCGCGGCGATGACACCGGGTGTCTGGAGCGTGAGGAGCGCCAGGAGCGCCAGCGCGACGAAGGTCGTCACTCCCGCGGGGCCACCGGCCTCCACTCCCAGCTCCTCCAGCACGCGCCAGGCGGAGTACAGCGTCACCACGGCGAGCCCCAACGTCAGCACGCCGGGAGGCAGCTCCGCCGAGCCCTCGCGGAAGAGGCCCTTGTAGAAGTCATGGAACCAGGAGCGCATCAGCAGCGCCGAGAAGAGCGTGGTGACGAGCCCGAAGGCCGCGGGCATGACGACCTCGCTCCAACGCCCGGCCTGGAGCCGACCCTGTTGGAGGAAGAGGAGGTGCGCGAGCACGGTGAGGCCCACCAGTGTTACGTCCACCAACAGGCCGAGTCCCCAGAGGCGCAGGAGGATCAGCAGCGCGAGGCTGGCGAACAGCGAGGAGAGGAAGCGCTGGATGGCATCCGGGTAGAGGAAGAGGAGCACGGTCTGGAGGAGGACGGTGGCGAGGGCTGTCGCCTCCGTGCTGTCCACCAGCACGCCCACGCCCCCGATGAAGAGCCCCTGTCCGGCCAGGCCGATGGACAGGGCGAGCTGGGTGAGGAACACGTTGTTCCCCCGGTGGCGCAGGAAGGCGGCGCCTCCGGTGAGGAGCAGGCCCAGGATGATGGCGCCCACCTCCTTGCCCACCACCACGCCCAGGGAGAGGAAGGCGATCAGGAACAAGGAAGCCAGCCACGCCCCGAACCCGGTGAGGACGCGCACGAACCAGGGCATGCCGGTGGTGGACTCCAGACGGGTGGCGAGTGCGGCGCGTGCCTGGACCTCCGCATCGACGGGCAGGACTCCTTCCGCCTGGAGCTGGGAGACGACGTTCCGCAGCGAGGGCTTGAACGCCATGGCTAGACCTCCTCCGGGCCACGCGCCTCGGCGCGCAACCACCAGACCGCGAGCCCCACCTCTCCGATGATGAGCACGGCCATCAGGAAGAAGATGCCCGCCCCGAAGTCGAATGCCTTGAACAGGTGCCGGCCGACGAAGGTGGTGACGAGCGTCATCAGGCTCACCGCGTCCAGGGTGAGGAGGAAGAGCTCGGAGTGGGCCCGGCGGTGGAAGAGGTACGCCGCGACCATCACCGCCACGAGCAGGCCAAGCGCCACGTAGCTCGCGGTGTCCGCCTTCCGGGGGCTCACCACGACGTACTCCGCCAGCACGAGCAGCGGCGCCATCGTCATCACCGCCAGCACCCGGGGCAGCCACCGGCCGCGCAGCCAGGGTACGCCTCGCCCCGAGAGCCACTCGTGCGCCGCCCAGGCTCCACCATTCACCAGCGCGAGCACCAGCATCAGCGTGGTGCCCTCGTCGCCGGCGTTCTGGACCCGGAAGAGGGAGATGCCGGTGTCCACGAGGAGCAGCAGCAACAGCCACAGGGGGCCGAAGCGCGCGAGCGCCACCCATGGGAGGATGAGCAGGCCCCACCCGAGGAACAGCTCATAGGGATCCGCGCCCGTCTGGTACGCCTGCCCGTAGACGGCGAGGAGCGGGCCCACGAGCACCGCCGCGAAGAGGAGGGAGAACTGGCCAGCGAGCCCCTCGCCCAGACGCCACGCCGCGAGGGACGCCGCGAGAATGGCCGCCAACAGCAGCCCCAGCTTCCCGAAGCGGTGGAGGCCCGCCCAGTTGTAGGCGAAGAAGTAGATGACGCCCGAGAGCACCAGGAGCGAGCCGAAGCCCAGCAGCACGGTGGACAGGAAGCGCCTCCAGGCGGGCCGCTCGGGAGTGGCCACGGCGAGCCGCAGGGCGCGCTCCAGGGCCACCGGCGGCAGGACTCCCGCGTCGGCGAGCGCGCGGAGGCGCTCGGGCGTGGCGGCGAGGTCGAGCGGATCGGAGTTCACGACGGACGACGCTAGCCTCTTGGAGGGCACCCGGCCAGACTCCGGGAGGTGAGCACTCCCTCCGCCCAGGTCATCCAGGACGAGCTGGCACGCGTGGCCGACCCCGAGAAGGCCGCCTTCTTTCCGAGGTTCTTCAAGACAGGCCCGGGAGAGTACGCGGAAGGGGACGTGTTCCTCGGCGTGACGGTGCCGGAGCAGCGGCGGATTGCCCGTCGCTACAAGCACCTCGCGCTGGAGCAGGTGGCCGAGCTGTTGCGGAGCAAGGTCCACGAGCACCGGTTCACCGGCTTCGTCATCCTCGTGGAGAAGTTCGAGGCGGCGGAGGAACCCGAGTGCTCACGCCTCTTCGCGTTCTGCCGGGAGCACCTGGCGGCGCTGAACAACTGGGACCTGGTGGACACGGTGGCGCCCCGGGTGCTGGGCGCATACCTGATCGAGCACCCGGAACTCAGGCCGTGGC
>NZ_DASVSO010000439.1:0-3756 GCF_036388035.1 Archangium sp.
TCCTTGATGAGCAGCGAGCGCGCGGTATCCAGCATCTTGCGCTCACCGAAAGAGAGATCCTTGTCGCCCTTGAGGAGGTAGAGGTCACGAAGCACCTCGGCGATCTCGAACACGGACCCCGTCTTGATCTTCTCCATGTACTCCCGGTAGCGACGGTTCCACGTCGTGGAGTCGACCGAGATGTCCTTCTCCTTCAGGATGGAGTAGACCTGCTTGACGTCGTCCTCGCTGATGATCTCCCGGAGGCCGACCGAGCCCACCTTGTTGATTGGGATCATGATCCGCATCCCATTCTCCAGGATGCGCAGCACGTAGAAGGACTGGCGCTGCCCGGCCACTTCGGTGTGCTCAATCCCCATCACTTCGCCAACGCCCTGCCCGGGATACACCGCTTTGTCGCCGGTCTTGAAGCTCGTCTGCACTCGTTACCGCCTCCTTGGATGGCTCGACACCCGGCCCGCAGAAAGCCAACCACGAGTACCACAATCCACCCCTTCCAGCAACATTGAAGCCTTGACCCGCCCAGAATCTCCCGACTAGCGTGGGGCCTTTGCGTGTGTGCGCTCGCTCGGTAGGGCGAGTCACCACGACGGGACGAATCGGGTTGGTGGGGGGGGTGGATGGTGGGCCGATACTCGTGGCGCGATCTGACCGCGCGTCCTCTCTTCTTCCCCGCTGTGAGCCTCATCCTTGGCGCGGGGTTGGGCTCAAAACCAGGAATTGGCACAGGATTATTCCAGCTTATGGCCGCTTCGGCCGTGGGCCTCGCCTCCCTTTGGCTCGCCCGCCTGCCTGGTGCCCATCTAGGCGTGCTCGTGTGCCTCGGGCTCTCTGGAGCCGGATTGGCGGCCCTGGAGGCGGGGGCCGATGTGCCGCACGCACTCCACGCGGGGGGCACCGCGGTGCTGGAGGGCGAGGTGGAGCGCGTGGAGCGCTTCGAGGACTCCACCCGCCTCCTCGTCGCGGTGGCCCGCGTGGGACAGGGCGCCGGGACGCCCGCCCGTTTCCACGCGAGCTTCTATGCCCAGGGCGAGCCCCCCTCGCTGCTGCCCGGCCAGCGCGTCCGCATGGAGGCCCGACTCAAACCGCTCGAGTCCGCGCTGAATCCCGGAGAAAAGGATTTGTCCGCCATCCGGCGACGGCAGGGGCTCGTCTTCACCGGCAGCTTCCCGTCCGCGGGGCTGCTGGTGCTGTCCCCGCCCTCGGGCTGGCGCCAGGAGCTGGTGCGCACGCAGGCGGGGCTCTCCGAGGCCGTGCGCGCCGTGGCCCCCTCGGCGGACTCCGCGGCCCTCTTCCTCACCCTGGCCGCCGGACAGCGCGCCGCGCTCGACGACACGCTGGAGGAGGACTTCTCTCGGAGTGGACTCGCACACGTACTCAGCGTGAGTGGGCTGCACGTGGCGGCGCTCGCCCTCATGACGCTGGCCCTGCTGCGCTGGCTGCTCGTGCTGGCCGGAGCGCGGCTGCGGGGCCTGCGACGCGTGGATGCCCGCCGCCTGGCCGCCCCCGCCTCGGTGCCCTTCGTCTGGGCCTATGTCGTCTTCACCGGCAACCAGCCGCCCGCGGTGCGCTCGGCGGTGATGGCCACGGTGGTGCTGCTGGGGCTCGCCCTCTGGCGACGGGCCGATGGGCTCAACAGCCTCGCCGCCGCCGCCGCGCTGCTCGTCGCCTGGGGGCCCTCCAGCGTCGCGGACCTGTCGCTGCAGCTGTCCTTCCTCGCCGTCTTCAGCCTGCTGCTGCTCACCCCCGCCCTGCGCGAGGCCGTTCCCCTCCCTCCACCGGATCCACAGGAGTCCCACCGGGTGAAGCGCCTGCTCGCGAGCGCCCGGGAGACGGTGCTGGAGACGTTCTGCGCGAGCCTCGCGGTGACGGTGGCCAGTGTCCCCCTCGTGGCCGGCACCTTCGGCCGCGCGAGCCTCGCGGGGCTCATCTCCAACATCGTCTGCATGCCGCTGTGCGGGCTGCTCACGGGGTTCGCGGCCGGTGGCGCGGCCCTCTACGTGGTGGCGCCGGTGCTGGCCACACCCCTGCTGTGGGGCGGAGCGTGGGTCTCACAGCTGCTCTTGGTGTTCACCCGCTTCTTCGCGCACGTGCCGCTGGCCACGGTGGACCTGCCCGCCTTCAGCACGGCGGCCACCCTGCTCTACGCCGCGGGGCTCGCGTGCTGGGCCCTGGGCGAGCGGCGCTGGCGCCTGGGCGGGCTCCTCGTTCCCATGGCCGTGGCGCTCGTCGTGCTCGTGCCGCGCCTCGCTCCCGAGCCCGGGCTGCGCATCACCTTCCTCTCGGTGGGTCAGGGGGACTCGGTGCTGCTCAGCTCCCGGGGGCACCATGCCCTCGTCGATGGAGGGGGAGTGCCCGGCGGCGCGGATCCGGGGCTCCGCGTCGTCGTCCCCTTCCTGCGCGCCTCGCGCATCGAGCGGCTCGACCTGGCCGTGCTCTCCCATCCGCACCCGGACCATGCGCTCGGGCTCATCTCCACGGTGGAGCAGGTGCCCACCGCGCGCCTCTGGCTCTCCGCGGGCAGCGCGGACGGGCCCCTGTCCCAGAAGCTCGTGGCCGCCGCCGCGGGCGCCCAGGTGGAGGAGGTGCAACTCGGCCACCCGTCCTACTCGCTGGGAGAGGCCACCCTGGAGGTGCTCGGCCCGCCCGAGGATCGCGAGTTGATAGAGGGCGTGAATGACAAGAGCGTGGTGTTCCTCGTGCGCCACGGCGACGTCACCGTGCTGCTCCCCGGCGACGTGGAGGAAGAGGGCGAGGCCGCGCTCCTCGCCAGTGGACGGCTCGGGCCGGTGACGGTGCTGAAGGCGGCGCACCATGGCTCGCGCACCTCGTCCACGGAGGAGTTCCTTGAGCGGCTCCGCCCGCGCTACGTCGTCTTCTGCGTGGGCCGCCGCAACCGCTACGGCTTCCCCCACCCCGAGGTGGAAGCGCGCTACCGGACCCTGGGCACCGAGTGTCTGCGCACGGACGTCCACGGCGCCATCACGCTGGAGAGCGATGGGCACGACATCCGGCTGAGCACCTTCCTGACGCCAGAGCCTCCCGCGCCCTCCGCCCCGGTCGCCTCGCCCACCGAGCCGTGAGCCGGCCCCAGGGCCGAAGTCCTGGGTGAGCAGGGCCGGACGGTGCCATCGCCCGGGAGGGTGAGAGGGGCTCGATGTCCGCCTGAGCACCTTCCAGGCTCCCGAGGCCCTGGTACCCACGACCACGGTTGCCCCGGCGGCCTCCCATCACCACCCTTGAGACGATGATTTCCGACGACCTGGATCTGCGGCAGCTCACCGCCGAACTGAAGCACAGGCTCGCTCCAGGCGAGCCCGTGGGCTATCTGCGCGGCAAGTCGCTCATGCGCGACCTGCTCGTGCACATGAAGGACTTCTCCGAGTACGAGGCGGAGGAGCTCATCGACACCCTCGAGCTGCGCGGCTTCCTGCGCTTCCTGGGAGACCCCACCGAGCGCTCCGTCGCGGACGCCCACTGGGAGATCTCCCCGCACTCGTAGCGCCTACTCGAAGACGAGCCAACCGAAGCGCGGCAGCGCGTGGAAGTCCCCCACGAAGAGTGGCGAGAAGGACTGGCCTTCCACCTGCTGCCGCCCCATGTGCTCCAACCGGTAGAGGTTGAAGCGCCAGCGCTCGCCCTTCTTCGGCGGAAGGTTTGGCACCTCGGCCAGCCGGGCGAAGGGAATCTTCAGCTCCACCCGCCAGCCCTCGTCGCGGTCCGCGGGGTTGTCCACCGTGCCGCGCACCTTCACCG
>NZ_DASVSO010000440.1:0-15138 GCF_036388035.1 Archangium sp.
TCCTCGCCGCGAGGTTGCCGGCGGCGCCCCTGCTGCTGGGCACCATGGAGGGGGTGGCGGACCTGGTCGCCTCCGTCCTCAAGTACCAGTCCGGCGTCTGGGCGGACCGGGCGCGCCGCCTCAAGCCCATGGTGCTCACGGGCTACGGCCTGTCCAGCGTGGCTCGCCCGCTGATGGCCTTCGTCACCGCGGCCTGGCAGCCCGTCGTCATCCGAGTGCTGGACCGGGTGGGCAAGGGCGTGCGCTCCAGCCCTCGCGATGCGCTCATCGCCCAGTCCGTCGACGCGGGCGCCCGCGGCCGGGCCTTCGGCTTCCACCGGGGCATGGACCACGCGGGGGCCGCGGTGGGCGCGCTCGCCGCGATGCTGTTGGTGGCCGTGGGCCTGAGCGTGCAGCAGGTGTTCTTCGTCGCGGCGGTGCCGGGGCTGCTCGGGGTGCTGGCCATCCTGTTCGTCCGCGAGCCTGTGCGCCCCGCCCACGTCCCGGCCACGGGTGTCACCGGCGCGCTCGCGCCCGTGCCGAGGCGGATTGCCTTCTACCTCGCCCCCGTCGCCCTCTTCGGCGTGGCCAACTCCACCGATGCCTTCCTCCTGCTGAAGCTGACCGAGGAGGGGGCCCCGCCCGAGTTCCTGCCCATGGCGTGGCTGCTGCTGCAGGCGGTGAAGTCCGCCGTCTCGTTCCCGGCGGGCCGGCTCGCGGACCGGCTGGGGGCGTCGCGGCTCGTCCTGGCGGGCTGGTCCCTCTACGCGCTGAGCTACCTCGCGCTCGCGTGGGCTCGCGGGGTGACCCTGACGATGAGCGTCATCGCCATCTACGGGCTGTACCACGCGATGGCGGAGGGGGCGGAGAAGTCGCTGCTCACCGCGCTGGTGCCGGCCGAGGCCCGCGGGCGCGCCTTCGGCCTGTACAACGGGCTGACGGGCGTCTCCTCGCTCGTCGCGGGGCTGCTCTTCGGCTCGCTGTGGACGCTCTGGGGCAGCACCACCGCCTTCGTCACCGCGGGGGCGCTCGCCGGGTTGAGCGCGGTGCTCCTCGCGGGGCTGCTGCCGCGCGCGCGTCCTCCGGCGCAGCCGGCCTGAGCGGCTCGGGGCCTCCCCGGGCTACAGGTCGAAGTTCCCCGGAGGGGGCGTCTTCTTCTGGGCCCGCTTGCGCGCCCGGCGCACCTCGGCGCGCAGGCGCTCGGTGGCGTCCGGGTCCACCTTCAAGGTGTCCAGGTCCAGCACGTCGCCCTCGCGGGCCTCGGCGGGCAACTGCGCGCGTGGGCGCGTCACCTCCCGCCCGTCCACGATGAGCACGGCGAGCTCTTCCTCGAAGCGGTCCAGGGTGACCTTGGGCATGGCGCGCGGGCTCCTCTTCAGGGCTTGCAGTCCCTGGCCGGCTCGTTGTGCTGCATCGCCTCGGCCCGGGTTTTGAAGGTGACCAGGTTCGCGGGTTTGATCTGCTTGGCGCCGGGGCAGCTCGGCACGTGGAAGAGCTTGCTCTTGCGGCTGGCGACGTAGGTCTGCATCTTGCCGCTCGCCGCCGGGGAGGCGCGCTCGTCCTTGCCCGGCTTCGTCACCGAGGTCGCCTTCGGGGTCGCCGCGGAGCCCGCCTCCAGGTCGATGTCCGACTTCGTGCCTGTCTGCGCCTTGCCGGCCTCCCCGGCGGTGGCGAGGCGTGTCGGGTTCGCCTCACCCTTCGAGGGGACACGTCCAGAGGCGGGCTGCACGGCGGCCGTGGCCACGGGGGTGTTGTCGAGGCCCACGAAGACGTTGCCGGTGGCCGGCTGCGCCCCCGCGGGGAGCCGCTGCGTGGTGAGGGTGAACTGCTGGCCGTCGCTCACGGCGTGGACCTCGCCGTCCCGGTCGGTGCGGAAGACGCGGGCCTTCACCGACTCCAGCCGGTTGAGCACGGCCTTGTCCGGGGTGTTGGCCACGTCGGCGGAGATGATGGCGGCCCGAGGGTGCACCGCCGCGAGGAAGGCGGCGCTGGAGGCCGAGCCCGCGCCGTGGGCGCCCACCTTCAGCAGCGTGGCGCGCACTGGCATCTCCCGCGCGAGGAGGTGGCTCTCGGTCTGCTCCCGCGCATCGCCGGTCAGCAGGACGGTGGTGGCCTTGTAGGTGAGCCGCAGGACGATGGAGTTGGCCTCCGAGGCGGACTCTCCGGTGAGCAGCGGCTCGGTGGGGGCGCGCGGCCAGAGGACGGTCAGCACCGCGTCGCCGCCGAGCGGCAGGCTCAGGGGCTCGTTGGGCGCGGACGGGGAGGGCGCGGGCGAGAAGATCTCCACCCCGGTGCTCCCGAGCGAGGTGAGCAGCGCGTCGTAGTCCGCGGGCGTTTCGGGGTGCTGGGGCTCGAGCAGCTTGCGCGCGCCCACCGCGCCCACGGCCGCCGCGAGCCCGCTGTAGTGGTCCGGGCGCGGGTGGGTGAGGACGACGAGGTCGAGCTTGTCGGTGAGCAGCTCGGGCAGACGGTTGGCCAGGTGGGAGCCAGCGGCGGCGGGGCCGGCGTCGACGAGCACCGTGCGCCCGGTGGGCGAGATGATGAGGGCGGCGTCTCCCTGGCCCACGTCGAAGAAGTAGACGTGCAGCTTCCCGTCGGCCGGGCTGCCGAAGTAGTGGCGCGCCAGGGCAGCTGGGGTCTGGGGGCCAGGAGCGGGGGCGGGAGGCTGCTGCTGCTCGCAGGCACAGGCGAACAGCACGCCGAGCAGGGCGACCAGGTGACGGACAGGGCGGCTCATGGGTTGCAATCCTTGGCGGGGCGACGCTCGCGCACGGCGGCGGATCGGGTCGAGTACATCGTGCGCTCCTTCGTCTTCGCCCGCTTGAGTGACGAGCAGCTCTCGAGGTGGAACACCTCGCTGCCCTTGAGGCTCACGAAAGGCCCCGCACCGGAGGCCATGGCCGGGCTCGTGTCCCCGCGCTCCGACAGCGTGCCCTTCACGCGCACCACCCGGGAAGAGGAGGTGTCGTCGGCGCGTGAGCGCATGGGACCGGTGGCGACGGGGCCGCGCACCTGGCCGGTGACGACGGTGGGCGCGCTCCGGCCCTTCTGGGTCGAGAGGGTGACGGTGGTGCCGTTGCTCACCGCCCGCACCTCGCCCTGGAGGTCGGTGCGGAAGATGCGCGCGCCCACGTCGCCGAGCCGTTGCAGGGCCTCGGTGGTGGGGTGCCCGTATTCGTTGTTCGTGGAGCAGGAGATGACGGCCGCCTGGGGATTGACCGCCGCGAGGAAGGGCGCGGTGGAGGAGTGGCGGCCTCCATGGTGGCCCACCTTCAGCACGGTGGAGGTGAAGTCGATGGGCTGGCGCAGCAGGTACTCCTCCGTCTCCGGCTCCGCGTCACCCACGAAGAGGAACGCCGTCTCCCCGTAGGTGAGCTTGGCGACGATGGAGTTGGCGTTGACGTCCGAGCGCGTGTGGGTGAGGAACGGGTCCTGCGGGGCGCGCGGCGAGAGGATGGTGAGCGTCGCGCCCTCGCCCAGGCCGATGGTGAGCAGCGTCTCGGGCGCGCTCGGGTTGGGCGTGGGCGTCATCACCTGGCCCACCTTCTTGTCCACCACGCTCAGCAGCTTGCGGTAGGCCTCGCTCGAGTGGTCGTAGCCCGGGTCCATGAAGCGCCGGGCCCCCACCGCCTGGAGAATCTTCGCGAGGCTGCCCAGGTGGTCCAGGTGCGGGTGGCTGAGGATGACGAGGTCGATGGGACCCTTCACGAGCTCGCGCACGCGGGGCACCAGCCGGTCATCGGCCTCGGGAGGGCCCCCGTCGATGAGGACCGTCTTGCCGCTGGGCGAGACGATGAGCGCCGAGTCCCCCTGCCCCACGTCGAAGAAGTAGACGGTGAGGGGTTTGAGCGAATCGGTCCGCGACGCGGCCCGGCCCGGCAGGGCGGCGAGCAGGACGAGGAGGGCGAGAAGAAGCCGCACGAGGGCCATGGACGCGACTCTACCCCATGGGGCGGACGTCGGCTGCATGACGTCGGGGGGGACCCCGCACGAGTGCTTCCCGAGCGGCCCGGAGTGGGTTACATGGCCCCCCATGGCCGAGGCCCAAGACATCCAGCGGGTCGTCGAGGAGATCGCCGACCACGTCCGCCGCAGCATGCCTGGTTCCCGAGCAGGCGGAGAGGCGCGGATCGCTACCGCTCGCCTCTCCCCCGACTCCATCCGGAGCAACGCGGACCTGGCGCCCTACATCGACCACACGCTGCTCAAGCCCGAGGCCACCCGCGAGGACGTCGCCCGGGTGGCCCGCGAGGCGGTGGAGCACGGCTTCGCCACGGTGTGCGTGAACTCGTGCCATGTGGCCACGGTGGCGGGCATCCTGGCCGGCTCGCGCTCGGTGCCCATCGCCGTGGTGGGCTTCCCCCTGGGCGCGGCGCTCTCCAGTGCCAAGGCCTTCGAGGCCCGCGAGGCCATCGCCGCCGGGGCGCGGGAGATCGACATGGTCATCTCCATCGGCGCGCTCAAGGCCCGGGACTACACGCTCGTCCTCGAGGACATCACCCGGGTGGTGGAGGCCAGCCGACCCTACCCGGTGAAGGTCATCCTCGAGACGAGCCTGCTGTCCCAGGACGAGAAGATCGCCGGCTGCGTGCTGGCCAAGGCGGCGGGCGCGGCCTTCGTGAAGACGTCCACTGGCTTCAGCACCGGCGGCGCCACCGTGGAGGACATCGCGCTCATGCGTCAACTGGTGGGCGATGAGGTGGGGGTGAAGGCCTCCGGAGGCATCCGCTCGGCGGAGGATGCGCTGAAGATGATTCAGGCGGGAGCCAACCGCCTCGGGGCGTCGGCTTCCGTGGCCATCGTCTCCGGACAGAGGTCCACCGCGAAGTACTAGCCCCCACGTGGAGCTGCGACGTGACCGAGGCACAGCGCGAGAAGTTGAAGCAGAAATTGTTGGCGCTCCACGCCGAGCTGACGGGCAAGGCGCCAGCGAAGGTCGAGCCCAACCGCACGGACGAGGCGCGGGTGGGCGGCGACGAGGACGAGCAGCCGCTCAACGAGATGATGCAGGCCATCGCCTCCAACCGGAACCGGAACACGGACGTCGTGCTCCAGCGGGTGGTGAAGGCGCTGGGCAAGGTGCGCGAGGACCCGGACTCCTTCGGCGAGTGCGAGGAGTGCGGCGACGAGATTCCGCTCGGGCGCATGGAGGCCATGCCCTACGTGGAGTTCTGCGTGAGCTGCCAGGGACAGAAGGACGCCCCCAAAGGGGGTCCTACCCGACGCAAGATCACCGACTACACCTGACGTCTGACCATCGCTGAACAGAGGCCGCGGGCTTTCCACGTTCTCGCCACGTGGGGGGCCTTAAGAGGAGGGGTGCATGGACACGGGATTGAAGGAGAAGGCGGAGGCATGGCTGCGGGCGGATCCGGACCCGGCCACCGTCGAGGAGCTGCGGGGCGTCCTGGCGCGTGGCGATGGGGCGGACCTGGCGGACCGGTTCGCGGGTGACCTGGAGTTCGGCACCGCGGGCCTGCGAGGCGTGCTGGGCGCGGGGCCCAACCGGATGAACCGCGCCGTCATTCGCCGCACCACGGCGGGGCTCGCGCGCTACCTCAAGGCCACCGTCCCGGACGTGGCCACCCGGGGCGTGGTGATTGGCCGAGACGGCCGGCGGATGAGCGCCGAGTTCGCCGAGGACACCGCCTGCGTGCTCGCCGCCGAGGGCATTCCGGCGCACGTCTTCCCCTCCCTGTCGCCCACGCCGCTCGTCGCCTTCGCCGCCCTGCACCTCAACGCCGCGGCGGCGGTGGTGGTGACGGCCAGCCACAACCCGCCCGAGTACAACGGCTACAAGGTGTACTGGGGCAACGGCGCTCAAATCATCCCGCCCCAGGACAAGGGCATCGCCGCGGCCATCGCGAAGGTGGAGCCCGCCAACCAGGTGCCGCTGCTCAGCCGCTCGGAGGCGCACGCGCGTGGGCTGTGGCGGGACGTGCCGGACTCGCTCGGCGAGGCGTACCTGGACGCCATTCTCGGGCTGCGCCTGCATGGGCGCGGCTCGGACTCCTCCATCGTCTACACCGCCATGCACGGCGTGGGGGGCGTGTGGATGGAGCGGGCCCTGCAACGGGCGGGCTTCCTCAACGTCCACGTCGTGGCCGAGCAGCACCAGCCGGACGGCACCTTCCCCACCGTGCGCTTTCCCAACCCCGAGGAGCCCGGGGCGATGGATCTGTCGCTCGCCACCGCCGAGCGCGTGAAGGCGAACCTGGTGCTCGCCAACGACCCGGACGCGGACCGGCTGGCGGTGATGGTGCGCGACGGGGCGGGGACGCTGCGGATGCTCACCGGCAACGAGGTGGGCGTGCTGCTGGGCCACTACGTGCTGGTGCAGGGGACCACGCGGAGCACCCGGCCCCATGTCGTCACCACCATCGTGTCCTCCACGCAGCTCGGGGACATCGCCCGCGAGCTGGGCGCCGCGTATGACGAGGTGCTCACCGGCTTCAAGTGGATCGCCAACCGCGCCCTGGAGCGCGAGAAGTCCGAGGGCACGCGGTTCGTCTTCGGCTACGAGGAGGCGCTCGGCTACACGGTGGGCACCGTGTGCCGGGACAAGGACGGCATCGGCGCGGCGCTGGTGTTCGCGGACCTCGCCGCCTGGTGCGAGTCGCGTGGGCAGACGGTGCTCGGCTACCTGGAGGAGATCCAGCGCCGCTTCGGCCTCTACGTGAGCGCGCAGCGCAACTTCACCTTCCCGGGCGCCGAGGGCGCGCAGGTCATCTCGCGCATCATGGAGGGCTTCCGCCGCTCGCAGCCCTCGCGCGTGGGAGCGCTGGGGGTGAAGTCCGTCCTCGACTACAAGAAGGGCGAGAAGCTCCCTCCGTCCAACGTGCTCGCCTTCGAGTTGGAAGGCGGCGGGCGCGTGACGGCACGGCCGTCCGGGACGGAGCCGAAGATCAAATACTACTTCGAGCTGAAGGAGACGCTGGGCTCCGGCGAGCCGGTGGAAGCCGCGCGCGCCCGGGCGGAGGCCCGACTCCAGAAGCTCATCGAGGCCTTCATCGCGCTGGCGCGCGAGCGGGGGCAGCCGGAGGTGGGTGCGTGAAGCGCAACATTCTGAGGGGTGTGCTGTTGGGTGTCCTCTGCGTCGCGAGCGTCGCGATGGCACAGGAGGAGGGGCAGGCCTCCTACGGCCGGGGCCAGGGCTGGTCCGTGCTCTCGGGCCAGACGATGGGGCAGGGCGGCACCGCCTTCGTGGGCCAGGTGGGTTGGCCGGGCATCTCGCTGGGCCTGCTGCACGGGGCCACGCCGAAGTTCGACATCGGCGGCAGGTTCACCTTCAACTACGGCCGCGAGGGCATCGTCACCAGCGTGGTGCCGGGGCTGAAGCTGCAGGCCTGGGTGCGGCTGATGCTGCTGCAGTCGTCGCGGGTGAACGTGGGGCTGAGCTTCGCTCCCGGGCCCTTCTTCTACTTCTACAACAACGGCACCGACGTGGGCCTGACGCTGCCCATCGCCCTCACGGTGGGCATCCCCGTGGGCAGTGCCGTCATGCTCAACCTGGGCATGGACATCCCGTTCTACGTCATCTTCGGCACGGGCGGCGGTCCGGTCTTCCCCATCCTCTTCGGCGGCGGGCTCGAGTACTTCATCAGCCGCGACCTCGCCGTGAACTTCAACGTGCGGATGGGGCCGTCCATCTTCCCCAACGACGACTTCATCCGCTACCGGGGCCGTCAGGCTCGCTTCACAATGGAGGCGCTGTTCGGCCTCGCCTACAAGTTCTAGTCCGTGGGCACTCCGGGCCCGCGAGCGCTACCAGCTCGCGGTGCCCTGGTCCGGCAGCTCCACCGAGAGGGTGCGCCCCGTCAGCCCGTGGCTCTTCGCCGTGAGGCGGCCACCCAGGGACTCCAGCAGCTCGCGCGCCACCGCCAGGTCCGTCTCCCGCGAGCCCTCGGCGGCGGTCTCCTGCTCGGCACGCGCCCGCTCCGCGTAGCGCACGCGGAAGGTGGGGCCGTAGTCCCCGAAGTCGTCCTGCGGCTCCACCGTCACCCGAACGGCACGCACGCTGGTTCCCTCGCCCCGCTGCGCGTTCACCGCGTGGGTGATGAGGTGGAAGAGCACCTGCTCCAGCCTCCGCCGGCTCAGCCACGCGCACACCGGCTCGTGCGGCAGCTCCACCTGCACCTCGGCCTCCTTCACGTGGCCCGTGGCCTGGAGCAGGGCCACCGCGTGCTTCACCAGCGCACCCAGGTCGACGCTCTGCACGTCGGTGCCGTCCAGCGGACCGGCGACACTCAGGTGACTCGGGACTTCGCTCATCACCGTCATCCGCGGCCTGGAGGCCATCGCCAGTGCGCTCATCGCTTCACCTCGTGCCTCGTGTGCAGTGTCTGGCTTCATTGTCGGCTCCCCACCCGCCCGTGTTGCTTCAGGACGCCGCTCAACCCGCCTCCGTCCACCGTCCCCGCACGACTCGCGCGCCCGCGCCAGGACCCCCTGGTGTGCCGCGCATACCATGCGATGGGCGTGCCGGGTGTCTCGCTGCCCTCCCTCGGGTGTCGGGGGACGGACGCTCCACGGCTTCTTCCTGGAAGCTCCGGCGCTTGAAACGTCCTTCACGGGAAGGTCCACCCACTCCTCCCTGCGACTACATCCCCAGGGGTGGGTCGGGCGTGAATCCCGGTCAGGGAATACCCGGGTTTCGGAGGACCCACCCGGTAGAAACGCGTACCCGGGGCCCGAGGAAAGTCGGGCAGTTGGCGGACTGGCTCAGCGAGACTCCTGCTCGTAGGGTGTGCCGAGTGCCGCGGGGGCGTGGGTGCGCTGGCCCTGGAGGGCGAGCAGCACCAGCGTCAGGAAGTAGGGCAGGGCGAGGAGGAAGCCCTGGGGCACCACCTCCAGGAGGCCGGGGGCGCTGGAGGCCAGGCCGATGCGCAGGGCGTTGCCAGCGGCGAAGAAGAGCGCGGCGAGGAAGGCGCCCAGGGGCGTCCAGCGGCCGAACACCATGGCGGCCAGGGCCATGAAGCCGAGGCCCGCCGGGGTGTGCTGCTCGAAGCGGTCCAGCACGGCGGTGGAGAGCGTGGCCCCGCCCAGTCCCGAGAGCAGCCCGCTGCCCAGCACGGCGAGCCAGCGCAGCCCCGGTACGGACAGGCCCAGGGTGGCCACGGCGTGGGGCTTCTCGCCCACCGCGCGCAGCCGCAGGCCCAGGGGCGTGCGGTACAGCACCCAGTGGAAGGCGAAGGGCAGTGCCAGGGCCAACCACGTGAGGGCCGAGTGCCCGGAGAAGGCGCGCAGCAGCGGCACCTCGGACAGGCCGGGGAGGTTCCAGCGGGTGAGCTGCTGGATGGGGGGCGTGCCGTTGGGCCCGTAGAGGGACTCGAGGAGGTAGGTGCCCCCGGCGAGCGCCACGAGGTTGAGAGCCATGCCGGACACCACCTGGTCCGAGCGCCAGCGGATGCAGAGGTAGCCGTGCACCGCGGCCATGCCGGCGCCAGCGAGCATGCCCATCACCACCCCCACGGGCGTGGGCATGGAGATGGCCGCCACGGCCGCGCAGAAGGCGCCCGCGCGCATCATCCCCTCGATGCCCACGTTCACCACGCCGGAGCGCTCGCAGAGCACGCCCCCCAGCGCGGCGAAGACGAGCGCCGGGCAGTACTCCAGGGTGGAGGAGAGGAGGGCTTCCAGAATCTCAAGCACGGGGCACCTCCGGGCTCGGCTCCGGCTGCTTGTTGGGCGTCACGGGGGCCGTCACCTGACGTCGGCGCAGCAGGGCGAGCCATACCAGCCGGCCCGCAACGAAGAGCAGCGCCAGGCCCTGGATGAGCTCGGGGTAGCTCTTGTGGACGCCCAGAAGCTGCATGCGCGTGCCTCCCGCTCGCAGCACCCCGAAGAAGAGGGCGGACAGGGCCACGCCCAGCGGGTGGTTGCCGCCGATGAGGGAGATGGCGATGCCATCGAAGCCGTAGGGAGCGCCCAGCGAGCCCGGGTACTTGAACTCGGTGCCGAGCACCAGCACCGCGCCGGCCAGGCCCGCGAGCGCGCCCGCGATGCCCATGGCCTGGGCGGTGCGCCGCGCGACGGGAATCCCCGCGGCCCGAGCCGCCTCGGCGCCCAGGCCCACCGCGCGCGTCTCGAAGCCCGAGCGCAGCCGCGCGAGCCACACCCAGATGGCCAGCGCCACCGCCAGCGCCAGCGGGAAGCCGAGGTTCAGCCGGGACAGCTCCCCGAGCAGCCGGGGCAGTTGCGCGCCGGTGGCGATTTCAGCGGTGCCCGTGGTGGAGAGGCCGGCGCCGGCACCGGCCCGGAGCGGGCCCACCACCAGCCAGTTGTCCACCAGGCTCACCGCCACCCAGTTGAGCATGATGGTGGAGATGACCTCGTGGACGCCGCGGGTGAGCTTGAGGGCCGCGGCGATGAGCGCCCACAGGCCGCCCGCCACGCAGGCCGCGAGCAGCGCCACCAGCACGTGCGGCGCGGAGGGCAGTCGCAGCTGCGCGCCCACCACCGCCGCCGCGAGCGCGCCCACCAACATCTGCCCCTGGGCGCCGATGTTGAAGAGGCCCACCTTGAAGGCCACCGTGACGGACAGGCCCGTGAGGAGCAGCAGGGAGGCCTTGATGGCGGCCTCGCCGAAGGGCCGGGTCAGCAGGGTGACGCGGCCCCCGTCGAGGTACATCGGCCAGTCACCCAGGCCGCCGCGGAGCATCTGCAGGTAGGCCTCGCTGGCGGTCTCCGCGTCGCGCGTGAGGGCGATGAACACCCAGCACACCGCCAGCGCGAAGAACACGGAGAAGACGGACGGGAGCACCGCGCGCAGCCGGTCACCCATGGGCCACCTCCGTCCCCGTGCCGAGCATCCGGCGGCCAATCTCCCGCTCGTCGAACTCCGGCCGGGTGAAGCTGCCGGTGATGCGCCCCTCGAAGAAGACGTAGATGCGATCGGCCAGCGCCAGGACTTCCTCCAGGTCCAACGAGACGAGCAGCACGCCGGCACCCCGATCGCGCGCTTCGCGCAGCTTCGACTGCACCTGCGCCACCGCGCCGATGTCCAGGCCGCGCGTGGGCTGCACCACCACCAGCAGCTTCGGCGCCGCGTCCAGCTCGCGCGCCACCACCACCTTCTGCTGGTTGCCGCCCGAGAGCGCCTGGAGTGGCACCTCGGGATCCGGCGGCCGCACGTCATAGGCCTGGAGCAGCGCCCGGGTGCGCTCGCGCCGACCCTCGAAATCCACCCGCGCGCCCCGGGCGAAGGGCGCCTGCGCCTGCCGCCCCAGGGCCACGTTCTCCTCCACGCTCATGGCCTTCACCACCGCGCGCCACAGCCGGTCCTCGGGCACGTGTCCCACGCCCCGCTGCCGGGCCTCGGCGGGGGTCAGGTCCCCGAGCGGCCCACCCAGCAGGGAGCCGGCTCCCCTGTCCAGCGGGCGCAGGCCGGTGAGCACCTCGGCGAGCTCCCGCTGGCCATTGCCGTCCACTCCGGCGATGCCGACGATTTCACCCGCGTGGACCTCCAGGGAGACGCCGCGCAGCGCCGGCCGACCGTCCTCCCCGCGTGCCTGGAGGTCCTTCGCCTCCAGCAGCTTCTCGCCTCCGGGCGGGTGGTAGGCCTGGGCCTCGGCGTGGGGGACGCGCGACTCGCCCACCATCAACGCGGCCAGCTCCTCGGGGCGGGTGTTGGCGGCGCGCACCTCGGCCACCAGCCGCCCGCGCCGCATCACCGCCACCCGCTCGGCCACGCCCAGCACCTCGCGCAGCTTGTGGCTGATGAAGACCACCGTGCGACCGCCGGCCGCCAGCCCGCGCGCCACCCGGAAGAGGTCATCCGACTCCTGGGGGGTGAGCACCGCGGTGGGCTCGTCGAGGATGAGCAGCTGGGCGCCCCGGTGCAGCGCCTTGACGATCTCCACCTTCTGCTGCGAGCCCACCGAGAGGGTGTCCACCCGGGCGCGCGGGTCCAGCTTGAAGCCGAAGCGCTCGCAGGTGGCGGCCACCTCCTCGCACGCCCGGTCCAGGTCCATCCGGCCCCAGCGCGAGGGCTCGCGGCCGAGCACCACGTTCTCCGCCACCGTCAGGGTGGGGACGAGCATGAAGTGCTGGTGCACCATGCCGATGCCCCGGGCGATGGCGTCCCGGGGACTGCGCAGACGCACGGGCTGCCCCTTCACGAGCACCTCTCCGGCGTCGGCCTGGTAGAGCCCGTAGAGGACGTTCATCAGCGTGGACTTGCCGGCGCCGTTCTCGCCCACGAGGGCGAGCACTTCCCCGGTGCCGATGTCCAGCGACACGTCATCCAGGGCGGTCACGGCGCCGAAGCGCTTGTGGATGTGCCGGAGGGAGATCAAGACAGTCCACCTTTATCAGATGCCGGGCGGGTGACGACTACCGGATGGACAGTGGGGGACGGAGGGACTTTCTCCCGGTGCATGCCCGCCCGCCTTCCTGCTATGGGCTTTTCTCGTGAGACCCTACGAGCTCATCAAGGCCAAGCGGGACGGGAAGCGGCTGGCGCCCGAGGACATCCGGGCGTTCATCGAGGCGTACACGGCGGGGACGGTCCCCGACTACCAGATGTCCGCCCTGTGCATGGCGGTCTTCTTCCGCGGGCTGGACGCGGTGGAACTGGGCGCCTGGACCCGGGCCATGCTCGAGTCCGGCGAGGTGGTGGACCTGTCGGACACACCCGGCGTGAAGGTGGACAAGCACTCCACGGGTGGGGTGGGGGACAAGGTGTCGGTGAGCCTGGCGCCCCTGGCGGCCGCCTGCGGGGTGCCGGTGCCGATGATCTCCGGACGGGGCCTCGGGCACACCGGCGGGACGGTAGACAAGCTGCTGTCCATCCCCGGCTTCAAGATGGACGTGCCGGTGTCCGAGTACCGCCGGCTGGTGCGCGAGGTGGGGTGCTGCCTCATCAGCCAGACGTCCGCCATCGCCCCCGCGGACAAGAAGCTCTACGCGCTGCGGGATGTGACGGCCACGGTGGACTGCATTCCGCTCATCGCCAGCTCCATCATGAGCAAGAAGCTGGCGGAGGGCATCGACGCGCTGGTGCTGGACGTGAAGGTGGGCAGCGGAGCCTTCATGAAGAACGTGGAGGACGCGCGCACCCTGGCCCGCACGATGATTGGCATCGGCGCGGAGATGGGCCGCAAGGTGACGGCGCTCCTCACGGACATGGAGCAGCC
Organism: Archangium sp.; assembly: GCF_036388035.1. Taxonomy (GTDB): domain Bacteria; phylum Myxococcota; class Myxococcia; order Myxococcales; family Myxococcaceae; genus Archangium. Next base: position 13,116 of record NZ_DASVSO010000440.1, read on the forward strand.
GCTGGGCCGGGCGGTGGGCAACGCCCTGGAGATCGTCGAGGCCGTGGAGATGCTGCGCGGCAGGGCTCCGGCGGACTACACCGAGGTGACGCTGGCCCTCACCGCGGAGATGCTGATGCTGAGCGGCAAGGCGGCCTCCATCGCCGAGGCGCGCCAGAAGCTGCGGAAGGTGGTGGCGGACGGGACGGCGGTGCTCAAGCTCAAGGAGATCGTCTGGGCGCAGGGCGGAGACCCGCGCGCCATCGACGACTACGGGCTGCTGCCGAGGGCGCGCTCCACTGTGGATGTGGTGGCGACGCGGGACGGCTTCGTCACCGCCATCGACACGGAGGGCGTGGGCCTGGCGGCGGTGGCGCTGGGCGCGGGACGCCAGCGGGTGGACAGCGTCATCGATCCGGCCGTGGGCTTCACCCTGCTGCGCAAGGAGGGCGAGCCCGTGAAGGCGGGGGAGCCGGTGGTGCGCATCCACTACAACGACCCGGCTCCCGTGGAGGACGTGAAGGCGCGGCTGCTCGCGTCGTACCACTTCGGGCCCCAGGCCCCCGCGCCTCGCCCGCTGGTGGTGGAGCGGCTCGAGTAACTCAGTGCCGCGCCGGCCCCAGGTCGCGGGCCGCGGTCATCGTCTCCTCGAAGAGGCCCGGGTAGAGGGCGCGCGTCGTACGGGCCGAGAGCACGAGGGCCTCGCACTCGTCGGGGTCGGTGAGCGAGCCCAGGATGGTGGCCAGCTCGGCCACGTGGCCCTCGTCCGCGTCGCCGTGGCCTCGCAAGAAGGTGACGGCCTTGTGGATGCCGGGGATGCCGCTGCGCTCGCGCAGGTTGCGCGCGGCAACTCCGGCGCGCAGCGAGGACAGCGCCTCCAGCACGTACGCCGTCCCCAGGAAGGCCGTGGGTGAGCCGGCCTCCGCCGTGAACCGATTCCACGCCACGTAGGCCTCCACCGCCGGGCTCAACGGGGCATGCTCCACGGCCTCGGCGCTCCACCCGAGGTTGCGCAGGTCCGCCAGCAACCACTTCTCGTGCCCCGTCTCCTCCTGGGCCTTCTGCAGCAACAGGCCCGCGAGCACCGGGTGCTGGCCCCGCGCCGTCATCCTCCGGCCCGCGAGCGCCAGCAGCGGCGTCGTCCAGCGCACGTAGTGGTACGTCTGCACGAGGTAGTGGGCGTACGTCTCTGCATCCAGGGTGCCCTCGAAGAGCTGGCGGGCCCGCGGGTGGGCGTCCAGCTGGCGGATGAGCTCCTGCGACTCGTGCTCCAGGACAGCGATCAGCTTGGCGTTCATGGTGTTTCCTCTGGGAATGGGCTGCGGGTGGTTGGCAACGGTGGGGAAAAGAAGCCGCGGGAGGGGGGGAGCCCGCGGGTGCGTCGGGAGGGGGGGAGGGGCTGGCTCAGGCGGCGCGCCGCGAGCCGGAGGTGAGCGCCTCGAAGTGCGCCAGCGTGGAGGGCGGGATGTCGTCCAGCGCCGCGACGAGCGGCAGGGCGTACCTCCGGAACTGCGTGTCGAAGAGCGGGTCGCCCACGAAGCGCGCTCCCAGCTTGCGCGAGAAGAGCGCCAGCGTCCGGGGCAGCCGGAGCCGCTCGAGCACCCCCTCGCTCGCGCGCTGCCGCTGCTCGGGCGAGTAGAGGGGCGCCACCGGCTCCGAGGGCCCCTCCGGACGCACCCGCGGCTCCACGTGCCAGCGCTGGCTCACCAGCCCCTCGCGCTCGGCCACGCGGCACACCACGCGGGCGTCCTCGAGCGAGTCCGTCTCCATGTTGGCCGCGGCCACCCAGTGGCTCACCCCGCGCCGCCGGCTCTCCTGGTACATGGCGGCGTTGAGCAGCAGGAGCGCCTCGGAGCCGCGCCAGCGGCTCAGCACGCAGTAGCGGGTGGTCTCGGCGGGCGCGAGGCCGGGGACGCACAGGGCCGACAGGTCGAGCTTCTGCTCCAGGTCGATGCCCAGCGGCCGGCCGGTGCCGCGCGCCACCTCGGCGGTGGGCAGCAGCAGCCGCGCCGGGGCCACGGGGCGCGGCGCGGCGGCGACGAGG
>NZ_DASVSO010000441.1:0-7880 GCF_036388035.1 Archangium sp.
TCTTGTCCAGGTATTCGACAAAGGGCGGGCATATCAGGTTGCGATATCCGTTCTGCCATACGCATGCCGTGTCTTCGCCCACATAGGTTGGCTCCAAGGAGGTCGTGTCGTAAGGTATGGCAATTTGAGTGACCGCTGACCCGTTCCCAGCGTAAGTGACCGCTGACCCGCTATTGTAAAGGACTTCGCAAGTGGTGGGATTGGTGGGAGTGGGGAGAGAGCAGCGATAAAAGGCACCACTGCTATTGTAGGAGGTGCCAAGGCCGATGTAGAGGTATCCGTCTGCGCTTGCCAATGCTCGCACGGGGAGGGAGTTGCCATTACCCATGAGGTTGGAGCAGGAGTTGGGCGTGCTCGGGGAGCAACGATACACACTCGTACGATTCAAACCGACATAGATGTTGCCGTCAGCAGCAACCGTTGCTGTTTGTGCGATGCTTATGAATTTGTCGAACACGCTACAGGCGTTGGTGCTGTTCGGGTCGCATCGCCACAGGGAGCCGGCGGTCGCGAACACATAGCCATTCGTCATCACCAATGACGTTATGGGGAAGGTCAGGCTGTTGAGTTTGGCGCAACCATTGGCGTTATCTGGGTCACAGCGCCACATCTCGCCGTTGTTCAACCCCGCATAGATAGAGCCATTGGCTCTCAGCAGGCTCTTGAGGGGAGAACCCAGGGTATTGAGCTTGGCGCAGGCATTGGCATTGTCTGGGTCACAACGCCACATTTCACCGTTCTCCAGGCCCGCATAGATGTAAGCGTTTGCCAGGATGAGGACATTGATCGAGGATTTTAGAGCGTTGAATGTGTCGCTGGCATTGGCGTTGTTTGGGTCACAGCGCCACATGACGCCGTTCCCCATGCCAGTATAGATATAGCCGTTCGCCATCGCCGTTGTATTCATGGGGGATGACGCCGTGTTGAAGGTAGCACAGGAGTTGGCGTCGGTTCGATCGCAGCGCCACATCGTCCCGTTTTCCGTTCCGAATACCAAGGGGGTCTGATTCGCCGAGGCCACGGCAATCAGAGGCATCGTTATCAACAGGAGGAGTGTTTTCATGTCAATTGATTGACTAGCCATGGTCTGCTCTTGCACGTTCCCGGATATGCCCTCCGGTGTCCTCACGCGACAGAAGAGCGCGGGAGGGCACGGGGGCGGTTCGCAAACCATCAATGACTTACTCGAATGCCCAGAAAGGGGACCGTCTCGGGTGGCAGTCCGAAGGGCCTGCGTATCAGCGTGCCCTCTCCTTCCCAGCAGCATCTAGGAGAGAAGCAGGAGGGACCAGGAGGTCAGGCGATTCTCTCGTCCTCGGGAAGCCGGCTGCCCGGCATCCAAGGGAGGAGCGGCTTGCTCGCAGATGAGCCAATGCCGAGCGTCTGATGGACCCGATCGAAGAGTCACCCATTCCCGCGAATGGGGCCGGTGCCGTCGGGGTGGGCGTAGAGGGGCGCCCGCGCAGCTCAGCTACCCCTGCACCCTCAAGAGTGCCCCAGTGAGCCAGCAGGCGGCGCCCTGAGCACGGCCGCCGCGAGCCCGTGCCGAGCCTCAAGGGGTGGAGCGCCCGCCAATCTCCGGGAAGCGCTCGTAGGCCCGTTTGAGCGCGTCCAGGTGCGCGGGGTTGTCCAGGTCGAGCGGCGCATCGGTGAGTTGCACGACCCACCCACCCGTCGCGGTACACCGTGAGCGCGAAAGCAGCTCCGCGTCACGGGCGGAGTCCGGGAACCCAATGGCGCGTGCGGCAGCGGCAGACCAGTAGTTCAGCCACCCGAGGTAATAGGGAATCTCTGGCGAGCGGATGTGCTCGAAGAGCTTCAGGCCGGGCAACCCCCGGCGTGGGGACGGCGGCCCTTCCAGCGTGGGTGCTGTCTGATACGCGATGTCCACCGCAGCGTCGTGTGGCGTCGCACGCCCCCAGAACGCGTGTGTGCCCTCCGCTACACGCTCCAGCATCTCCGTCGCTGCCGCGACAACCGCCGCATCTAGCGGCAACTTCGCATGGACTTCAAACAGGGCCTGACCGCCAGGGCTGAAGAGTCCCGAGCTTCCCCTCCCCATAACCGTCACGGGGTAACTCTCGTCCCCATTGCACACAAGAGGGAAGCCCCCGTCCTTAATCTTTTCTACGAGCCACGCGTCGCGCTGTGGCAACGCAGCAAGCCGTCGCCCCCCGGTAACTCTCCACTCTAGACGCAAGCCGGGGAGCGCCTTTTCCATCCCATGAACGGCAGCGAGTGTGCGTCTGTCGTCACCCACGAGCGCAGGCGCGTAGACGGTCAGAACGAGGCGATTCTGCGTGGTCATCGTTTGCATCCCGTGACGCCGATCTTGAGGGAGGGAACAACAGCGAGCAGCGCTTCTTTGTGCGCTTGGGTGCTCACACCGACGACGAAGTCATATCCACACGCCGCCGCAGCTTTTCGCTCTTTTTCTATTTGCTCCAACTCTTTCTCGATCTCCCGATCCCGGATAAAGTCAGGATACGTGTCAAATTGATGGGTCTTGATTTCCCACAGCACACGAACGCCGACTTGCAGCGCATCGAAGCTCACACCGCCCACGAGCACATCCATTCCGGGATAACGGTTGGGCGGAAACTGATCGGCGCACTTGTTGTGCGCGTCATCCTTGCCCGCGTGCGGCACTGGGAGGGGCTCGCACCTGTGGCGATCTCGCTCCGTGACTTCGGGTGGCTCCACGGGAGGGAAATCCGGTCCTTTGGGCTCCGGCTTGGGCCTTTTTTTCGGCGAGGGTTTCTGCGGAGCGGGCTTCACTTCTGGCACGGGGCGCGTTTCAGGCACGGGCCGCGTTTCAGGCGCGGGCCTTGAGTCCTCTTGATCGGCCCATTTCAGCTCATACGCATCCAGAGCCTCCTTGATGACGAAGCCCACCGCCACCACGCCCACGACGATCACCGTTCCCACGACAATCTCCGGTGCCGCCAAGACACAGAGTCCGACGCCCACTGCCGCACCTGCGGAGGCGACGGCGCATCTGCCCGTGATGTCCCGAAACCGAACCCGGTCATGGTCGAGGGCATAAAAGAACCGCTCCGCCAGCAGGGGCCAGGGCTCAGAAGCTTCGCGGACGGCACACCGCCCCCCGTCCGTCCAGGGCAGCTTCGCCGCGCGCTGGAGGTTGGCGAGCCTCGGGTCGCGGGCCGCTGGCTCCCTTGGGCTTGGGGGGGTCGTCGTACAGGCTGAGAGAAAGAGCAGAAGTGCGAAGCACGCTCGGAGACGCATGTCCGGGTCCTCCATTGGAGCTAGGATCTAGCGGGTCCTGGTGGGGCCGGTCGGAGTATGACAGCGCGCCCCGATAGCTACGAACGAGCGCGCCGGGGAAACGGAAGGGGGCCGGGTGCCGCAGCCGCAGCTCGGGCCAGGGCGAGCGCCAACGCAGCGGGCAGCTCATCCTCGGGCGTGTGCAGGCAACAGGGCGCTAGGTTGTACGCCCCATGTCCCGGGCCGGTGAAACGGTGAGGCGCGCACCTGGACCGCGCTAGGGGGCTCCAGCGGCGCGGCTTCTGGGGCTCGCGGCTGGGTGGAGGGGAGCGGCACACGGCAGCCGCAGCTCGGGCTTGTGGAGGGCTCCAGCGGCGCGGCTGGTGAGGCTCGGGCGGGTTGGGGAGCGAGCTGCACGTTCACAGGAGGGCCCCGCCAGTCACACACCGCCCGGCGTGGGGCAGGATGCAGGCGGGGAGGTGTGGCGCATGTGCCCCCAGTGTGCCCCGCCAGCGGGGAAAGGGGTGGAACACGAGGGCACGGGGTGGGACGGGGCGGGATGACGAACCCCAGGAGAATCAAGGCGATAGCGGGTAACAGCGCGTCCTGCTTAGAGGGTGTTGAACTGCTCCTCGGAGCCAATGGGGCGGCCCAATCCGTGGCCAAGTCCTTGAGCCTGCTCGGCTGCTGGGGTGCCCCGACATCCTGTGCTTGCTCGCCCCAGTTCAACAGCCTCTTAGGGTTTTCTATCGCCTCGTTCACGGGTTCGATTCCCGCCGCCTCCACTGGACCCCCTGTTTTGCAGGGGGATTCCTTCTTTGGTTCAAATTCGACCCGTCGGGGAGAGACGCCGCGGTTGATGCAGTCCCTACCGGAAGTAGCTCTGGGAGATGTCCACTGAGTAGCCCAGCTCCAGGGTGGGCGCGGAGGCCGCCACGAGGTACTGGCGGAACTGGAGCACCTTGCCCGGCAGGGGTGTCTGCGTCTCCAGCCCCGCCGTCTCGGTGCCCTCGTACTGCTCCATGCTCCCGCCCTCGCGCCGGTAGTTGAAGACGGCCGGGAAGTGCGCCCGCGCCTGCAACGTGGCCACCGGCCAGGACACCCGGGGCAGCGCCAGCTTCAATCGGCCCGACAGGTGGAAGACGCCCAGGTCCCTCGCCAGCACCACCTCCAGCGTGGCCTCCGTCTCCCCGAAGCGCGTCGGGGCCACCTTCAGCCGCAGCCGGCCCTCCTTCTCGCTGGGGACGAGGGGAATGGCGTCGAGCAGGACGCGCTCCAGCCGGTGGCCCTCGGGCAGCTCCAGGTCGAGCTCCTGCTCCCGGTCCACCCGCAGGGAGTAGCGCACGCGCACGGTGGCCTTGCCCTCCAGCGTGGACACCCAGGAGGCCCGGGCCTCGGGGATGCTCGGCTCCAGCGGCGGGCGCACCACCTGCCGGGCCACCTTCGGCGCCGCGGCATTGCGCCAGCCCACCCGCAGCACCCCCTGTCGGGGGTACACCTCGGTGTCCTCGCCCCCGGTGGGCAGCGGCTCCATCAGCGTGAAGGCCGTGGCATCCGCCTCCAGCCGCAGCGGCACCGGCGAGACGTGGGCGCCGAAGCGCAGCTGCACCTGGCGCTCGGTGCCGCTGCCCGAGGGCCGCAGGGCGAGCGTGACGTCAACGGCGTAGCGGCCCGGCTCACGCGTCACCAGGGTGAGCTGGCCGTCCAGCGAGCCCACCGTGGCGCCCTCCAACGTGGGGACGTGGGTCAGGTACGAGTCCGCGTCGAGTTGCAGCAGCCGCACCTGCGTCCAGCGCCCGCTGGCGAGCACCTCCACCTCGAAGTGCGCCTCCACCAGGAGGGCCTCGGCGGTGAGGCGCCCCTTGAGCTGGCTCTTCACCACCAGGGCGTCCGTGGGCGGCGCGGGGGGCGCGGGCTCCTGGTGCTTCGCGTACAGGGGAATCAACTCCTGGAGGGGAATCGTCGCCGAGCCCGAGGGCATGGCCGGGGTGGACGTTCCATTCGAGGCGGTCAACAGCAGTCCCACAACGAGAGCGGTGTTCCACATGGCTCACCTCGCTTCCTGGGTGACGGGGGCGACGCGCGGCTCGCCGTCCGGTGGGAGATCCGAGAGCAGGGCCCTCACGCTCGCGCGCGTGGAGAGCACCATCAGGCCGAGCAGTGCCGCGAGGCACTCCAGCGTGTAGATGAGGCCGGTGTAGCCCTGGAGGAGGACGGCGAGGGTGGGCACTCCCAGCGTGGCGCCCCAGGTGGCCGCCAGCCGGGAGGCTCGCTCCTCGGGGTAGAGCCGCTTCGCGTAGGCCACCACCGCGGCGCCCATGCCGAGCGTGGCCAGCCCATAGGCCACGTAGAAGTTCATGAAGGCCGCGAGGTAGGCGAGCAGCACGAAGAAGAAGCCGTAGGCGGCGGCCAGCAGGTACGTCTCGTAGAAGGCGAGCGGCCTGCGGTGGCGGATGCTGAAGGCCGCCAGCAGGGCCAGCAGCCCGAGGAAGGGCACCCAGGCCCGGCGCGCCATGGTGGCGACGACCTCGTCATACGCCTCCTCCGAGGGGAGGATGACGCCGAGGCTCACGCCCGACTCGAGCGACTGGAAGGCCCAGTCCAGCGACACCGTGTCGCGCCCCGTCTCCACCGTGTTGGCCACGAGGACCTGGGGGGGATAGTCGAAGTTCTCTCCGCCCTCGACGGCGAGGTGCAGCCGCACGTCACGCGCGGGCAGGGCGGGATCCAGCTTGTAGACGAAGGAGTCGAGGCCCCGGGCGCGGTAGCGGATGGAGAAGTGGCTGGTGGCCCCCTGGGGGATGCGGCCCGTCCAGACGAGGCGGTTGCCGGACTCGCCCAGGTCCAGGTCCGACTCGGCGCCATTGACGAGGAACTGGAGCTCCGAGAGGAGCACCTGGGACTTGTCCACCTCGATGGGGAAGATGAAGGCCACGTCGATGTCGTGGCCCTCGCGGTTGACGACGGCGTAGTCGGCCGAGAGGGTGAAGTCGAAGCCGGAGAAGTAGCGCAGGCCCCGCTTGCGGTAGTTCATCCGGGACTGCACCTGCACGTGCTGCTTGTCGAAGGGCAGGGGCTTGAGCTCGGTGAAGATGGTGCCGCTCTGCACGTAGCGCAGCGAGGGCGCCGGTTGCACCACGGGGGCGCCCCAGCGCTCCTCCACATCCTGGGCCAGCTCGGAGCTGGCGAACTCGGTCCGGTCCGCCACCTGTCCGGCGATGACGGCGGTGGCGAAGACGACGATGAAGAGGCCACCGAAGACGTGGTGGCGGACGAGCCACGCGATTGCCCGCTTCACCGGCGGGCCGGGCTCTCTCGGGAGATGCGGAGTGTCTGCGTTCATGCCCCCAGAATGGCGCGTGGGGTTGCAACGCGAATGAAGGCCCCGTGCACCCGCCGAGGAATGATTGTGCAGGAATCGTGGAGGGGGCTTCAGCGCCCCCCCTGGCGCGAGGCACCCTACCTGCTCAGGAACTCCAGGATTCGATCCAGGCCCGCCTCGGAGCGCGCGGCCCCGAGATGGTTGGCGATGAAGCCCTTGTTGAAGTAGCCGCTGGTGTCGTAGTCGTCGAGCGTCGTCAGCGCGTTGACCACACAGCCCTTCAGGTCGAGGCGCGCCGTCGACTCGGACGAATAGAGGTCCTGGTAATTTGTGTCCGGAGTGATGTCGCGCATGGTGAGGGTGAAGTACTTCACCACGTTGCCTTCACACTGGCCCGTCTTGCCGAAGGCGAAGTCACCGTCCGCGCAGGGGGTGGCGAAGAGCTCCCTCGGACCGTTGAGCGGCTTGTGGAAGTACGTCTGCACGTACTGGGCGCGACTGCCCAGCTCGCAGACGAAGCGCCCACGCATGGTGGAGTTGTTGCCGCACAGCGCGCCGAGGTTCGGGTCATAGGTCGCGATGCCATGGTTGCCGCCCGAGCCGAGGATGACGTGGCTCAGCCGCGGGAAGGGGTTGAGGGCCCCCGCCACCTCCTGGGTGTGCTCCACGTACAACCGGCGCAGCGCGTCGCGCGCCACCGTCACGCCCAGCCCGTGCCCCACCAGCGCCACCTTGCGGCTGGGGTTGTTCGTCATCACCGCCTTGATGAGCGACTGGAGGATGGGCGTGGCCCAGCCGTGGTCGACGTTGCCAGCCGCGTTCTCCTGGGTATTGTTGGCCGTGGGCTCCACGGTGGCGACCAGGTCCGTGCGGAAGTCCACCGCGAGGACGCGGTAGCGCGCCGCGATCAGGCGCTCGGCCAGCTGGGCGCGGGCCTGCGTGTCCGGGTTGAACTGGACCTTCTCGAAGGCGGAGTTGATGGACGTGCCGGGCGGCAGGAGGAACTTCTCCCAGTAGTGGGGCCGGGAGGAGTTGCCGTGCACGAGGATGACGATGGGCTTGGAGGTGTCCTCGGCGGGCTGCGCGTACTCCTTGGCGGCGCAGGGATAGCCGGGGACTCGGGCCATGTCTCCATCGACGAAGCCCGTGGCGGTGTTGGGGCCACCGTAGATGGAGCTCCCGGTCCACTTGCCGTCGTTGTTGCCATCGATATAGGGCGTGCGGCCGACCTCCGTCGAGGTGTTCGTCTTGTCGTAATAGAGGTTGTCCACGGAGCAGCCGGGGTGGTTGCTCAGCGGGCGGTACTTGCCGTCGTACTGCTTGTAGGTGGCGG
>NZ_DASVSO010000442.1:0-28569 GCF_036388035.1 Archangium sp.
CGCGCCAGGAGCCGCGCGGTGTTGTCCGGACGCACCAGCAGCCGCTCGAGTTGCAGCCCTCCGTCCACGCGCTTGAAGCGGTACACCATGCGCTCGGGCTTCGGCGCGGCACCCGGGCGCGGGCCCGCCTGGGCCGCCGAGGCCTGGGGGGGCCGGTTTGGCATGGGCTGCGCCGTGGCACGCGGCGCGGGGGCGCGCTGGGCAGGGGCACGCTGGGTCACCGAGTGGTGGAGGATGATGGCCGCCGCCACCACGTGCTCGCAGGGGTCCACCCGGCCACGGCAGTCACACTCCCAGATCTCGTCCTCCGGGTAGAGCACGGTCGTCAGGGGAGCCGGTCGGCCGGTGGCACGCACCCGAAGTACGGCTTCTTCCTGCCCGACGGACTGCACCGAGACGGCGCCCGCGCGGGCAAGGCCCATGCCGGCGGACCAGGTGTCCGGGCGCGCTTCCTCCCGGACGGTTTCGAGTAGCTCCGCGGTCACAGACATGAGGACCGCATCCCTATCCCCACGGCGGGCCCCAGGCAAAAAAGGCACCCCCTGACGGAAGCCCCAGCGTGTCCGCGGGAGTGCGAACAGGCCCGCCACGACGAGGAGTCTCCGCTGGCTACACGCGAGGTTGCAGGAAGACCTCGGAACGCCGCCGGGAGAAGTCGTGCTCCGCGACGAGACGGGCGATGGCCGCCGCGATCTTCTTCCCACCGCGCACGGAAGGTTCGATCGGGTTGGCGTAGTCCTCCTCCCGGTCGCAGATCAGCCGGAGATCGATCAGTGGCAGGCCCCGGGTGAAGGCCTCGCGGGTGATGCAGTCATTGAAGAGGGTCAGCGCCGTGACGACCAGCCGCTGCCGCGAGGGCTCGGGATAGCGCGCGTCATAGATGGTGCAGACGGCCGTGGGCAGACCCACGGCGAGCACGGCGTCGAGCATCACCCGGTAGTTTCGCCCAAAGTGCTCGCGGATGGCGGCGAGCCTGCTCAAGGCGTCGGCCACGGAATTCGCCCCCTCGCCGAGGATGCCCGACTGGCCCAGGGCATCGTTTCCCCCGACGCTGAGGACGAGGTGGCTGGCGTCCCGGGGAAGCCGGTGGAGCTGCGCCTTGACGCCGCTCGTCGTGCTGCCGTCGACGGCCTTCAGCGTCGCTTGCCAGCCAGCCGGGAGCTGCTCGCGCAGTTGTTGGACGACATCGGGTCCGCCCGCAACGTACGCGGCGTTGTCGAAGATCGAATCACCCAGCAGGACGATGTGGCTCACGAATGCCTCGGTTTCTTCATGAGGGCCAGGGCAGGAATGCCTTCCGTGGCTACGACGTGACGCGGCTCGTCCAGGGGTGGCTGGGTGAGCGGTTCGAGGCGGAGCCGGGGATCGCCGCGCAGGTCTTGGACCATGTCATCGGACGGTCCGTCGCCCGTGGGTAGGCAGGTGCGGCGTTTGCCTTCGGGCACCTAATGCAGTCGCAGCTGAACGACTTTTCTTTCCAGCCACCAGAGCAAGTCGTTGGGCGATTTGAACATCGAGGGAACGATGAAGCCGGGAAGGTTCTTCCAGGAGTTCTGGTCAACGGAGAGGTCCCGGCGCTGTTGCAGGACGTAGGTCCCACCTTGCCCCTTCTCGAAACGGAGGTGGTATCTGGTGAGCAGCTCTTGGACCTTGCTGTTCGTGAGGTTGCTGGGGACGCCCCGCGCGGTGTTGGAGATGGGCGTCGGGGTTTTCGGACCAGGCCGAACGCCGCTCCCCGGTCCAGGGATGGGGATCGGGGTTTTCGGGGGGGGTTGTGGTTTGGCGCCTGGACGGCCTGCGTTGGTGGGCTGACCCTTGGGCCGTGGGACGGTGCGAGCCGACAACGGTATGCCGTTGGTCTTCACGGGTGCTCGCGTGGTGGGAACCAGGATGCTCTCGAAGTCGATCGCCGCGTCAACCCAATCCGGGTTGTTCAACCTCAGATCGGCCAGGTGCTGATCCATACTGTACCTAGGTGTGTTCTTGGCCTTGCCCACCGCCTCGAGTTCCTTGGCGTAGTTCGCGACGATCGTCTTATTTCCAGTGACCCTTTCAATATATTCTTGGGTCTCCTTCACGATGTTGCGCAGCCGCGGAATGCCAATATTGGCGTACTTGTCACGCCAGGCGCGAACCGCGGCGAGCACTTCCTGGCTGGCGTGGCCGGCGACTCTGGCCCCCGCCACCTTGGCGGCTGAAGAGACTGGCCCGAGGGTCTCCGATGCCGCGGAGATGACCGTGGGTCCGTGCTGAATCCAGAGCCTCATCAGGCTGGCGGCAGCTGCCGCGAGCGCGGGATAGAGCAGGATGAGCTGAATCATGGGTGGACGCTCGGTTCCAGAGTGGGGGGCCGGGTAGACGGGCGATTCCTTGACCGCGAGGCGCATTTTGAAGGGGCGCCCCGCGGACCGTCAATCTCTAGCGGCCCTTCTTCCACTCACTTCGCGTGGCCACCTCGCCACCGTCCCTAGTTGTCGCCCCAGGTGAAGCCGGTGCCCAGGGTGAAGGTGACGCCTTGTGCCCACGGGGCTGTCTGGGGCGCGAAAGCCCGGTACTGCGCCTCGGCGCTGAGGGAGACCCGTCGACCGAGCAGGGTGTGGAGACGCAGGCCCACCGGCAGCTCCGGGTGGAGCTTCCCGCCCTGGGAGGACAGGCCCGCGCCCGCCGTGGCCCGCAGATCGAGCCCCCGCGAGTAGCCCAGTCGTGCCGTCAGCAGCGGAGGGGAGAGCAGCGAGAGGGACCAGGCTCCCGCCCCCGCTCCCGAGAGGGGATGACCCAGGGCCCGCGCGTAGCCGGCCGAGAGCCCCAGGGCCCAGGGGAGGGGAAACAGGGCCCGCGCACCCGCCACCGGGACGGCGCCGCGGAGCGAGGTGATGGCGCCTCCCAACAGCTCGAGGCCGAGCAGGGGAGAGGGCTTCCACCGCGGCGTCGCGGCCTGCTCCCGGGCCTCCGCCAGGGTGGTGAGCCGCTGCGTCGCCCAGAGGAGGAAGGCGCGGGAGTAGGCCACGGCCGACTCGACGCGCGCGTCCACGAAGTCCTCGTACGCCGACGGGTCCGCCTTCCACGTCCGCCCCTGCCAGCGCACCTCCGTCGAGTCGAAGGCATTGCCCGCCACGCCATAGGCGCCGAAGGCACCCGGCCCGCGCGTGGTGGGCTCGGCCCAGAAGGCGCTCCAGGGGATGGCGCCACCCTCCACCGGCAGCGAGCCCGTGCGCACCACCTCCAGCGTCTCCCGGGCCAGCGCGAGCTGGGCCTCCTCACCGGAGAGCGGCGCGAGCTCCCGCCCGACGGAGAGCAGGGCCTGCCTCGCCGCGTGCTGCTCGAAGCGATCCGAGAGTCCGTGCATCACCGGCACCACGTGCATGGGCACCGCCATGTCCTGGATGTGGTGCACCAGGTGGCCGACCCGGTCGAAGGCCCGCGAGAGATCCCCGTTGCGCGCGGCCTCCTCGGCCTCCGCCCACAGGACGCGGACGCGGGCCCCGGAGTCCTTGCGGAAGGAGGAGTCGAGCGACGTGCCCGGGTGGAAGAAGTGGTGGTAGCCGGTCCACTTCACCGGGAGGTTCAGGTCCTCGGCCCGGCTCCCCTCCACCACGGTCGCCCGGTGCGCCGCGAGTTGCGGCAGGTCGCCCGACGCGAGCACGGCGTCAACGGACGCCCGGGTCATCGTCTCGTGGTCGGGTACGGAGAAGGCGCTCGCTCCCAGGGGGAGCAGGAGGACGAGCAGCAACGGGAGGAGGGAGCGTGCAGGGCGCATGCGGCTCACCGCAACCGCTCCCCGCCTCGGAATTATTCCAGGGGCAGGGGGGCGGGGTGTGAGGCCCGCCCGGATGCCTCCTCGGGCCGTCAGCGCAGCTCGAAGTGGTCCGCGGTCAGCAGCGGCGTGCGGGGGTCGAAGCTGAAGTCCATGTACTTCGCGGTGGACGACTTCTCGTCCACGTCCACCTTCGTCCGGCCAATCTCCTGGTTCGCCGCGTCGTAGGCGCGCAGCTCCAGGGGGCCCGTGTACGGCTTGTCCAGCAGCACGTAGACGCTGATGAGGTGCTTGGCGTTGCCCGCCTCGCCCCGGGCGGCCCGCGTGGCACCGACGCCCTTGGGTCCGAGATCCTGGTGCACCGCGAGCTTCACCTGGCCCAGGCTGTTGTCGTAGCCGGCGCCCACCGCCTTCACTACCTCGCCCGTGCCCTCGGTCACGGTCTTCACCGCATCCTTGCCTTCGTGCTTCAGCGCCTCGCCCACGCCCTTGACCAGCCGGGCCTTGGTGGCGGCGAGCAGGTTGCCCTGGTCCTCCGCGGCCTGAAGCTTCTCTTCGCGGCTCTTGCAGCCGGCGGCCATGCCCGTGAGGACGAGCAGGACGAGCAGTCGACGCATTCCTGAAACTCCCTGAGTGGTGAGGCGCTCGCAGGCTAGCGGATCCGCCCGGAGCGGCGCCACCTACCGCCCCCCCAGCTCCGCGAGCGCCTGGACCACCTCCTCGAGGGAGACACACAGGCGATCCACCATTTTGTACATGAGGTCCGGCTCGCACTCGCCCTGCAGGAGCGCCACGGTGTGCTTGCCGGCGCCCACCGCCCAGCCCAGCTCGAGGTGGGCACTGCGGCCACATGGCAGGACGAGCACGCACGCGTCACTGGCCCGGAGCGCGCCCATGTCCTTGTCGAAGAGCGTTCGGGCAAGCGGGTGCTGGTCCAGCAGCTTCCGGAAGTGCGCCGGCTCCAGGCGCATCTGCGAGAGGTCATCCATGCTCGGCAGGGCGGACCCCTGGGGGCCCGGCCCCGGCTCCTCCTGCTGTTTGAAGTCGTGGACCTCATGGCCAGCGGCCCGGAGCGCGGCCACCACCTTCGGCTGGAGCTCGTTCCGCCAGGACGACGCAACGTAGATCTTCAAGGGACACCTCTTGCGCGTGGGGCTCGTGCGTGCCGCGGTGATGCCCTCCCAGTGTCGGATTGCACAGGGGCTGTACGCAAGTCGAGCCTCCAGCCATTCACACCCAGTGGAGTTGTTCCCCAGGCCCTCGGAAGGGGATGATGAGGGGGGGCTCTCCACGGTACGCTGTTCCCCCGAAGCCGGACTTCGAGAGGACTCACGTGTCCAAGCCAGCCGCTCCCGCCACTCCGCCACCCCCCACGGAAGCCGAGTTCCTCGCCGCTCCTTACGAGCAGGTGGCGGCGGTGGCTCCGAAGGCCATGGTCTTCGCTCCCGGGGGAACCCGCCGGGATGCCGCCCTGGGGGGAGTCGACGTCAACAGCGACGCCTACGCGCGCTGGACGTTCGATCGGATGAGCGAGCTGTTCGCCACGATGTTCCGCAACGGCGTCCAGCACCTCTTCTCGGGCACCATCACCCCCAACCAGTGGAAGGAAGTGGGGCCCTACCGGGGCAACCTCATCCGCTGGGTCATCTCCTATCTGGCGAGTGAAGAGGCCTTCGAGACGTACGCGCGGCACGGCTGGCGGGTGCGCATGGTCGGCTGGCAGTCCATCCCGGAGTTCCAGGAGATGGCGGAGCTGCTGGTGGCGCGCACGCCGAAGGAGAGCACGCGCACGCTCTGGTGGTGGGTCGCCCCCACCTACGAGTCCATCTGGGATCTCCTGCTGGCGGCCGCCCACCAGTCGGGGGCCCGCACCCGCGACGAGCTGATTCAGTTCGTCTACGGCGAGAACGTTCCGCTCATCTCGCTCTACCTGGGCTTCGCCAAGCCGGAGGTCAGCCCCGCCCACCTGCCGCCGCTGTTGGAGGGGCAGGTGCAGTGCTACTGGACCGTGCGCCCCGGCTACAGCCTGGACGAGGCCGAGTTCCGCCGCATCCTCTACGACTACGCCTACATGCGGACCACCTGGCGGCCGGACAAGGCGGGCCGTGCGGAGAAGGCCGTTCCCTACAAGAACGTGTGGAGGCAGGGCCCCACGCTCGGGCTCGGCAGACGCCTGGGCGAGGAGTTCTGGTACCCCGCCGCCACGCCGCCGCTCCCGGACGTGGATGAGTCCTGAGTCCTTGCCGCTCGCGCGTGTCGCCACCGCTCCCCCGGCTGTTCACGGGGGAGTCACTCATCTTGTTACAATTCGGAAACCACGGCTTTTGCTCCCGAGCGTGCTTTCCCGACGTGGGGGGTCCTTGTTAGACAGCGAGGCTTCCCGTCCATGATGGCCCATGACGACAGGGGGAACGGGTCCATGCAGTCTCCAGAAGCCTCACCGCAGCAGATCTACCAGCAGCTCTCCAAGGCGTTCCAGCGCACGTCCCTGCTTCACTCGGCGCCGGTCGTCTACCTGAGCGTGCTGATCACCGGCTTCACGCGCGAGGAAGTCCTCGGGACGATGGCCATCACCATCCTGCCCCTGCTCGTGTTCGGGATGATCGGTCCTTCCGTGCTCATGCGGCGGATGGTGTTCGCGGCCATGGCCCGCAACCCGGGGGAGCGGGACGATGCGCGCCTGAAGCGCATCCTCAAGCTGCCCCAGCTGTTCGAGCTGGGGCTCATCGGGCTCACCGCGCTCAGCGTCGCCATCTATGCCGCCGTCCCGGCGATCCGTCACGGCAAGAACCTGGCGATGATCCCCCTGGCGATCCTCACCGTGGTGCTGCTGGGCATGCTGGCGGGCATCCACACGCGGTTGTCGTTCGAGCGCATCCTCCGCCCGTTGGCCATCCAGGAGTTCCAGCGCAAGCCGGGCATCGTCCTGCGGGAGTCGGGGTTCCTCTGGCCGAGGTACCACTGGTATCTGCCCTTCGCCTTCGGCCTGTTCATCGTCTGCGCCCTGCTGATGAGCTTCACGGTGCTGGGCCGCGAGGCGTATGACCTGTACGTGCAGGCGCTGATCCGGCTGGATGCCGCGCCCCAGGGGCAGGCCTCCCTGGTGCTGAAGGAGTCCGCGCGCCAGCTCCTGCAAGCCACGGCGCTGCCGCTGCTGCTGCTCAACGGCTACCTGCTCGTGGTGGCCGGGCTGTCGGCCCTCAGCCTCGCCAAGCACCTGGCGGAGGGCGCTCGCAGCGTGCGGGACTCCATGGAGGCGCTGGCCTCGGGTAGTCCCAGGCTGCCGGAGTGGTCGTCCACCGACGAGATGGGCGACCTGGCCATCGCGACCGCCCGGGCCTTCGCCAAGCTGCGCGACTTCTCCCTGTCGCTGAGGGACTCCGCCGGCTCGCTCCGGCGCAGCGCCGAGCAGCTCGGGCTCTCCACCACCAAGCAGACCGAGGTGCTCACCCTCCAGGCCTCCGCGCTCCAGGAGACGCAGGTCACCGCCCAGGAGATCAAGGAGACCTCGTCCATGGCCACCCAGAAGGCCGAGAGCGTGCTGCGCCTGACCGAGCGCGCCGATCAGATCAGCCAGGTGGGTGAGAAGTCCATCGAGCGGACCCTGGAGGGCCTCAAGCAGATCCAGGGACAGGTGCGGGAGATGGCCTCGCGCATCCGGGCGCTGGACGAGCGCGCCCGGCAGATCGCGAAGATCACCGACACGGTGAAGCTGCTGGCGGACCGCTCCAACATGCTCGCGCTGAACGCCGCCATCGAGGCCGTGCGCTCGGGCGAGCACGGCAAGGGCTTTGGCGTGGTGGCGCGGGAGATCCGCCAGCTCGCGGATCAATCCATCAAGGCCACCCACAACGTGCGGGACATCCTGGAGGACATCAGCGAGGCCATCCGGAGCACCGCGACCATGACGGAAGAGGGCTCGGAGAAGGTGGAGTCCAGCCTGGTGGAGATCCGCGAGTTCGGCGAGACGATCCAACAGCTCTCGGGCATCGTCCGGGAGAACGCGCAGGCCGTCCGGCAGATCACCACGGCGGTGACCCAGCAGAGCTCGGGCATCAGCCAGATCTTCGGGGCGGTGAGCGACCTGACGGGGATGATGGACCAGACGATGACCCAGCTCAACGCCTCCATGGGGGCGGTGGACCTCGTCCGGGACGTGTCGAACACGGTGGGCGACTTCCTCGGCAGCTACGGCTGGGAGGGCGAGAAGGGCACCGGGAAGCGCCAGTAGGGGACCGGCCACCACCGGCCTAAGCGAGGGGGAGCTCCAGTGTGGCCGTGGCGCCCTTGCCCGGCCCCTCGCTGTCGAGGGTGAGTCGCCCGCCCATCGACTTCGCCGCCAGCGCGCTCGAATGGAGCCCCAGGCCCTGCCCCTCCGCGCGGGTGGTGAAGCCTTGCGAGAACAGCCGCTCGCGGTGCTCCGGGGCGATCCCCTTGCCGCTGTCCACCACCTGGATGCGCGCGGTGCTCCCCTCCGTGTCGAGCCGCACGTGCAGGTGCCGCTGCGTCTCGGGCACCTCGCTCAGGGCGTTGCGGGCGTTGGTGAGGAGGTTGATGAGGATCTGCAGCATCCGGTGTTTGTCCAGTCGCGCCCTGGGTCGCGCGCGGAACTCCCGGGTGAGGGTGATGCCGTGGCGCTGGAGCGCGGGGAGCTGGATGCTCAGGGCATCCTCGACCAGCTGGGAGAGATCGCACTCCTCGGGGAGCAGCGAGTCCCGGGCATAGGCCTGCTGGATCTGAAGGATGGCGCGCATGTGGTCCAGGTGCTCCTTCAACTTTCCCGTGCTCTCCTTCATCGACGCGTGCTCGCGCAGTAACTCCTCGGCCAGACTGAAGAGATAGCCCAGGAGATGGGCGCCACGGGGATCCCGCGTCAGGAAGCCCGGCAGATCGTCTCGATGCTCCTGGAGCAGCTGCTCGCGGATCTGCTCCGGTGACAGGCTCGCCAGCAGCAGGCGGCCGATGCGCAGGTGCACGGTCTTGCGATCCCGCGCGGGGATGAGGTCACGGGCCGCCTGTTGGATGCGGTCGTGGATGAACCGGCACTGCTCCGGGCCGGCGCGCACCAGCATGCCCTCCCGGCTCGCCTCCGAGAGACCCGCCTCCACCTCGTTCGGCTCCGCGCCGGAGATGATGACCAGGAGATGGCGTGGGAAGACATTGCCCACGCATGCGGCGAGTTGCAGCAGGTGCTGCGTCCGGACAGGAAGCTGGCGCAGCCGACTCACCATGAAGTCGGCGACGTTGTCGGAGTAGCCCTTCGCCCGGACACCCGCGGCATCCCACCGCCAGCCGCCTTCGGGTGTCCGGGTCAGCAGGCCATCCTGATGCAACGTCAGCATGAGCTGGGTGATGAAGAACGGGTTGCCGCCCGTCTTCTCGTGGACGAGGGCGGAGAGCGGCCCGACCGTGCCCTCCGCCGCTCCCGGGAGCGAGTCCGCGACGAGCTGGTGGACGTGCTCGCGGCTCAGCGGCTCGAGCCGGACATCCGTCATCCGCACCCCCGCCTTGCGGAGCTCCGTCAGTGTCAGCGCCAGCGCGTGGGACGGGCTCACCTCGTTGTCGCGGTAGGCGCCGATCAGCAGCAGCGGTGGCGTCTCTGGGTGGGTGAGCAGGAATTGGAGGAGCTTGAGACTGGCCAGATCGATCCACTGCAGATCATCCACGAACAGGACGAGCGGGTGCTCGGGCGTGGCGAACACGCCGAGGAACCTCTGACAGAGCCGTTGGAAGCGGTGCAGGGACTCACTGGGGGGCAGCTCCGGGACCGCCGGCTGTCGGCCCAGCACGTGCTCGAGCTGGGGCACCACGTCCAGGAGGAGCTGTCCCTGCGGCCCCAAGGCCTCGCGCAGCCGCTCGCTCCACGGGGCGAGCTGCTCGTCCGAGTTCGCCAGGAGCTGCTGCGTCAGCCCGCGAACGGCCTGTGCCAGGGTGGCGTAGGGGATGTGCTGTTGGAATTGATCGGCCTTGCCGCTCAGGAAGAAACCCCGCCGACGAACCACGGGCTCTCGCAGCTCGTGCACCACCGAGGACTTGCCGATGCCGGAGTAGCCACGGACCAGGATGAGCTCCGACCTGCCTCCCTGGGCGACTCGCTCGAGGCCCTGCAGCAACGTGGCGACATGCGTGTCCCTTCCGTACAGGCGCTGGGGAAGCTGGATGCGGCGGAGCGTGTCCATGCGGAGGCGATCATGTCACCTCTCACGCTCGATCACCGGAGGGGGCACGCGTTCCATGTCGTGCGCTCGTTCCCCAGCACCGAATGTGAGAAAACGACAAGTGCGAGTTCGGAAGGCAGGGGGTTGGGGGGGATGATGCCGCCGTCCGAGGGCGGCGGTTCGACGGAAGCAGTGAAACCCGCCGCGGTTCTGCCTACATTGCGCGGCCCCAACGCCCGTTACGTGGAGAAGACGTTCCCATGCGGCAAAAGGTTTTCACACTCATCAATGAAACGCTCGCGGCGCTGAAGGCCGCCGGTACGCTCAAGCTGGAGCAGGTTCCGGGCTACACGGTGGAGCCCCCGAAGAACGCGGCGCACGGCGACTGGGCGGTCAACGTGGCGATGCTGCTCACCAGGCCCGAGGGCAAGCCGCCCCGGGACATCGCGAACGCCATCGTGAAGGGGCTGGTGGACACGGCGGGCCTCGTCGACAAGGTGGAGGTGGCGGGCCCGGGCTTCCTCAACTTCACGCTGAAGCAGCAGGTCATCCAGCAGGTGGCGGCCGAGGTGCTGACGGCTGGGGAAGCCTTCGGGCGGCAGGCGCCGAAGTCGACGGGCAAGCGCATCATGGTGGAGTTCGTCTCGGCGAACCCGACGGGCCCGGTGCACATCGGCCACGCGCGTGGGGCGTTCATGGGAGACGCGGTGTCACGGCTGTTGGAGGCGGCCGGGCACGACGTGACGCGCGAGTTCTACATCAACGACTACGGCAAGCAGGTGGAGACGCTGGGTCGGACGATCCACAAGCGCTACCGGCAGCTCTTCGGCGAGCAGATCCAGCTGGGCGAGGGGGAGTATCCGGCCGAGTACGTCATCGACATCGCGAAGACGTGGAAGGCGGCGGTGGGCGAGCGGTACGTGAAGGCGCCGGAGTCCGAGTGGCTGCCCGAGGCGATCGCGGTGGGGGTGCGCGAGAACCTGAAGGCCATCCAGGCGTCGCTGGAGCAGGCGAACATCCGGCACGACGTGTTCTTCAGCGAGGCGTCGCTGCACGCGGCGGGCAAGGTGACGGCCGTTGCCGAGGAGTACAAGAAGCGCGGCGTGACGTACGAGGCCGCGGAGGCGCGGCGCGAGACGGAGAAGGTCCGGAGCGAGGACAGCAAGGCGGCCCAGTACACGGAGCGGCAGCGGGGCGGCACGTTCCTGATGACGAGCCAGCACGGGGACGATGAGGACCGCGTGATTCTCCGGCACGACGGGACGCCGGTGTACCTGACGGCGGATCTGGCGTACCACAGGGAGAAGTACGACCGGGGCTTTGACCGCATCATCGACGTGCTGGGCGCGGACCATGCCGGGCATACGCCGCGCATCAAGGCGGGGATGATCCTGCTCGGGCTGGATCCGAAGAGGCTCGAGTTCCTGCTGGTGCAGATCGTGCGGATCACGCGCAGCGGCGAGGAGGTGAAGGTCAGCAAGCGCAAGGGCACGGTCTTCGAGCTGGAGGACCTCATCCAGGAGGTGGGCCCGGACGTGTGCCGGTTCCTCTTCCTGATGAAGACGGCGAACGCGCGCTTCGACTTCGACCTGGACCTGGTGCAGAAGCAGTCGAAGGACAACCCGGTCTTCTACTTCCAGTACGGCCACGCGCGGTGCGCGAGCATCCTGAAGAAGGCGGTGGAGAAGGGCCAACCGTTCGTGGGTGTGGAGGGAGTCACCCCGGCGCACCTGGCCCGGCTCACGCTGCCCGAGGAGCTGGCGATGCTGAAGAAGATGAGCCAGCTCCCAGACGTGGTGGCCAGCGCGGCCGAGCGGCTCGAGCCGCACCACGTGCTGTACTTCTGCCAGGAGCTGATCACGGACTTCCACAGCTACTACACGAAGTACAAGACGGACCCGATCATCAGCGGTGACGCGGAGAAGACGCAGGGCCGGCTGGCGATGGTGGCGGCGTTGAAGCAGACGCTGCGGAGCGCCTTCGCGCTGCTGGGCATCAACGCCCCCGAGTACATGGAGGCCCCGCCCGAGGAGGAGTAGTGCCCGTAATCGATCAGCCAGGGCTCAACGCGGCGCGCAAGGCATCTCGCGAGACCCGGATGCTAGGGTTTCGCGAGGTGCCGTCACGCGTGGTCTTTCGAGGGGGTTTTCAGGTGCGCAAGGTGCAGCGGAGTGCGGGGAAGAGCGGGTTCCAGCGGTGTGGCTCATGGCGTGCGCTGGCCACGGTGTTGCCACTCCTGCTGCTGGCGGTGACGGCTCCGGCGAGCGCCCAGATGCTGCGGGATGGCCCCCCGCCGCAGCACCGGGTCGTCTACCGGAACTCGGTGTTGCTGCGGACCAATCCCCTCGGCCTCTTGGACGATGCGCGTATCAGCTACCGCTACCGTCTGTACCTGAGCGAATCGCCGGCCCTGCGCGACAACTTCATCGGGATCGGTCTGGCCCCGGCGGTGAGCCCGGCGTTCGGGCGCGTGGGGCTCCTGGCCGAGTTCCAGCCGCTGTCCGTCCTGGGCTTCTATGCCATCTTCGAGCGGGTCTTCTATTTCGGGGTTCTCAACTTCCTGCAGTCGTTCCCCTCGGCGCGCAGCGAGTTCAGTGACGCGCTGCTGGAGCAGCGCGCCGAGCTGCCTCCCGGGAGTGCGTTGCGGAACTACTCCACGAGCGGCAACCAGCTCACCCTCGGCGCCAACCTGCAGCTGAAGGCGGGGCCCCTCGTGGGTCGCAGTCAGTTTCGCGCGGTGAGACCGGATTATGAGCTGCGCGAGGGCGATCGCGTCTTCTACGACATCTTCTATGATGTCCTGGCGCCGAACCGCGGCTGGTTCTACACGAACGACGCGGACCTGCTCTACCAGACGGAGCTGGGCCTCACCTTGGGCCTGCGGTGGACCGTGACGCAGGCGCTCTATGGGCCGGAGCACTTCGAGTCAGGCGAGCCCCAGGAGAACCTCAACGGCCCGATGCACCGCCTGGGGCCCATCCTCGCCTACACGTTCTTCCAAAAGGACGGCGCCACCTTCAACTCGCCCACCGTGCTGCTCATGGCCAACTGGTGGCTGTCGCACCGCTACCGCACCGGGCAGCAGGTCTCCAGCGCCATTCCGATGATCGCTGTTGGCGTGGCCTTCACCGGCGACCTCCTCCCCGTGAAGTGAGGATGGGCAACCTCTGCTTCACCCCGGATGACACGGACTGGCGCCTACCGGTCGTGGGCCCTGGTCTGTTGTTGGATGTCCCCAACGAGGATCCCTGGAACCGGCGGCCGTTCCTGCACGTGGAAGTCTCTCCACGCTACCGGTTGCGCGTGAGCAGCGGAGGCCAGCCGCTGCTGTGGATGTTCATCGACGAGTGGTGGGACGGGTGCGGCATCCTCCGAGGCCCGGCCAGGGCGCCCCAGGTGCTCCCACCCCTGACGGCCGCCGAGGTGAGGGACGTGACGCACGCGTCCGGGTCTCCACGCTGGTGGGAGGACTGGACGTGGCACGTGGGACGCGCGCTCGAACGAGCCGCGCAGCCCGTACTCCACGCGGGCCGTTGGTGCCTGCGGCCCCTCCAGGCCGTGAGCCCTCGGGAGGCCGCTCCCTATCCCGCCATCCCGAGCGGTCGGTCCGGCAACCCACCCGACTCTCCCCATTCCCTCGAAGGGGTCCTGCGCTTCGAGCCGTTCTGCGTGGAGGCCTGGGACAGTCCCATCTCGCCCGATGAGTTGAAGGTGGACAGTGGGGCCGTGCTGCCGCTGCGTGCGCCTTCGCCCGAGGACGAGGGGCGGGTGAAGAGCTGGCGCAAGCACGCACGCGACGGGACGCTGCCGCCCACGCTCCTGCTCTACCTGGAGATCGTCGGGAAGTGGCTCGTGCTCGATGGGCACGAGCGTCTTCACGCGGCCCTGCTCGAAGGGGTCGCACCGCCCCTGCTGGGCCTCTGGCCCGTCTTCGAGGAGGCCATTCCCGTGGAGCCCGTGCGGCGCGAGGGGACCCTCATCGCCGTGGAGGTCCAGCTCCGTCAGGAGGGGAGACCCGAGGTGCTCGACAGGGCCAACCGTACGCTGGTGCGCGAGTTCACCGAGCACAGGCGTGTCGCCATCACCCGCGCCTGGCCCCAGCGAGGAGGTGCCACGGCTTGGAGGGCCGAGGTGCTCGCCTGGCGCCAGTGGTGCCGCTTCCCGGCGAATCCCCAGGCGTGGGCGTGGTTCGTGTCGCCCAGGGACTGAGTTAAACGGCTTACGCGGCCTTGCGGTTATTCTTCATGACTCCGTGTCCTGACGAAAACGAGCTGCTGAAGTGGGAGCAGGGGCGCCTGTCCGCAGAGGCCGTGGCCCGGCCCGAGCCGGACCGGCCTACCAGCGCGCCCTGGAAAAGGGTGGCCCGTACGGGTTGCTGAGCTGACGCAATGGGAAATTCCACGGGGTGGGGGCCTACACCAGGTGACTTCAAGCCAGGTGCACGCCCTCGCCCAGGGTCACGGCGGTCCGTGGAATCTCCACGATGAAGTTGGAACCGTGCCCGAGCTGGCTCTCCACTCGCACGTCGCCCCCATGCGCCCGCACGATCTGCCGGGCAATGAAGAGGCCGAGGCCGAGGCCGCTGGCCTCCGAAGGGTTCACCACGCGCTCGAAACGCTCGAAGATGCGCTCGTGGTTTTCCGGGGCGATCCCCACGCCGCGGTCGATCACCTCGAGGCGCACCCGTTCTCCCGCTTCGGCCACGCGCACGGCGATGGGCTGCCCGCCACCGTAGCGGATGGCATTCGTGAGCAGGTTCGTGATCACTTGCTCCATGCGGATCCGGTCGAAGAAGCCGACGATTGCTGCGCTCGCCGAGAGCTCCGGTGCCGGCAAGCGCGCGGCGCTGAACTGGGGTTGCATCCGCTCGATCACCTCGCGCACGAGTCCGACGAAATCCGCTTGCTCGGGCCGCAGGGTGAGGCGACCCGTGCGGATGCGCGAAATATCGAGCATATCGTCGATCAGCCGCTCGAGCCGCGCGATCTGCTGG
This sequence comes from Archangium sp., assembly GCF_036388035.1. Lineage (GTDB taxonomy): Bacteria > Myxococcota > Myxococcia > Myxococcales > Myxococcaceae > Archangium. Next base: position 14,906 of record NZ_DASVSO010000442.1, read on the forward strand.
TTCGACTGCTTAGCCATCTGCCCGAGCCGCTCCGTGTTGATGAAGCGGGTGTCGTTCTTCTCCACCCCGCGCTGGAGCAGCTGCGCCTGCAGCTTGAGGGTGGTGAGCGGGGTCTTCAGCTCGTGGCTCGCGAGGGAAAGGAATTCGTCGCGGGCGTGCACGGAGGCCTGGAGCTCCCGCGTGAGCTTGAGCAGCTCGGCCTGGGCGTGCTTCTGGTCGTCGATCTGCGTCCAGGTACCGTAGTATTTGTCCACCTCGCCGCGCTCATTGCGGTGGGGGTTGCCCTGGGTCAGGAACCAGCGGTACCTGCCGTCGGAGCCGAGCAGGCGGAACTCGTAGGAAATGGGGATGAGCGCATCGCGGCAGCGCTGCCACTCCTGGAGCACGCGCTGCCTGTCGTCGGGATGGATCAGCTCCGACCAACCCCAGCCGAGGAAATCCTTCGGGCTGTAGCCCACGATTTCGTAGAAACGCTGGCTGAAGTAATCGGCCGAGCCGTCCAGGTTGGTGCGCCACACGGCCTGGGGAATCGTTTCCGTCACGCGGCGGAAGAGCTCCCCGGAGTGGGCGAGGAACTCCTCGGCGCGTTTCTGCTGGTCGATATCGGTCGAGGTTCCGAACCAGCGCACGACCGCGCCGTCGTCGCCGCGAACCGGAATGGCCCGGGTGAGAAACCAGCGGTACGCACCATCGGCTCCGCGCCGCAAGCGCGACTCGGTATAGAGGGGATTGCCCGTGCGAATCGACAGCCGCCAGGCCTCCCGCACCTTGGCGGAGTCGTCCGGATGCACCACGCCCTCGCAGGGCTCCGCGCCGATGGGCGCCGCCTCGGAAAACCCCGTGTACTCGAACCAGCGCTCGTTGAAGTAATCGAAGGTTCCGTCGGGACGTGCCATCCACACGATCTGGGGCATCGAGTTGGCGAGCACCCGGAAGCGGCGCTCACGTTCCTCCACGGCCTGCAGGGCCTGCTTCGCCTCGGTGACGTCCTGCACGATTCCGATCGTATCGAGCGGCCGGCCGGCTGGGTCGCGGGAGCCGACCACGGCCTCGACATTGACCCAGACCCCGCGGCCATCTTTGCGCACGTAGCGTTTCTGCGAGCGCAAGGTGGGAGTACGTCCTTCCGTGAAGGCGAGAAAGTCTTCCTGGTCACGCTGCCGGTCTTCGGGATGGGTGATGTCGCTATGGGTCAATCGCGACAGCTCTTCGGCGGAGTAGCCGGTGATCTCCTCGAAACGGCGGTTCACTTCGAGGAAGCGGCCGCTCTGGGGATCATTCCTCCCGATGCCTACGGCGGCGAGATCGAAGATCGAGCGAAACTTGGCCTCGCTCTTCTCCGCCGCGTGACGAGCGGATTTTTCGTTTTCCAGGAGCTGACGACGCTCCGTCACGTTGCGCACGGAAATCACGCCCAGGCGTAAGTTGCCTTCGGCGTCGTAGATCGGCGTGCCGCTATAGGCACCGATCCAGGAGATGTCTCGCGTCCGCAGCCGCACCAGCAGCTCCACGTCGGAGAAGCGCTCTCCGCGCAGCACCCGCATCACCGGCCACTCGGACAGCGGAAGAACGATTCCCTCGGCCGTGCGTACTTCGAAATGGGCTTCGCGGCTCGAGCTCTGCCGCTGCGCCTCTTCCAAAGAGGAGTAGCCGTGCATGCGCAGGGCCGCTGCGTTCATTTCCACGATATTGCCGTCGAGGTCGACGATGAAGAGCCCATCGGTGAGGTTCTGCAGAATGTTATTGAGCTTGTCGCGCTCCTCCGTCAGGCGGCGCTCGCTCGTCACCTGGTCGGTGGTTTCGGCGAACGTCACGAGCACGCCCGCCACGGCGCCGGATTCATCGCGCACGGGGCTATAGGAAAAGTTGAAGTAGCAATCCTCGGGGTAGCCGTTTCGCTCGATGGTGAGCCGAAAGTTGTCGGACCCGAAGGAGCGGCCCTTCCAGACTTCGTCCCACATGGGGCCAATCGTAGCCCAGATCTCTGGCCAGGTTTCCGGCGCGCGCCCGCCCATGGCCTGGGGATGTTTCTTGCTTCCCAGGATCGGGCGGTAGGCATCGTTGTAGAACTGCGTGAACTCGCGGCCCCAGGCGAGATACATGGGCAGGCGGCACTCGAGCAGGGTCCGTACGGTGGTCTTCAGAGCGCCCGGCCAGCTTTCCACCGGGCCCACCGCGGTCTTGCTCCAATCCAAGACGCGCACGAGCGCACCCATCTCTCCGCCTCCAGGGACCTCATGGAGTGAGGGCGATCGGTTTCCCATTCTGGTGCTCGGAATCAGGCGCACCGGCGGTGAGCCTGGTTCCGTTACCCCCTCCCCCAACTCTGGAAGCCCGCGGGCTCGTTCGCGTCGACGTGTTCCGGACCTGCAACGGCCGAGAACGTCTTCGCCGGAGACGCGTTGAGCGGTAGTGTGATCGTGAAGCAAGTCCCGTCCTGGGCTGAGCTCGTCACGGTCGCCCTCCCTCCGTGCGCTTCGGCGAAGCCTCTCACCAAGGGCAGGCCGAGTCCCCACCCTTTTTCCGCGCTCTCCGTTGCGGACCTCGAGCGGTGGAAAGGCTCAAAGATGGTCAGCAATTCACTCCCGGCGATCGGGGTGCCTTGATTCTTCACGTGAAGCGTCACCTGGTTGCCGCTTCGGCCGAGCAACACTTCGATCGGGGTGCCTGGCGCGCCGTACTTTGCCGCGTTCGAGGCCAGGTTCTCGACGATGCGACGCAGCCCGATCGGATCCGCCACCATTTTGATCGCGCCTTCTGCTTTCAGAACGAAGCGATCCGTATAAACCGACGCCAGCTCCTCCAGCGCCTGAACGGTGATCGCGTGGAAATCGCATTCGCTCACCTTCAAGGGCACTGGCTTGCCTGCCTTGATCTGGCTCGCGTCCAGCAAGTTCTGAATCATGCGTTCCGCGCGGTCCAAACTCTCGGTAACCCGAACCACGGACGCTTGGACAGTTGGCATGCCCGCATGGCGTCTCCCGAGGAGTTGCACGTTCAGCTTCGACGCCGCCAGGGGCGTGCGTAAATCATGGGTAAGCGCCGCAACGAACGTGTCTCGGAGATTCTGCTCGATCTTCAGTTTCTGGATCTGATTCCGGAGGTTGATCTCCGTCATGATGGACGCCGTCAGCTCCCGCATCACCTTGAGTTCATGCGCAGTCCATTCGCGCACCTTGGGCTCGATGCAGCAGAAGGTACCCAGCACATGCCCGTCTGGGCTGATCAATGGGAGCACGATGATGGCAACGATTCCCCAGGGCCCGGTCGAGGGATGAAACCTCAGGAACGGGTCGGCTGGAGCATTCGAGGAGATGATGGGTTCGCCCTCGAGTGTGTATCGACAAAGCGAAGCGTCGATCGGTAACTCTCGAGTCTCCCGGAAGGGCGACGGCAGGCCGAAATCCGCTTTGAAAAATTGTTTCTCGGCATCCACCAGGGAAACGATCGTCAAAGGGACGTTGAGGATCTCGGCTGCCAGGTGGGCGAGGCGATCAAATGCCTCCTCACGAGGCGTGTCCATCAGACCGGTGTCCCGGATGGCCTGAAGACGGTTTGGATCCGTGAGGAGGCGATTGCACCGTTGAGTCCGTCCAAGAGCTACTTCATCCAAGTCGCCTAGAAACTTCATGGGAAAATTTTAGCCCGGCGTGCCGATGGGCGGACACCCTGGAACCTCGGGTCGACTTCCTTCGTTCGCTGACCAACCTTCAGGGGGTGAGCACCCTGCCGACACCTCTGCCCGGCCCCCCGCGGTGAGCGGCTCGCCGTCCTAGAAGTTGGTGTTGCTGATGAACAGCCCCTGCTGCGGCAGCTCGTCGGCGCGGTCGCCCTTGTAGCGCAGGATGTAGAGGCCGCTGTTCACATCGGCCATGTAGATGAGGCCGTTGTAGAGGAAGGGTTGGGACCAGAACCACACGTCCGGGCTGTTGCGGAACGGCTCCACGACGTCCGTGGCGGGTCTGGGCACGTAGACGCCCACCTCCATCGGGAGCACCGGGTTGGAGATGTCCCAGGCGCGCAGGCCCGCCGAGTACCAGGAGACGAAGAACAGGTTGGGGAAGACGAGCTGCTGGTGCGGGGAGAACTCACGCTGGAGCGCCGGGTCCCCCGGGCCCCCGGGGAAGCAGTTGGCCTCCAGGTTCTCGGGCACCATGTAGCGCGACACCACCTGCGGGAAGCGCTCGACTGAGATGTCCAGGATGGTGCCCCAGCTCCAGGGGCAGGTGTCCACGCCGTTGCGCTCGCCGGAGACGAGCAGGTAGGGCCGGCCCGGGACGGGGTACACGGAGTGCTCGGTCCACGCATACGGGGGCGTGAGGTCCACCCGGTTGCCGGGATCCGGGTTGAGCTTGCGCAGGCAGAGGTTGGGGTCCGTGTGGGTCCTCGCGTCGGCGGTGGCGGTGTGCGGCGTGCACGGCAGGCCCTGCGTCAGGCGCGAGCTGTCCAGGATGTAGTAGCCCGCGTGGATGTTGGCCACGTACGTCCGCGTCCCGTCCTTGGTCACGGACATGGAGTGGACGTTGTTGCGCTGCATGGCGGGCCGCTCCGCGTTGAAGACGAAGTGGTCGTCCCGGTAGGCGCTCGGGTCGATGGGTTCCGTGCGGGGCACCGCCGGGTTGAGCGTGAAGGTCGCCACCGGGTCGGGGCTGATGGGACCATTGGGTGGATCTCGCAGCTCGTACACCCGCAGCGAGGGCTCCATCACATTGCCCAGGTGGATGGAGGAGAAGAGCAGGAAGCGCCCGGAGTTGCGCGGGTCCCTCCACAGGAAGAACTCGTGCGGCCGATCGACTCCCAGGGGGATCGTCTGCTTGAGGACCGGGTTGCGGCAGTCGGTGATGTCGTAGATCTGGTAGTTGTTCACCGCGCTGCTGTCGGGCCCCGTCTCCCGGAAGTTCATCACGATGAGGGTGTTCAGGTCGGGGATGGTCCGCAGCTCACGGGAGGTGGCGTTGAGGATGGTGGGCAGGGCTCCCACCACCTGGGGCTTGCTCGGATCCTGGATGTCCAGGATGAGGAGGTCCGGAGGCAGCGCGGGGGTGCCGAAGCTCGCGCCCGTTCCTGGCCGGCGCCCGATACGGCTGCCGACATAGAGACAGTTGCCGGAAACGGCGGTGGGGCCGTTGACGCCTCGGGGCCGGGTATCTCCGGGATTGGGCAAGGGATTGTAGCCGACGAGCTCGAAGTTCTCGCTCTGCGGCAGCTTGTCGAGCGGCGCGCGGAGCGCTCCGATGATGGGGCGTGGCGCCTTCTTGAAAGGGGAGTCGACGATCTGCTGGACGGGCTCGGTCAAGGGGTCCGGGGCCGGAGTCGCCGCGGGTGGGTTGTCCTTGCACCCGGCGAGCAGGGAGAGCAGCGCGAGCAGCGCGAAGCTCCCGGGGGTGGATGCACCTCAGCGTGGGACGGCGGCGGTGGCTTTCGTCGGCATACGGGTTCCTTGCTCTCCGCGACGGCACGGGGGAGGGCGCAAGGTACCGGGGCCCCAGACGCCGGACGATGCGACCCGGGGCGGGGTTGTCTGCCATGTGAGCGACGCTTCGAGAGCCGCCATCCCCTTCCGCTTTCCTCGAGAGGTAGCGGTGCGAAATCCTTCCTCACCTATCGGCCCCTCGTCGAAGTGTCTTCCGGAGCCCACCCCGTTGACGGGCCTTCGTCGAGCGTCTGCTGTAGCTTGCTGTCGTAGGCCCCGATCCCCACAAGCAGGCAGGGGCTCCACGGGGGCCCGTGGTGGGCCGCCCGAACGAGCTGAAGGGCACGGCGCTGGTGGCCTTCGTCACGCCGAAGAAGGGCACGCCGCCCTCGCCGGAGCTGAAGAAGGAGCTGGCCGCGCACGTGGCGAAGGAGATTGGCGCCATCGCACGGCCCGATGAGATCCGCTTCGCCGAGGCGCTGCCGAAGACGCGCTCGGGGAAGATCATGCGCCGGCTGCTGCGCGACGTGGCTGCGGGCAAGGCGACGAGCGGAGACACCACCACGCTTGAGGATCTCAACATGCTGGCCACGCTGCGCCAGGACGAGGAGTAGAGGGTCGGCGGCCCCCTCGCCTGCACGCCTGCTGGTCTGTGGGCCCTGGTCGCCACCTCTGCAGCGGCTCCCCAGCCGGAATTAGCTTGGGGAGAAATGGACGGAACCTTCTCCCAGGGCGCTGAAGCAGAGGTCCCTGCCTCGGCGCGGCTGCAGGCGTCCAAGGAAAGAATCCTGAAGCTGTGGATGGGCCGCGTCCGCCAGGACATTCCGGCGGCAAGAGCTCAGGATGAGCCTCAGCTTCGGAACAGCCTACCGCAGTTCCTGGATCGCCTCGTTGCCGCACTGGCGGCAGAGCCCCGCTGGCGGGTGTCCCTTGAAGCGCTGAACGATGTGTCCCGGGAGCACGGGAAACAGCGCTCGAGCCTCGAGGAATACTCCCTTCATCAGATGCTCCAGGAATATCAGCTTCTTCGGGAGGTCATCTTCCACGTACTGGAGCAGGAAGCCCCTGTTACCACGGCGGAACGCGACCTCGTCCTCACCGCCATTGAGCAGGGAATGGCGGAGGCGGGCGCGTGCTTCGCGCAGTTCGCCCAGTCCCGCGAGCGTTCCGCCGAGGAGCGCTACCGCCTGATCATCGAGAACGTGAAGGATCACGCAATTATCCGCACCTCTCCAGACGGGCGGATCTTCGACTGGAACTTCGGAGCAGAGAACATCTTCCAGTACAGAGAGGACGAGGTGCGTGGCAAGGACTGCCGCCTGCTCTTTACCCCAGAGGATCTTGCCCAGGGCGCGGCGGAGCAGGAGATGAAGACGGCCCTCGCCACCGGCAAGGCCGAGGACAAGCGGTGGCATGTCAAGAAGGATGGCTCACGCTTCTTCGCGAACGGAGTGATGAACCCGCTGCGTGATGCCACAGGGCGCGTCCTGGGCTTCGTGAAGGTGCTTCGCGATGACACCGAGCGCGCCACTGCGGAGGCCAAGCTTCAGCAATCCAGAGCCCTGCTCGAAGCGGTCATCCGGCATGTCCCGATAGGCATCTCCATTACCGACGCGAAGACGGGCAAGGCGCTCTATCACAATGAGGAAATTGATCGCCTGACCGAACGCCGGGTGTCTGAACGCCAGAGCCTCCAGGAGTATGCCCAGTATGGAGCGGTTCATCCCGATGGGAGCCCATATCAACCAGAGGATTATCCCACGGCCCGCGCCATCCGGAAGGGGGAGGTGACGCGCTCCGAGGAGATGCGTTACCGCAGGACGGACGGCACCTTGTCCACACTGCTTGTCAGCTCATCTCCGATTCGCGATCAGGATGGAAACATTCAGGCCGCGGTGACGGCCGTTCATGATTTGACGGAGCGAAAACAGCTCGAGGAGCGGCTCCGGATGTTCAAGCACCTGACGGAGCAGAGCTCGGATTTCATCGGCGTCGCCACTCCCGACGGCAGAGCCCTCTTCGTCAATGAAGCGGGACGGAAGATGGTGGGCCTTGGAGACCTCGAAGAAGCCCTGAAGACCCAGGTCCTGGACTACTTCCTGGAAGAGGACAAGCCATTCGTCCGCGAAGTGATCCTCCCCACCCAGGAGCGCGAAGGCCGCTGGGTCGGCGAGTTCCGGTTTCGCAATTTCAAGACGGGCGAAGCGATTCCCGTTCACTACAACCAGTTCGTGATCCGGGACGAGAAAGGCTCCATCAGCGGTGTTGCCACCGTCACCCGGGACCTCCGGGGGGAGAAACAGGCCGAGCAGCGGTTCAGGCAGATCGCCAATGCGTTGCCCCAGATCATCTGGACCGCCACGCCTGACTTCGTCGTCGATTGGTACAACGACTGGTGGTTCAAGTACCTGGGCCTGCCCCGGGGTACCCGGTGGGACGACCCGGACACCCTGCCCATGCATCCCGAGGACGTGGAGCAGACCCGGCCGCGATTGAAGGAGGCTGTGGAGACTGGCAAAGACTTTCTGATGGAGCAGCGCTTCCGGCGCGGCTCCGACGGTCAGTACCGCTGGCACCTGGTCCGTGGGGTCCCCCTCCGCGACTCAGACGGAAGAATCGTGAAATGGATCGGTGCCAATACCGACATCCATGACCAGAAGGCGTTCACCGCGCGCCTGGAGGAAGAGCGCGAGCTTCGCGAGAGGTTCGTCGCCACGCTCTCGCACGATCTGCGAACGCCGCTCACGGCCGCGAAGTTGAATGCCCACATGGTGGCGCGAAAGGCAGGCGACCCCACGGTCCTCTACAAACTGGCGGCGAGGATCAGCGAGAACCTCGACCGGGCGGATCAGATGATCAGCGACCTGCTGGATGCGAATCGGGTCCGGGCCGGAGAGCCGCTTCCCATCGAGGTCTCCAAGTGCGAACTGAGCGCACTGGCACAGGGGACGTTGGAGGAGCTGTCACTGCTTCATGGCCACCGGTTCGTGCTGGACGCGCCGGAGCTGCTTCAAGGCTACTGGAGCTGTAGCGGGATAAGGCGAATCATCGAGAACCTGTGCAACAACGCCATCAAGTACGGGGCGCGCGATCGCCCTGTCACCGTCCGCCTGGCTCAGAGCGGGCAGGACGAGGTGTCAATCTCCGTTCACAACTGGGGCAGTCCCATTGCTCCGGAGGAGCAGAAGGCTTTGTTTCAGCTCTATCGCCGGGCGGGTTCCGCCCAGGTCCGGGCGCAGAAGGGCTGGGGGTTGGGGCTCACCCTCGTCGAAGGTCTGGCGAAGGCACACCGGGGCTCGGTTCGCGTAGAGAGCACGGAGGAGGCCGGGACTACGTTCACGGTCTCCCTCGCGCGCGACATGCGGCAGTGAGAGCGGGGGCGCCGGTAGGCTAGCGCTTCAGGTGCGTGATGGCCTCGGCGAGCAGCGAGGTGACGCCTCGCCGGGCCACAAGCACCACCTTGTGGTGCAGCGCCGGGGGCCGCTGGTGTAGTCTTTCTGAGGGCTTATGGCTGGCCCGCCAGGTACATCGACCTCACGGGCCGTACGGAGGGGGAGGGGATGGGCTGGCCACTGAGGATGTTTGAGGAGGAGGGCTACTACTTCGTCACGTCCAGGTGCTTCCAGGGACGACTGCTGCGTCCCAACCCGGAGGTGAACGACTTCCCTGGAAGAGATTCGAGACCTTCCTCGAATTTTCCCGGGGAATAGCAGGAATCCAGGCAACCTTCAGGCGCGAGGGTCGTGCTCCTGCGCTGGGAGCGGTGCGGGCAGCAGCCCACGGCCGGGAGGCGTGCTGCCTGCCTCGAGCTGCCCGAAAGAAAAACGTGCGCCAGGGTGTTCAGACGCGGGGTCTCCAGGGCGGGCCAAGAGAGCCACCACCCACGGTTGGTCCTTGTACCTGCCTGGATGCAAACTGGGGCCGCCTTTCTGCTCGGCTTCCATCCAGGCTCGAGGCCCCCCCGCCATCATGCCGTCCACCTTCTCCGTACGCCCCAGCGCCTCCCTTGCTCGCTCGACGCTCATCAGCATGGGCGTGCGCATCGCGGTCATCATCGCCCTCGCCACCTTCTTCAGCTACCTCCACATCTTCCACTCCATGCGCGATCAAACCCTCGCGCAGCTGGAGCGGCATGTGGTGGATCGCAGCCAGAGGGAGCAGGAGATCTTCCTGCTGGCCCAGGACAACCACGTGGCCCTCAAGCAGGCCCTGCGCGAGCGCATCGAGGCCTGGAGCCAGAAGGATCCCCAGCCCCAGTTCGACACCCTGTTCGCGCGGATGCCGGATGGGACCATCCGCAATCAGTTCCAGGGCTTCGATGGCACGCGGATGCCGCAGGTCTTCGTTGCCAAGGGAGTGCCGGTGGATGACGACTTCCGCCGCCGGCTCATCGCCGCGTATGAGGTCACCGCTCAGTACGGGCCTCCGTTGCATGCCCGCTTCACGGATACCTACGTCATGCTGCCCGAGGGCGCGCTGGTGATGTACTGGCCGAAGGCACCCACCTGGAGCCGGGACACCGAGGCCACCTACTCGTTCATGACGCTCGACTACTTCACGGACTCCCTCGTCCAAAACAACCTCGAGCGGAAGACGGGCTGGACGGGCATCTATGAGGATGAGCCCAGCAAGGTGTGGCTGTCCTCGGGCACCACGCCGCTGGACCTCGACGGCCGCCATGTCGCCTCCGTGGGCTCCGATGTGCTCCTGGAGGAGCTGATGGACCGGACCATCAGCAACCACCTGCCTGGCGCCTACAACATCCTCTTTCGCGATGATGGCCAGCTCGTCGCCCACCCCTTCCTGGAGAACAAGGGCGGGGAGGCCCTCAACATCCTGAGCCCTCACCCGGGGGAGGGGACCACCGAGCAGCACACGCACCTGCGTGACATCTTCGACCGGGTGCGGGCCCGCGCGCCGGGCCAGAGCGTGTTGGAACTGCCCAAGCACGGCGAGTACCTCGCCGTGGCGCGGCTGGAGGGCCCCGGCTGGAACCTGGTCACGGTGATGCCCGAGGGGGTGGTGTCCTCGGCGGCCCTCGCGGCCTCGCGCTACGTGTTGGCGTTCGGCCTGGCCTCGCTGCTGCTGGAGCTGGCCATCATGTACTGGGTGCTCAAGCAGCAGATAACGCGCCCCCTGGGGGCGTTCACCCAGGCCACGGACCAGCTGGCCGCCGGCGACTTCAACGTCACCCTGCCGTCCTCGCGCGATGACGAGCTGGGACGGCTGGGCACCGCCTTCCAGCACATGGCCCAGAAGCTCCAGCAGCGCGAGGAAGCGTTGCGGCAGGCCAACGAGGGCCTGGAGCAGCGTGTCGAGGAGCGCACCCGCGAGCTGAAGGAGGTGCATCGGCAACTGATGCAGAGCGCCCGGCAGGCGGGCATGGCGGAGATCGCCACCAACGTGCTGCACAACGTGGGCAACGTGCTCAACAGCGTCCAGACGGCCGCGGTGCTGGCCAGGGAGCGGGTGAGCGGGATGAAGCTCGAGCAGGTGGGGCGGGTGGCGAGCCTGCTGGAGCAGCACCGCGACAACCTGGGGCACTTCCTCACCCAGACCGAGCGGGGCCAGAAGGCGATGCCCTTCCTGAGCCAGCTGAGCCAGAACCTGGTGGATGAGCGCCAGGAGCTGCTGACCTTGCTGGAGGACGTCAACCGCTACACCGAGCACATTGGCAGCGTCGTCAAGCTGCAGCAGAACTATGCCCGCCTGCCGCGGCTGCACGAGCCGGTGCTCATGGAGGAGCTGGTGCGGGATGCGCTGCGCATCAACGCCGCGGGGCTGAGCCGCCATCAGGTGCAGGTGGAGCAGCACCTGAACGCGCTGCCCCCGGTGCACACCGACAAGAACAAGGTGTTGATGATACTGGTCAACCTCATCAGCAACGCCAAGTACGCCCTGGATGCCTCGCCCCAGCAGGAGCGGCGCCTCACGGTGCGGCTGGAGCCCCCCGCGGGCGACCGGCTGCGGATAGAAGTGCGCGACACCGGGGTGGGGATCGCACCGGAGATGCTCACCCGCATCTTCCAGTACGGCTTCACCACCCGCCAGGAGGGGCACGGCTTCGGGCTGCACTCCAGCGCCCTGGCGGCGCAGGAGCTGGGCGGCTCGCTCACCGCCCACAGCGAGGGGTTGGGGCACGGGGCCACGTTCGTGCTGGAACTGCCCTATCCTGGGTCTCAGGGGGCAGCGTGAGCGAGCGCGTGAGCAAGAAGCGGATACTGGTCATCGATGACTCCGAGGCCATCCATCAAGACTTTCGCCGGTTGCTGGCCCCGGAGCACAACGAGGGCAGGAAGGCGCTGGATCTGATGGAGGAGGCACTCTTCGGAGTGGCTCCCCCCGTGGAGGGTTTCCCAGCGCTGGACCTGGAGATGGACTCGGCGATGCAGGGACAGGAGGGGCTCGAGAAGGTGCGGCAGGCCCAGGCGTCAGGCCAGCCCTATGGCCTGGCCTTCCTGGACTACCGGATGCCCCCCGGCTGGAACGGTATCGAGACGCTGCGGCACCTGCGCAAGGTGGCTCCCACGCTCCCGGTGGTGCTCTGCTCGGCCTACTCCGACTACTCCTGGGAGAAGATCCGCGAGGAGTTTCCGGACAGCGGGCCGCTGGTCGAGCTGAAGAAGCCTGTCCGCCGGGACCAGGTGCGAGAGCTGGTGAGCACCTTCCTCGGGTGAGGGGGTGTCCACGGAAGCGGGGGACTCTCAGGCCACCAGTTCCTAAAGAACGTGCAGATCGTCCACTTCGACCGTGTAGGTTTCGCCCCGCTTGAGCGCCGTCACCGAAAGTGTCAGGTCGCTGCGGCCTTCCTCCCGGGTCCACAGAGGTACATCAAGGGAGACCGCATCCGGCTGAGACGTCTGCTCATGGATATCGACAAGCAGCTCACCGTCAGCAGGCAAGGGAACAAGCGTCCTCCCATACTGCTCGACAGCAGTTCTCAACTCCGCCTCGGTCAGGCGCCCCGCGCGACCATCCGCTGCGATCTCCGCATACCGTCCTGCTGCCAGATCCTCGATCAGGCGCCGAACCTGACCCATCAATTTCATGTCCACAGTGCGGCCTCCTACCGATTGCCAGGGATTCTGGTCGGTGTTGATGGCGTGACGCCGATAGATTTGAAGTAGTCATCGGCGCGGCCAAGCGGAGCCCTCGGCCGTTGGGGCATGCCTCGATGCGCCAGGCCTTGAAGGAGTTGCGTGAGCAGTACCGGGCCTTCGTCGCGGCATTCCGAGAGGCGGCGGCACGGTGGATGCGAGGGGATTTCTCGGCCAGCTTTTCGCTCTTCTCTTTTCCGCCGCGTGTCGTGCCGGGTCGCCTCGCTCGAATTCTCTGACACCCTCTCGGGTGCACTCTCGACCTGTGCGAAGTGTCCCGTATGAAATATCTGACACCTCTCGCGGGGCATGGATTTACTTCTATTTTCTGAGTGTGTCGCCTGCCTCCAGAAGAAAAGTCAATCCAGCCTCATTTTTCAAGGCTTCTATTATCTTCATGTTTTCGGCAGAAGCCAACGCCACATCTGCACCAAGAATCAATGCACTGGTGAGAAGTTGTTGCTGGGTCAGAATTGGCTTGCCAATAAGCAGTCTTAGGCCAGCTTGAATGGGCATTAGGATTTTGTAGAACCACTTCTTTCTTTCGAGTTCGATTTTCCGCTTAAGGTCAATCGCAGCGGGCCTGACGAGAGTGTCGACCATGAAGTCTGCCTCGCGAAATACTTCTTCAGGGCTTTTGCAGTCCTTTATTCGAGCCCTGAGTTCGATGCTGAGTTTGAGCATTGCTGCCCAAAATGGGGGTAGATGGTCTGACAGTCGATCTCGTGCCTCAAGGATGAGTTTTGGATCAACTCCCTTGGTAGCCGGAAAAATCATTTCGACCGACTTCATTGCGAGCAAAGCCGCAAGCTGCTTGGCCGTTTGTTCCTTTGATGAGTTGCTTCCTCGGGACGAGGGGCCGAATGAGCCGACAAGAGGAATATATCCTTTTTGAATAAGGGTCGGGATCTGCTCCTTATCCCCTCCAATCAAAGTTAGAGGCTTGGGGTAGACGCGGTAGGTGTTTAATTGACCGGGTCCTCCTTTTTTGATTAGTTCTGCATGTAATGGTTCCCCATCGGGATACATTGAGGTCTCAAAGACCTCGCCATAAAGCGGTATGTTTTGGCGAGAGAATTTTAAGGCAATGTCTAGATATGTAAGCGCTGTGATTCTTTGTTGATCATTTAGGTCATGAAAGGGGTCTTGGTTGT
>NZ_DASVSO010000443.1:0-16223 GCF_036388035.1 Archangium sp.
ACCCCGTGGCTGTAGGACAGGAGCTCGATCTTGTCCTTGCCCTCGGTCGTCGTGGACTCGCCCTTGAGAGTCTCGACGCCAATGAACTGCAGATAGATGTTTTGCATGTCGTCTTCTTTCTCTGACTGGGGGTGGGGACGGGACTAGCTGGCGGCCGGCGCGGGCAGCTCGGCGACGAGCCGGATGGAGGCGCTCAGCTCGTTGAGCTGGAAGTGGGGCCGCAGGAAGGCGATGGCACGGTAGGCACCGGGCCGGCCCGGCACCTCCATCACGTCGATGCGGGCCTCACGCAGCGGCTGGCGCGCCTTGACGTCCGGGGCGGCCTCGTCGTTGAGCTGGACGTAATCGGAGATCCACCGGTTGAGGTAGATGGACACCGCTTCCCGCGTGGTGAAGCTGCCGATCTTGTCCCGCATCATCACCTTCAGGTAGTGGGCGAAGCGGGAGGCGGCGAGCACGTAGGGCAGCTGCGCGGAGATCTGCGCGTTGGCGTTGGCCTGCGGCGTGTCGTAGAGGCGCGACTTCTGCACCGTCTGCGAGCCGAAGAAGACGGCGTAGGTGTCCGCCTTGCGGTAGCAGAGCGACATGAAGCCCAGGTCGTTGAGCTCCTTCTCGCGACGGTCGGTGATGGCCACCTCGGTGGGAATCTTGGCCATCCTGTCGCCCGCGTCGGTCTTGAAGGTGTGGACGGGCAGATCGTTCACCCGGCCGCCGTTCTCCACGCCGCGGATGGCGGCGCACCAGCGGTGGAGGGCGAAGGCCTGGGTGATGCGAGCCCCCAGCGCGTAGGCGGCGTTGCCCCACACGTAGTGCTCGTGCTGCTCGGCGCGGTTGCCGTCCACCTGCTCGTCGTAGTCGAAGCCTTGCACCGGAACGGTGTCGCGGCCGTAGGGCAGGCGCAGCAGGAAGCGCGGCAGCGTCAGGGTGACGTAGCGCGAGTCCTCCGCCTCCCGGAAGCTCCTCCACTCCAGCATGTCCGAGCTCTCGAAGAGCTTGGCCAGGTCCCGCGGCCCGTCGAGCTGGGTGAAGCTCTCCATGTCGAAGAGGCTCGGGTGCGCCGAGGAGATGAACGGAGCGTGGGCGGCGGCGGCCACGTTGGAGATCATCTTCAACAGCTTGATGTGCTCCGGGTGGCGGCCGAAGTAGTAGTCCCCGAGCAGGACGCTGAAGGGATGCCCGCCGAAGGTGCCATACTCCTCCTCGTACACCTTCTTGAAGAGCACGCTCTGGTCGAAGTCGGTGGCCAGGTCCAGGTCCTTGAGCAGCTCCTTCTGGCTGGCGTTCAGCACGCGGATCTTCAGGTGCGATCCCGTCTCCGAGCGCATCACCAGGTAGTGCAGCCCGCGCCAGGTGGACTCCAGCTTGCGGAAGTCCTCGGCGTGGAGGATGGCGTTGAGCTGGTTGCTCATGTGGAGATCGATGAGCGCGATGCGGTGGTGGAGCATCGTCACCATGTCGTTCTCCAGCTTCTTGCGCGTCTCCTCCTGCCGGAGGCGCCATTGCTCCTCGGCCTCCCGGGTGTGCTGCTGGCGCTCGAGGGTGTCGTGCTGAGCCTTCTCGAGGGCGAACTTCTCCGCCTGCTCGAGGAACTGCTCGACGAAGGCATTCAGCATGTTGCGCGCCCCCTCGTTCTGGAGCGCGGTGCGGGTGAGCTTCGCGTCGATGAGCGCCCGCGCGAACTCCTGGGGCTCCCTGGCCTTGGACGGATCCACCCGGGTGGGGCCAGGGGCCGCGGTGCCGCCCGCCGCGGGCGTCGTCCCCTCCCCCGCGGGCGTCGTCTCCTCCCCCGCGGGAGCCGCGCTCGCCGCCGGGGGCGTAGCCCCTCCCTCCACCGAGGGCTCCTTCTCCTGGGCGCGCAGCGCGGTCATCTGGGCGTCCAGCTCGGCGACGAGCCGGGTCTTGAACTGCGTCCGCTCCTCCTCCTTGCCGGCGATCAGCTCGCGCAGACGCTCGTTGAGCCGCTTGATGGCCGCGTTGAGCGCGTCGTTGCCATCGAGCTTGGCGATGAGGTTCACCAGGTTCTTGCGTGCCTCCAGCAGGCCTTCCAGCGGCTTGACCTGCTTGAGCACCGAGAACGGCTCGAAGTCCTCGATGCCCTTGAAGCCCAGCTCCACCTCGAGATCCTCTCCCCCCTGCTGGATGCGGTTGGGCACGCGCAGCGTCAGCGACGGGTTGAGCTGCTTGAGGACATCGTTGAAGTTGTCCCTGTCGATCTCGACGAACTTGCGGTCCTTCAGCCTGGGGAAGTCGGGCTTCTGCTGGATGCAGAGGTCCGCGAGCACGCCGACGACGAGCGGCAGCTCCCGCTTCTCGGTGGCGCCCCCCGCCTCCAGGTCATAGGTGATCTGCACGCGCGGAGGCTTGTTCCGTCCCACCCAGTGCTGACCACTATCCAAGAAGACTGCCATGGTTCCCTCGCTTGTGAGTGATTGGACTGCTCGGACTGCGACGACAGGGCCGATGTACGGCCCAGGGTGAAACCAGACAGGCCCTGCTCACTTCTGCGGCGGCTGCTCGCGCATCCCCAGCAGGGAGTAGATGGCCTTGAGATCCTGCGGTGTCTGGACGATCTCCTGGAGGAGCTGTCCGAGGGGCATCTCGCCCCAGGAGACAGCGCGTTTGATGAGATAGGGCGTGGGGCTGTGAGGCTCGGTGCGCAGCAGGTAGTCCGCCACCTCGATGAGCCGCCGGTAGGCATCCATCCGGTCCCGGATGGGGCCGCCCCCCCGGGGCGCCTCGGGAGCATCCTCGGGAGCCGCCGCCGCATCCTCCGCTCCCTCGGGAGTGGACGCGGCCGCCGTGCCCGCCGCGCCGCGCAGGGAGACGAGCAGGTCGCGCAGGCTGCCCAGGAGGGCCCTGAAGCGGTGCAGCGAGGCCTGGGCGCGGCCCAGGCGGGAGTCGAAGGCCTGCTCCAGCGCGATGGCCGCATCGAGCGCGGCCCCCACGTCACGGGCGAGCCCGGAGAGGAAGGAGGCCGGGGTGAGGGAGACCGCGGACATGAAGCGCGCCTGCGTCACCGCTTCCGGCCCATTCGTCGCGGACTTGGGCGGAGTGCCCCCGCGCACGGTCCGCTCCCGGTGGGTGGCGGCCTCCCAGTCCGCGTAGCTGTAGGTCACCGCTTCGGTCCCCTGCGTCCGGACGAGGGCAATGCCCTTGAGGCGGAGCACCGCCTTCTCGTCCAGCCAGGCCAGTGGCGCGAGGCGGCCCGTGGGGTCCTCCGCGTCCAGCGCGGGCCAGGCTGTGTCCCAGAAGCGCTCGGCCAGTCCCACCATCAGCCGCAGGCCGGCCTCCACGCCACGGAAGCCGTGCAGCTCCAGCCAGGCCTCCAGCAGCCAGGCGGCGAGCTGGAAGTCCTTCGTCTTCTGCCGCAGCGCCTCCTGGCAGAGGGTGGCCACCTGCGACCAGTTGGCCTTCTTGAGCGGGGCCTTCCACACCCCCTGGGGCAGCGAGGCGTCGTCCTCGCGGCGCGCCTCCTGGATGCGATCGTACGTGCCCTCGTAGCGCAGCGGGCCACCCGCGGGCGCGTCTGGAGCGATGGGGAGAAGCAGGGACTCCACGTCCGGGGAGAACGGGGTGGGCGTCGTCATCGGTCGGCTCTCCGGTCGCCAGGGTGCAGTGGGAACTCCGAGGAGAAGTCCTCGCGGACGTCCTCCACGGACAGTGGCGCGCGCACGGGCCACTGGAGGGGCGCCTCCAGGGGCGCCTTGCCGTCCAGGGAGGAGACCTCCAGCCGGAGGAAGGCGCGAACCTGCTCGCGGGTGGCGGAAGCCGCCGCCTTGTCGCGGGCCTTCTCCCGTGCCTGCATCATGAAGCGCAGCACATGGGGCCGGGCGCGCTCCTTGCGCTCCAGCTCGCCCCGAGGGCCCTGCTGGGCACGCAACAGCCGGAGCAGGGACCAGGTGCCGCCGTACTCGAAGGTGAGCGTCTCGTTCCCGCCCAGGAGAGCCCCCCCCGGCTGCCCATCCGGGGCGGGCGCGTAGGGGGCATCCTTGGCCCAACGGAAGGCCACGCGCAGCGGCGCTCCGGGCTCCCAGGTCGCGGCACGATCAGCCACCGACCGGCCATCCACCTCGAGCTGCCACTCGATGATCTGATTGGCGCGCAGCTCGAAGCGCCGGTTGATCCGGGGCTCCATCCGCACGGTGTAGCGCGCCTCGCCATCGCCACTGGCCAGCAGCGGCGTGAAGAAGCCGCGCGCCTCCTCCACGCGCGAGACGAAGTCCCACATGTCCTGGGAGAGCGGGCCCGCGCGGCGCGCGCGGCGGCCATCGAGGCCGAGCAGCGCATCCAGCTCCGCGCGGAAGGCATCGAAGGCGCGATAGAAGGCGCGCACGTCCTCGGGCGAGGCATCGCCCAGGGGAGACACGTCGGTCTCGGCGGCGAAGGGGAAGTGTCCCGCCAGGGTGTCGTTGAAGCGGGTGGCGAGCTGGGCATAGGACTCCCGCACCGCCTCGGCCTGGAAGCTCTCGCAGCGGCGGCGCAGGGTGGCGCGCAGCAGGTCCATCCTGCCCAGGAACCAGTCCCCGCCGTCCTTGGCACGGAGCATCCGGGCCGAGCAGCGCTCGCGGCCCGTCTCCAGCATGTCCTTGAGGATGAAGTCCTCGAGGACCTGGACGGAGTTGCCGGGAGCCATCTTCTCGCGCCGCCCCAGCTCGGTGAGGATGCCTCGCCACTTCACCAGCAGTGGAGGGGGCTCGGTGTCCTCGGACACGGCCTCCAGCAGGGAGACGGGGATGGAGGCGTACTCGCGCGCCAGCAGGCCCACGCGCTCGCGCTGCACCTTGAGGTAGAGGGCCAGGCCCCCGGCATCGGGCACATCGAAGGCCTCCAACGCCGGCGGCTCGTTGCCCCGCCAGCGCGTCAGCCGCGGGTCCGGGGTGTAGAGCGCGTCGTGCTCCAACACGGCGTCCACGCGCCGCAGCAACCCCTCGGCCTGCTCCCCCATCTGCCCGCTCAGCACGCCCTTGGCCTGGGTGAACTCCAGCTGCTCATAGGTGTCCAGCAGCTCCCGCAGCCGCCCGGCCGCGCGCTTGAGGCTGGCCAGCTCGGCGGACATCTCCGAGAGGGTCAGGTGCGCACTGGCCGCGGAGAGGGCGCGGGGCGCGGCCTCGATGCGCCGCGAGCGCTCCACCTGCTCCATCAGGCGGCGCTCCAGCACCACCCGGGCCTTGGCGCGCAGCACGCTCCCCACCTCGGAGGGAAAGCGCCGATCCACTTCCTGGATGAAGAGGTTGTAGACCTCCACCTGCTCGAGGGCCTGGTCCAGCCCCTCCTCGCTCCAGAAGACGCGGATGGGGCCCGCCGCCGGGCTCGCCGGGGGCGCCTGCGCCGCGTCCTGCTTCATCAACGCCTGGGTGAAGGGGCTGTCGATGAGCTCCTTGAGCTGGAGGTAGTTGGGGCCGAGCTCGAAGCGGCCGGTGGGGCCCTCCGAGAGCACCAGCACGGGCCCCAGGCCGCCCACCTCGTACTTCTCGCGCAGCCGTCGCTGGAGCTGGGCGAGCCCCACCCTCCACCGGTCCTCCAGGTCGCCGAGGCCCGAGGAGGAGCGCTCTGGGGCGAGGAAGCCCGACTTGCGCAGGGGCTCCGCCAGGTGGCGCAGGGAGGGGTCCAGCTCCGCGCGGCTGATCCACTCGGCCGCCTTCAACTCCAGGTCGTGGTTCACCCGGCGGAGGGCGTCGGCCAGGTGCTGGAAGGCCTCGTCGGGAGAGGTGTTCGTCTGGAGCGCCGCCAACTGCTCGACGATGTCGCGCACGTGGAGCTCGAGGGGGTTGTCCCGGCTGAAGAGTCGCTCCGACAGCCGCTTGGCGAGCAGCTCGGTCCGGCCGCGCAGCCGTGCGAGCATGTCGGCGGGCTCCACGAGGGGCTCGGACGTGGCGCGCGCCAGCGAGGGCTCATAGAGGCCGGGGCGCTGGAGGTAGGCGGGGGGCAGCGGCGCCCCGAGCAGGGGCGGGACGAGGCGCTCCAGATCGTTCACCCGGAGCGGGCTGTCTCCCGGGGCCGGTGTCGGGGTGGAGGTGGCGCCGGCGGACCCCCCTCCCCTCCTCAACCGCTCGTAGGCCTGGGCCAGCACGCGGTACTCCTCCAGCCGCACGAGGAGCGCCTGCAGGGCCTGGTACTCGGCGAACTGCTCCGGGGAGAGCACCTCCACGGCCCGCGGAACTGGCGCCGCCTGGAGACTGCCCTCGGGCCGTGCCGCGACGCCGGACTCCCCGGCCGCCAGCACTTCCGCCTGCTTGCGGACCAGGCCAGAGTGGAGGGCGGGCAGCACCACCTGCGAGAAGGTGATGGACAGGGCCTCGCGCAGGTCCTCGTCGAAGTCGGTGACCCACGAGCTGGGCAGCCACGGGTGGGCGCACTCCAGGGAGTGGAGCTCCCCCATCCGCCCGAGCACCTTGAGGGCCACGTCCCGCTGGCGCTTCCAGTCGGCCTCACCGCGAGCCCCTCCAGGGCGGGAGGTCGCGCGGCGCAACACCACCTCGTTGGCCAGCTCCTCGGAAATGGAGGTGATGGGCGCCACGTCTCGCTGGAGGCTCCACCAGGCCCCCGCCAGCGCGAGCACGGTGACGAGCACGGTGGTGGCCAGCGTCCAGCGCAGGGCCCTCACCCACCGCTGATTGTGCGACCAGCTCCGGATCGCCGGACGCGCCAGCCGCCGCTCGGGAAACACCTTCTTGCGCAGCAGGTCTCCCAGGAAGGCCAGGGGCCGCACGGGCGTGGAGCCCCGGGACGCCGCGGACGAGGGGTCTCCACAGAAATAGAGCCCGCGCAGCCAGAGGTGCTCCTCGTAGACGCTGGCCTTGAAGCAGCTGTCGAGGAAGAGGCGCAGCGGCTCCGTGCGGGCGCGCAGCGCGGCGGCGAAGGTGAAGGCACCGTCGCGCACGCTCTCGTCCTCCAGGGGCTCCCCGCCGACGGACAGCAGCGCGAGCTGGGCGCGGCACAGGCTGCCGTAGAGGGTGTCCATGGCCTCGTCCACCCACGTGGTGGCATAGGGGGCCGTCAGCGGGTTCGGGCTGGACCAGCCGAACATGTGCTCGCGCATGGGCGAGGGCAGCGCCCGGCAGAAGGCGGAGAAGCCGGGGATGGCGTCCGCCTGGGTGATGAGGACGTAGATGGGGCAGCGCACGCCCAGCGTGTCGTGGATGGCGCGAAGGGCGTGGCACAGCTTCTCGGCCCGGGCGCGCACCTCGGCCTCGGGCCGATCCAGGTCGGAGGCGGAGATGGTGAGCACCACGCTGTCGATGGGACGCCGCCGCCGGGCACGGCGGATGAGCTCGAGGGCCTCCGCGCGGGCCGCTCCCTCCACGAGGAGGGCGCCGCGTACGTCGATGACGAGCCCCTCGTCCAGGAACCAGAAGGACCAGCCGTCCTCCGTCAGGGCCTTGTCATCGGGCCGCCCGTACTGACGCTCGCGCATCGCGCTGGCCAGCAGCGCGCTGCGTCCCGAGCCCTCCTCGCCCACCATCAGGCACCAGGGCACCCGGTAGAGGTGGGCGCCGCTGTGCTCCAACCGCTCGAGGGCGTCGGTGAGTGCCTCCCGGCGCGGGCGCGGCGGGCCTCCGTCCTGGGGGGCGCCGGGCGTGGGGGCTTCCTTGCTGGGAGTGGCTGCCACCGGGGTGGGCCGCTGCCGCCGCCTCACCCTGACGACGGCCAGGAGCACGGTCAGCCCCAGGGCGGACAGGCCGAGGAGGAGCGAGAGGAGGCTCACGGGGCGCTGCCTCCCCGGATGTAGCTGATGGCGTTGCGCAGGCGCTGCGTCTCCGCGCGCCACAGGAAGTGGCCCCCCACGGTGTAGAGCACCAGCACCGCGGCGAGCAGGGCGAACCAGGGCCACAGGCTGGCGAGCCGCCGGCCCTCGGGGCCATGCAGCTCCCGCTCATCTTCCCCCAGGCTCCGGGTAGCCTCGTAGGCCTGGAAGAAGAGCGGCTCGCCGTTCAGCTCCAACCGCCGGTCCAACTGAGAGGAGATGAAGCTCAACAACCGGCGGCGCCACTCCTCGAGCTGGGCGCTCTCCCCGGTGCCGCGGTACCTGCCCTGGAAGCCGAGCGACAGCACCAAGAGGTAGACGATGGCCGTCTCCACCCGCGCGGTGTCACGGCTGGCCAGCAGCGCCTTGATCTCCTCGAACAGCCGCTGGCCGGCCTCGTGGGTGTGGAACACCTCCTCCTCGAGCAGCTGCCGCCGCCAGGCGTCCTGGCCGGGCCAGCGCAGGTGGATGAAGACCTCGTCGGCGAAGGCCACCAGCGCGTAGCGCACGGGAGGGAGTTGTGGCTCCTCCGTCTCGCCGGCTCGGCGGCCGAAGTCCGCCAGGTGCGTGCGCAGCAGCTCCTGCAGCCCCCCACGCACGTCGGGAAAGGAGGTCGTCCGGACAGTCATGTCCGTGCGCGCCAGATAAGTGGGCGCGCTGGCCTCGTGTTTGAGATGAAGTACGCCCTCGAGAAAGCGGCGGGCGCTCTCCAGCAATGGTGAGCGGTGTAGCAGTAGCAAATCCATCAGGCTGTCCCCCCAGCACCCTGAATCCCGCGTCCTAGTCCTTGCTGACGTAGAGGACGGCTTGGGCGGGATGTGGTTCCTGCCGTTTGCCGTTGTGTGTGTTCTCCAGCTCCAGGAGCTCGCCGGGCCGCAGGGCGCGGGTGGCGAGGTGGTCCAGCTCGAAGAGGAGCAGGTTGCCCTGGTGGATGAGGCCCTCGCGGTGGTCGACGTGCCGGCGGCCCACGCCGAGGGTGCGGTTGTTGCGCAACTCCGGCATCTGGCGCGCGGTGGCGATGCGGCAGCCCTCCACCCAGCCCTTGGTGTCCCCGGGCGAGGCGCCTGGGGCACCCTCCACCCCCAGCACCAGCTTCCGGCCCGCCCACTCCTGCGCGAAGAGGAGGGAGAAACCATCCCCCTTCTCTCTCAGGGGGATGCGGTGGAAGTGCTCGGGGATACCCTCCTCGAGGCAGCGGAAGATAAAGTTGACGATCTCATCGAAGGACTCGCGCAGTCGATCGTGCCGATAGCCGGAGATGAAGCCGGGCGGGACGGGATCGCTGCCCACCGCGGCCACCTGACCGGCCAGCGTGCACAGCGCGGTGTAGAGGGCGAAGGGATGGGCCACGCCGGTGCGCCGCAGCGCCTCGAAGGCGGGCAGCCCGGCCACCAGGTAGTGGATGAGGCGCCGGTGGTGCTCACGCAGGCCGCTGTCCGCCGAGGCGGTGGGCCCCTGCAGACTGCTGCGCAGGTAGAGGGCCTTCTGCAGGATGCGGCGCGCCACCCGGACGCACACCCGGCCCAGGGTGGAGCTCTCGGGGACCGTCAGCCGGGGCTCGATGAACTCGCTCACGGCGGCGAAGGAGGTGCCCAGTGACTTGAGCTCGAGCAGGGGCAGCGAGCAGTCGTCGGGCCGGGGCTCGCCCAGGCTGAGCCGCAGCCAGGGGCGCTGCTGGGCGATGCGCAGCGGCAGATCGCGGGTGTGCTCGTCGAGCAGCGCCTCGCTGACGAACGAGGCATAGCGGTAGCGCCCACTGTCGGGGCCGGCCCCGGAGCGCTTGTTGCCAAAGACAGCCAGGTGGAGCCGGTGGGGACCCTTGGCCAGGAGCTGCTTGTCGTCCTCGGAGAGCACCAGCTCCAGCCGGTCCTCCTCGGTGTAGCGGTACTCGACGACGAGCCCATCGGGCATGACGGCATCGAGCTCCTGCACCCGGAGGACGCCTTGCTTGAGCAGCAGCTCGTCGTAGGCCAGGTGGGACACGCCCCAGTGGAACGGGGCGAGCTGCCGCAGGTGATGGTGGAGGAGCTCCTCGTGGCGGAGCGCCTGCTGTTGGAAGTGCTGGGGCGCGAGCAACATCCCCTCGGTCCACTGCACGGCGGCCGGAATGGGCATGGCGTCCTCCTGTGTCAATCAATGCCGCGAGGGTGCGGTCGACAACGTCAGGCACGACTCCCCAAAAGAGATAGAGGACGTTTGGGATATGTCAATTTTATACGGCGATGCGTGTTTGTTTAACAATCAAACACTTGCATGCGGGGAGTACAAATTTGACTCACTGGCGGAGTGGCCTGAAAAAGAGAAGTGATGATGGTGCGCTCCCGCCTTGTGAAGACGATGCGGTCGCTCCCTGCTCTCCTGTGTGCCTTCGCTACCTGTGGGCCATGGGCGTGCGCTCCAGTCATACGTGGGGGGAAGATGGTGGAAATGGTGGATGGCTCGATGGCGGGCCGCGTCGTCGGACGGCTCGACCTGCGGGTGGTGCTGGCGCCGGATGCGAACGAGGACAACCCGGTGGCGCTCTCCGTCGTGCTGGTGCGCGATGGGCGGGTAGCCCCGGTGCTGCGGGGGCTCACGGCCGCGCAGTGGTTCGCGGCGCGTGAGACGGTGCTGCGGGCCAACGCTGGCGTACTGGACGAGGTGCTGTGGGAATTCATTCCTGGCCAGCAGGTGCCACCGCTGTCCCTGCCAGTGCGTCCTGGGACGACGGAGGCGTTCCTCTTCGTGCGCTACCGGGCAGGAGGGCCCCACCGCTACCCCTTCTCTCCCGAGCGCCCCGTGCGGCTGGAATTGGGGCGCCAGGAAGTCTCTCTGGTGCAGGAGCAGGGAGCGCCATGAGCCGGACGGGATGGGGCAGATGTCTGCTCTTGCTCGGGGTGCTCACGCTGCCGGCGTGCGCCCACCGGGTGCCCTTCACCTACGCGCTCAAGGAGGCACATTCCCTCGGCGCCGAGGAGTTGATGGGATTGCAGTTCTACGTCTCGCACGACCTCGTCCTGCGAAGACGGGTGGAGCACGTCGAGCACGAGGTGACGCCGGAGGCGCGGCTGGAAGTGCTGGAGGGACAGGAGCGGGAGGAGCTCCACATCCGCGCGGGCACGCCGGGCGTGGTGGTGGAGGCGGGACCGGACTGGCTGCGGGTGAAGTTCGAACCGGGGCCGGCCACCCTCAAGTTCCGGGCGGTGCGCAAACCTCCCCAGAAGGATCCGCGGCGGATCGCCAGCAAGGTGGTGGAGGTGGAAGGCGATCAGATGGTGGTGCACTCACCTTCGGACGCATGGGAGCAGGGATACAAGCTGGCGGCCTCGGAATGGAGCTACGGCCTGCGCGAGGGTTTCCAGGGACGGATGATGTACGGTGACTGGGAGTACGTCGCCGACGAGGGGGGCACGCACGCCCTCCTGCTCATCGACACGCGCTCCCTCTCCATGCGCTCCGAGCACGGCCGGACACTGCCTGGGATGGTCCTGCCGGGAGTGCCTCGCTAGCGGCGTGGGTGCCGGGCTCACACGCCCGAGAGCCGGTAGCGCTCCTGCAACAGGGCGGTTGTCAATGCCATCATCAGCACCGGCTCTTGCGCCACCCGCTCCCGTGGCGTGAGTGTTGGCAGCCGCTCCAGCAACGCCAGCACCTTCCCCGGCTCGAAGAAAGGTTGGGCCTGGAAGGCTCGGCTGCGCAGCACGTCTTGCACCAGGCCCTGCGCCCTCGCCGAGCCAAACAATGTCAGGGGCGGCGCCATCAGCGGGTGCTTCTGCCTCCGGTAGACGGCTTCCGTCAGGTACGGCCGCATCGCCTCGCGCAGCACGTACTTCTCCACCGGCCCCCGGATCTTCAGCTCCATCGGCACCGCGCGCGCGAAGTCATACAGCTCGCCGTCCAGGAAGGGCAGTCGTCCTTCGACTCCGTGCGCCATCTCCATCCCGTCGCCCAGCGTGCGCAGGATGTAGTTGGCCAGCGCCAGCTTCGTCCACAGGTACAGCGACTGCTCCACCCGGTGTCGGCCCTCGAGCTGCCCCTCCACGTCCACCCCCGCCATCAACACCGCGTAGGCGTCCCTCCCTTCGAAGCGCCGCAGGTACTCCTCCGTCAGGACCCCGTGCACCCGTCTGCCCAGCGTCCCCTTCGCCTCCAGGAAGCCCGGCACGAAACCCAGTGCCCTCCGGACCGCCTCCAGCGGCAGGGACTCGCCCTCGGGCAGTTGCACCCCCGCGGACGCCAGGTTCGTCTCCTCCAGCTTCCCCAGCCGCTCGGCCATCCGCGGCCCCGCCGCCCCCTCCAGGAGCAGATCCCTTCGCAGGTGCGGGTAGCCCGCGAACACCTCGTCCGAGCCTTCCCCTGTCAGCACCACCTTGAAGCCCGCCTCGCGCACCGCCCGGCTCAGCAGGTGCTTGGCCATCAGGTGCCCGTTGATGGCCAGCCCCTCCCCTTGCGCCACCGCCTCGGGGAGGCCCTCCACCAGCGCCTCCTGCCCTACCCGCACCGGGTGCAACACCGCCCCTACCCGCGCCGCCGTCTCCTCGGCCAGCGCCAGCTCGTCATAGCCCTCCGCCTCGAAGGCCAGCGTGAAGCAGTGGACCGGCCCCGCCACCTCCCGCGCCGCCAGCCCCACCACGGCGCTCGAGTCCAACCCCCCGCTGAGCTGGAACGCCACCGGCACGTCCCCCCTCAACCTCAGCCGGACGGCCTCCTCCAGCCGCTCGCGCACCCCCTCCACCCACTCCGCCTCCGTGCGCACCGGCCGTGCGCCCTCCAGGCGGGGGACATCCAGGTCCCAGTAGCGACGCACCCGCACATGCCCGTCCACCGCCAACACCACGTGCCCGGGTGGCACCTGCCTCACGCCCGCGAACAGCGTCCGATCCGGCGGCACGTATTGGAGGCTCGCCGCATGGAAGAAGGCCCCCTCATCCCACGTGGCGGGCAACCCCGCCGCCAGCAGCGCCTTCGCCTCCGAGGCCAGCCACAGCCCGCCGTCCACCTGCGCGTAGCACAGCGGCTTGACGCCGAAGCGGTCCCTCCCCGCCAGCAGCAGCCGGTTGCGCCCGTCCCACAGCACGAAGGCGAACTCGCCGCGCAGGTGGCGCAGGCAGCCGGCGCCGTGCTCCTCGTACAGGTGCACCAGCACCTCGCTGTCCGAGCGCGTCCGGAAGCGGTGCCCCCGGGCCTCCAGCTCCGCCAGCAGCCGCTCGTGCCCGTACAGCTCGCCGTTGACGATGGCCCGCACGGCCCCGTCCTCGCTGGAGAGCGGCTGGGCCCCGCCCGCCACGTCCACCAGCGCCAGCCGCCGGTGTCCCAGCGCCACGCGCCTGTCTCCGGACACCCACAGCCCCTCGCCGTCCGGCCCGCGGTGGCGCAACGCGCTCACCGCCCGGTGCAGCGCCTCGGCCTGGACGGGCCGCTCCTCCGAGTACCACGCCACCAGCCCGCACACGTCCGTCGCTCCTCCTCAGCCCCTGCCCGGGGCGAAGAAAACCTTGCGCTCCTCACTGCGGCCCGCCGCCGCGAAGAGCGCCGCGTAGGCCTCCAGCGGGTGCACCTCGCCCAGCAGGTCGTCCACCTTCAACCGGCCCCCGGCCAGCAGCGCGAGTGCCTCGGAGAAGGGGCCGTAGGACACCGCCTTCAGCGTCACGTCCTTGAGCACCGCCCGCGCCACCGGCAGCGCCACCGGCTCGTGCCGCCGGCTCTTGAGCACCAGCGTGCCGCACGGCCGCAGCGCCTCCAGCATGTCCGCCAGGGCCTTGTCCGAGAGCTCCGTCTCGATGATGAAGTCGTACGCGTCCGCCGCCAGTCGCTCTCCGCCACGTGGCGCGTACAGCGGCACCTCGCCCAGGCCGTGGGCCGCCAGCACCCGGCGCGTGAGCTGGGCGATGCGGTTGTCCCCGTAGATGAGCCCCCGCTGACCTGGCCGTGGACCCGCCTCCAGCACGCCCAGCGCCGCGGCCACCGGCTCCACATAGGCGCCCAGCGTGAAGGGCAACCCCGGAGGCAGCCGGTACACCGCCGAGGCCGGCACCCGCACGTACTCGGCGAAGGCCCCGTCGTGGTGCACCCCGAGCTGCGTCGGCCGCCCGCACCGGCCGCCCCGCTGGCACCCGGGGCAGTCCCCACACGCCAGCAGCGGGTGGACGGTGACACGCTCGCCCGGTGTCAGGTCGCGCACCGCCCGGCCCACCTCGGCCACCGTGCCGGCCAGCTCATGGCCCAGCACCAGGGGCGGGCGCACGGGCAGGCGGCCCTCGGCCACGTACACGTCGGTGCGGCACAGGCCCGCCACCGCCACCTGGATGATGACGTCATCCTCGCGCGCTACCCCCGGCCGGGGTACCTCGCGCAGCACCACCGTGCGTTCGTCCTTGACCAGAGCCTTCATGCGTCCCACCAGGGTGCGGCCACGTGGAGTGGCATCCGGCCCCCCTGGAGCCGCACCGCGCGGCCCATGCTAGCTCAGGAACCCGCGGGACGCGCCGGCCGGACGATGCTCGGGCCCATGGGCGAGACCTCGTGGCGCCCAATGGCCTTGGCGGGATCGCGCTCGAGCAGGCGGCGGACCTCCTCCATCGACTCCGCCTCGAACACGGCCATCCCGAAGACGCCCGCGGGGTCGAACACCGGGCCCGCCACGACCAGCGTGCCGGCGGCGAGCTGGCCCTGGAGGAACTCGCCATGCGCGCGCATCGTGGCCTGCTCGTCGGCGGTCATGGACATCGCGAAGTTGGGACGATTGGCGACGAGGCGAACGAAGAAGAGACTGGAAGGCATGGGGCTGCTCCTGGTTTGGGCGGCGCAGGTTGCCATGCCCTCGCGTCTCTTGGCGAGCGCCGCGGGTCATTCGCCCGCGCGAGGAAGCCAGGTCGGCATGAAGGACGGCCCGAGCACTCGGGGCCCGTCCTCGCCCCAGAGGATGGGATCGATGCACATCCGGCGAGCCGTCTGCCCCGGATCCCACGCATGGTAGACGATGACGTCCTGCCCGTCCGGGCCGGCGACCACGCAGTTGTGCCCGGGGCCAATCACCTTGCCCGGCACGGTCCGCAGCAACGGGGGGATGCCGGTCGGCTCGACCCAGGGCCCGAGCGGGTGATCGGCCACGGCGTAGGCGACGCCGTACGTTGGCTCCAACCATGAGCCGCCGGAGTAGAAGCAATAGTAGCGGCCCCCGTATCGGCGGACGAACGGGCCTTCGAGCGTGTGCCAGTCGTAGACCTGCCCGTACATCTTCCGCTCGCGCCGGAACACCTGCCAGTCGTCACTGGGGCGCAGGATGGTGCGGCTCGGCCCGCGCAGCCGGGTCATGCCATCCAGCACGTTGACGGCGAGCATGGTGCCCACCCGATCGCCCTCGAGCACGTCCCGAGCGTGGAAGAGGTACCAGGTGCCGTCCTCGTCCTGGAAGGGACTCGCGTCGATGGCGAAGCGCTCATCCGGGGTGAGGTTGACGCCCTGATCGACGAACGGGCCGGTGGGCCGGTCGGCGACCGCGACCCGCAGATGATGGCCGGCGTCCCCATGTCCCACGGAGTAGTACATCCACCATTTTCCGTGAGCCTCGGCGACTTCCGGCGCCCAGTAGTCGCTTCCGGCCTCCGGGGGCAGCAGCTCGAGCGCTCCCCCCACACTGCGCCAGGTGACGAGGTCAGACGAGGTGAGCACTTCGAAGGCACGGCCGTCGACCACACGGCCGGTGCCATAGGCGACATAGCCCTCCCCGACCCGCAGGACGAAGGGGTCCGCGAAGTAGGCGTCGTGCACCGGGTTACAGTAGCGAGTGGACATGACGGAATGACTACAACGTGAGGGGCCTCGCCCGCGACATAGAAGCGTCTTGGTGACACGCTCCAGTACTGCATGCCTTCGCGGGCCGCACTGTCCCCCCTGCCACCCCGGCACAGCTCCCAGCGGCTCGGACGGGTGCGGGTGGTGGGCGCGCGCACCGTGGTCGTGCCCGCGGGGGGCTGGGCCCGCTACCTGGCGGCGTTACCACTGCTTGGAGGCTGCGGGAATCGAAGCCGCGAAGGGCGGATCCGCGTTCCCTCGGGACCAGAGGTCCACCCCTGTTTTCCCTCTGGAAACGGAGCACCTGTCTGTCCGGGCGAGTCCAGGCGCGTCCATTCGATTTGGTCCTTTTTTGGTCCCCTTGGACCTCGCCTGCCAGGCCCGGGTGGCCTCCCCACCGCCCCCACGGGTGGTGGCGCTTGGGTCGGGGCGAGGGCTGACGTGTCCCCAAAGGAGCTGCGCGGCCTCTCCACCGGCCGGGCGCATACCTCGGACGGCTCCCGTCAGCGGCCTTCCCGCCCCAAGCAGCGGCCAGCAAGGAGCTGCTGAAGGAGAGGACGCCGCGAGTCAATTGGGCCGAGCTGCTCAGAAGGACGTTCGACTTGGACGTGTTCGCCTGCGTGAGCTGTGGAGGCAGGCGACGGGTTTTGGCGGACGTGACTGCACCCGGTGGGGTACGCGCCATTCTGGAGCACCTGGGGCTGCC
>NZ_DASVSO010000444.1:0-2185 GCF_036388035.1 Archangium sp.
ATTTCCCGGACAATCCACAGCCCGAGATGACCAGCCCGCGCTCGGATTGCCCGGTGCGCAGGCACACCAGGGCGGGACATCGTTCCAGGGGAAGGGGCTGCCGTCCTCTTGAAACGTTCACGCCGTGTGGCGGCCCCCCTAAAAAACGACAGTCCGGTTTCCGGAAAAACTTTCCGACTGGGACTGACACCCTGGCCCCAGGACTTCCGTGCGGGCGCCTGCACGGCCCCTCGGCCTGTTCTGGATGGCCCCGTTATTCGTGAGTTTCTATCTTGGTTCAATCCCATGAAGCCAAGTCCATCTTCACGAAGCAAACCTCAGTCGATGCGGATGCGGATGAAGGAAGAGGCGCGGGCCGCCATCCTCGACGCGGCGGAGCAGGTGCTGGCCGAGCAAGGCCTGCATGCCGCGCGCATGGACGACATCGCCGCGCGTGTCGGGGTCTCGGTCGGGACGCTCTACAACTACTTCGAGGACCGGCAGCAGCTCCTGGAGGCCCTGCGCGACGTGCGTGGGCGCGAGCTGCTGACCCTGCTCGACGTGGAGCTGGAGCGCAGCCAGCCGTCCGCCTACCGCGCGCGGCTGCACGGGTTCCTGCGCTGCATCCTGGAGCACTCCCGGACGCACTTCCGGCTGTTCTCCCTGCTGTTGGAGGACTCACTGCGGCGCGGCCCCTCCCGGGAAGGGGACATGGACCGCCACCTGGAGATGTGGCGCGAGGTCTCCCGCCGCCTCGAGCACCTCGGCCAGCAGGGCGTGAAGGAAGGCGTCTTGAGGCCCGAGGACGCCAGCCACTACCCCGCGATGTTGCTGGACCTGATGCAGGGCCTCGTCCTGCGCCAGCTCATCGCGAAGCAGCCCGCGCCCGCCGACGAGCTCCTCGCGCCGCTGCTGCGCTGCTTCCTGGACGGCGCCACCCCCCGCCCTGGCTGAGCCCCACCGCTCGCCCCTGAGCGGCGCTGAGGCTCGTGACCTGGGACGTCACGCGGAGGCGTCACGTCCCAGGCGCTGTGGGGGCCGGGTTCAGGGCGTGTAGCGCTGCACGGTGGCGGACGGCCCGGAGGAGTTGAAGCCGCCCGTCACCAGCACGTCGCCCGAGTGCAGCAGCGTCGTGGCATGGCCATCGAGCGCCGCGGCCATCTGCCCCGCGGACGTCCACGTGTTCGTCGAGGGGTCATACAGCGACGAGCGTCCGTACTTGTGCGTCACCAGCACCTTGCCCGAGTAGAGCAGCGTCACGGTGTGGGCCGACTCGCCATCGTAGAGGGAGGGGCCCGCGGACCACGTGTTGCTGTACGGGTCGTAGAGGTCCACCGTGTTGGAGCCGCCGCCGAGCACCAGCACGTAGCCCGAGTAGAGCCGCACGGCGAGGTGGTTGCTGCGGGGCTGCGTCATCGTCCCCGCGGACGTCCAGGCGTTGGTGGCCGGATCGTACAGCTGGGCGTCCTGGCGCGCGCCGAAGGGGGAGGTGCCGCCCGTCACCAGCACCTGGCCCGAGTAGAGCACCGTCGCGGTGTGGTTGCCGCGAGGCCCGTTGAGGGGAGCGGCGTTGCTCCACGTGTTGGTGCTCGGGTCGTACTGCTCCACGGAGTGGGTGTCGCCGTTCGTCGAGAAGCCACCCACCACCAGCACCTTCTCATCGCCGAGCAGGGTCGCGGTGTGGTTGCCGCGCGGGGTGTTCATGAGGCTCGCGAAGGTCCACGAGCCCGTGACCGGGTCGAACAGCTCCGAGGTGGAGTGCCACGCGGAGCCGCCCCAGCCGCCCGTCACCAGCACCTTCTTGGCCGATTGCAGCCAGGTCGCGGTGTGGTAGCGGCGCGAGTAGATGGGCGCGAGCGCGGGCGCCGAGGCATGGCTGTAGGGGTTGTGGATGTCGGCGGAGGAGTCGCTCACCACCAGCACGTCACCCGTGGTGTTGAGGAGGGTCGCGGTGTGGACCGCGCGCGGGGTGGACAGGAAGCCAGGGATGGCCCAGGACTGCGCCGCGGGCGGCTCGGTCGAGGCCACGACGGTGCGGCTGCCCGTGCTGGTGAAGAAGTTCGGATACAGCGCGGTGTAGTAGGAGCCGCTCCCGCTCTCCCCGATGATGATGCCGGCCTTCTCGCCCTGGACCCGCAGGGTGTGGCCATCGCTCTGGAGGGACAGCTCTCCACTGGAGATGTAGCTGGGGCGGTAGTCCGCCGTC
>NZ_DASVSO010000445.1:0-21850 GCF_036388035.1 Archangium sp.
TGGCGTTGCAGCTGGCCGACTCGCCGCCCGTGTCGCAGTGCTCGCCATCACTGATGGCTCCATCCCCACAATAAGGGCCCTTGAGCGCCAGCACCTCGGTGCATGTGGAAGCGCAGCCCGTGCAGGTTCGCGCTCCATACGCGCAGGCCACCTCGCTCACGGTGTTGCCATCGTCACACGCCTCGACCCGAGGCTCCTGCCGGTCGAGGAAGGCATCGCCGCAGATGTTGGGCTTGCACGTGCTGGGGCAGTCATCCGCGTTGGAGGTGTTTCCGTCGTCGCAGACCTCACCGGGCTCGAGCTGGAGGTTGCCGCACACGGGCGCGCAATCGTTGTCGCTGTTGGCGTAGCACCCCTCGGGACAGCAGCCATCGTTGCTGACACACGTGTCGACGCTGGCACACACCCCGGTATCCACGGTCCCGAGCTCGCAACGTCCCGTCTCCGCGACGCAGTGGTAGCCCTCGATACAGCCGCCGTCCCCATTGCACAGCGTGCCCGAGTAGTCCTCGAGCAGTCCGTTACAGCCCGTCAGCACGACGAGGAAGAGCACCCAGAAGCGGAAGGGACACGCACGCATTTCGTTCTCGAGGAGAGTCAGGGCTTAGAAGCTGCCCGTGGAGCCCAGGGCGAAGCCACCGGGCAGCGGGGAGAGCAGCAGGGAGGTTTTCGGGCCGGTGGAGGTTGCTCCGGTCTCGCGGCCAGGCAGGAGCAGCAGCACCGTCCCGGTCCCGAGCGCCGCCAGTCCCACCCCCAGCAGCACCGAGCCCGCCGAGAGCTGGGTGCTGGCCGTGGCCCGCGCCTTCACGGCCTCGTCGATCGTCAGCTCCTGCTTGCGCTCATTGAAGGAGAGCCCGGACAGGCCCAGGAAGACGCCGGCTCCGGCCACCGCCACGCCACCCCCCATCAGGGCGTAGGCGAGCACCCGCGGGCGGGGGGAAGGGGCCGCCGCCACTCCCGGCGTGGAGGGGGCTGGAGAGAGGACGGGGCGGCGCGCCTCGGCTGGCCGGGCCGGGTCAGCTCCCGCTGCGGAGGACGCCGTGGCCGCCTGCTTCTCCTGCGTCGGAGGCGGTTGCTGGACGACCTCGGGGGGCGGCTCCGGCTCCAGTGGCACCTGCTGCGAGGCCAGCTCGCGCTGCACGTCCGCGCGCACCGCCTCGAAGTCCTGCTCCACCTTCGGCGACACCTTCATCGGAAGCCGTGCGTCCGGCTTCAGCAGCAGGCCCGCGCGGAACGCCGCCTTGGACTCCTCCTTGCGGTTGAGGTCCGCCAGGATGATGCCCTCGTAGAAGGAGAGGAGGGCATCGTCCTCGAGGGTGCGGACGTAGCTCTTGGCGCGCCCCAGCTTCTCCAGCGCCTGTTCGTAATCCAGGCTCTCGTACAACCGGAGCGCGGCCTGGAGATACGTCCGCAACTCCTTGGGGCGACGAGTCGCGGGCTCCTTCATGGGGGGCTCGGCCCGCGCCACCCGGGGATGGAACGCCCCGACGGAGAGGAGGGGGAGGCAGAGGCCCACCTTCCAGATTCGCTGGAATGACATGGGCGCGGACTCTAGCCGAAGGGGCGGAAAGCACACCGCCGGCAACGGCCAGACGCTCCCTCGGAGGGGAGGCGTCAGGCCCTGCCGGCGGCGCTGCTTCCCGGGCTACGGGCCTACGGAGGCGGTGCGCAGGTGCCGGACAGGCACACCAGGCTGTGGTCGCAGTCCGCGTCCGTCTTGCACCGGGTGCCTTCCGAGCAGTCGTAGCCGCCGCCTCCGGACATCCCGTTGACCTTGAAGCCCGCATCCCCGTTGACGGCCTCGGTCATGGCCCGGTTGGCGTACGAGCCCTCCCGGCTGTGCGTGAGGCTCACGATGTTCGAGCTGGCGGTCGCCGTGATCTCGAAGGGAGCGGTCACCTTGGTGTTGATGGCCGTCGCGATGTAGTTGGCGATCTGGGCCGCCGTATCGGAGTCCGCGAAGACGATCGGGATGTTGCTGCCACTGACGCCGCCTCCAAACCTGTCGAACTCGAAGATCACCGTGGTGCCGTTGATGCCGTCGATGATGGTGAACTTGTCCTTGTCGAGGAGCTTCGAGCCCGCGATGGTGGTGATGGTTCCGGTGGCCTTGGCGAGCTGGTTCTTGTTGCACGTGAGGCTGCAGCTTCCACAGGCGGCGGTGTTGCCGTCGTCGCAGACCTCGCTGCTGTGGGTGCTTCCATCACCGCAGACGGGACCCGTGAGGCTCAGGTTGTCCTTACAGGTCGCGTCACACCGGGTACAGGTCGCCTGGCCATAGGGGCAGGTGGTCTCGGTGGTGGTGTTGCCGTCATCGCAGACCTCACCATGGCTGACGGTATTATCACCGCACTTGGGGCCCGTGAGGTTCCGGAAGGCGGAGCAGTTCGCGTTGCAGGTGGTGCAGGTGCCAGGACCATAGGGGCAGGTGGTCTCGTCGACGGTGTTGCCGTCATCGCAGATCTCACCGTTGCTGACGACACTGTCACCGCACTTGGGGCCCGTCAGGCTGAGGGTCTCGGAGCAGGTCGAGTTGCAGGTGGTGCAGGTGCCGGGGCCATAGGGGCACACGGTCTCGTTGGTGGTGTTGCCGTCATCGCAGAACTCGCCATGACTGACGACATTGTCACCGCACTTGGGGCCCGTGAGGTTCCGGGTGGCAGTGCAGTTCGCGTTGCAGGTGGTGCAGGTGCCGGGGCCATAGGGGCACACGGTTTCGTCGATGGTGTTGCCGTCGTCGCACTTCTCGGCGTCGGTGACGAGCGTGTCACCGCAGTAGCGGCCCGTGAGGGGCAGCTCCGCGGCGCAGGCCGCGTCGCACAGGGTGCAGCTCGGGGTGCCGTAGGGGCAGGCGGTCTCGGTGGTGGTGTTACCGTCGTCGCACTTCTCCCTGTCCGTGGTGGCCCTGTCGCCACAGTACTTGCCCGTGAGGTTCAGCCTGGCGGAGCAGTTCGAGTTGCAGGTGGTGCAGCTCGGGGTGCCATAGGCGCAGGAGGTCTCGTCGACGGTGTTGCTGTCGTCGCAGGTCTCGCCGTCGCTGACGACACCGTCACTGCAGTAGCGGCCCGTGAGGGGTAGCTCCGCGGCGCAGGCCGCGTCGCACAGGGTGCAGCTCGGGGTGCCGTAGGGGCAGGCGGTCTCGGTGGTGGTGTTGCCGTCGTCGCACTTCTCCGCGTCCGTGGTGGCCCTGTCGCCACAGTACTTGCCCGTGAGGCTCAAGGTGGTCGAGCAGGCCGCGTCACACGCCGAGCAGCTGGGCGTCCCGTAGGTGCAGGCGGTCTCGGTGGTGGTGTTGCCGTCATCGCACCTCTCGCCATCCGTGATGAGCCTGTCGCCGCAGTACTTGCCCGTGAGGCTCAGGGGGGCCGAGCAGGCCGAGTTGCAGGTGGTGCAGCTCGGGGTGCCATAGGGGCACGCGCTCTCGGTGACGGTGTTGTTGTCGTCGCAGGCCTCGATGCGATCCGGCCCCAGGGTGTTGAGCAGGCCGTCGCCGCAGACGTTGGGCTTGCAGGTGGTGAGGCAGTCGTCGTCGTTGCCGGCATTGCCGTCATCGCACTGCTCGTTCGCCGCCGTGTTGGTGTGGGTGTCACCGCAGGCGGACAGCGTGCAGTCGATGTCGCAGTTGAGGGTCTCCGTGCCACCGGTGTCGCACTGCTCCCCCGCCGCCGTGTTGAGGAAGGTATCGCCGCAGGCGGCCGGGCTGCAGTCGGAGTCACACGTCCTGGAGTTGCCTCCCGTGTCGCACACCTCGCCCCGCGTGGCGTTGACGTACCTGTCGCCGCAGAAGGGGATGGTGCAGTCCCGGTCGCAGTTGGTGTTATCCACACGGCCCAGGTTGTCGCACTGCTCGCCCGCGCTGGAGTTCACGACGCCGTCGCCGCAGGCGGGCGCCGTGCAGTTGAAGTTGCAGGTGGCGGACTCGCCTCCCGTGTCGCAGTGCTCCCCGGCGGTGGTGTTCACGATGCTGTCGCCGCAGACGCGCAGCGTGCAGTTGGCGTTGCAGGAGATGGACTCGCCTCCCGTGTCGCAC
The DNA here is from genome assembly GCF_036388035.1 of Archangium sp. Classification (GTDB taxonomy): domain Bacteria; phylum Myxococcota; class Myxococcia; order Myxococcales; family Myxococcaceae; genus Archangium. The sequence continues at coordinate 4,031 of NZ_DASVSO010000445.1, forward strand.
TGCTCCTCGGCGTCGCGCACGTTGTTGCCACAGCCCTCGCTCGACTTGCAGTCGGCGCTGCAGCGGTCACCGCTGACGTTGTTGCCGTCGTCGCAGATCTCCCCGGCGGCGGTGTCGATGATCTTGTTGCCGCACGACTCGTTGGACTTGCAGTCGGCGCTACAGCCGTCGCCGCTGGTGTTGTTGGAGTCATCGCAGGCCTCGCCCTTGGCCAGGTCCGTGATGCCATTGCCGCAGATCTCCTGGGAGCGGCAGTCGCCACTGCAGCTGTCACCGCTCTCGTTGTTGCCGTCGTCGCACTTCTCGCCCTTCGTCGGGTCCAGGTAACCGTTGCCGCAGATCTCGATGGACAAGCAGTCGGCGCTGCAGCCGTCGCCAGAGGTGTTGTTGGCGTCGTCGCACTTCTCGCCAATGGCCGAGTCCGTGATGCCGTTGCCGCACGCCTCGTTGGACTTGCAGTCGGCGCTGCACTTGTCCCCGTTCGCGGTGTTGCCGTCGTCGCACTTCTCACCCGCGGTGACATCCGTGACGCTGTTGCCGCAGATCTCGTTCGACTTGCAGTCACGGCTGCAGCCATCGCCATCGACGATGTTGCCGTCGTCGCAGGACTCACCGTCCTGGATGATGCCGTCGCCGCAGTCGGTCTTGATGCACACGTCCTGCTTGGTGGCGCACTTCTGGCCCGCGGGGCAGACGAGGCCCGAGGGGCAGAACACGCTGACGGGCTCGAAGCAGGAGGAGAGGAGGGGGAGGGCCAGCGCCAGTACGAGCGTGGCGATGCGGCCAAGGTGGAAGGGGGGCTCGCGTCTCATCGGTCGCCTTAGAAACGGAAAAGGGCCTGGGCACCGTGCGTCCCGTCACCCAGGAGGGGGGCGATGGTCATCACCTCCACCTGCTTCTGGTTGGGGTCGACACGGTAGGGCTGAGGTTGGTTGAGGTAGACGAGCACCGCGCCGGTGAGCAGCGCGGCGCCGCCAAGGGCGTATCCGCCCATGGCCACGTTCTGGAAGGTGTTGCCGCGGTTGAGCGTGCTCTGGAGGTTGGGAGCCTGCGCGAGCGGAGTGCCCCCGCGCTCGTCGATGCCCTTGTCGAAGGCGCTCAGGTTGTCGCGGGCCTGCATGTGGAGCCAGCCGCTGCCGGCCGCCACGGCCACGCCCGCGCCCACCGCCAGCCAGGGTGTTACCGCTGGCCACCGCCGCTTGTACTGGATGAGGTCGCTGTCGGTGTAGAGCTTGAGGTCGAGCTTCGCCGTGTCGCCGGGAAGCAGGGTGCGGCTCATGTCGCTGGGCACGTAGCCCTCGCGGGTGGCGATGATGCTGTGCGCACCGGGACGCACCAGCGCCGAGTGGCGACCGGGGGCCACGAACAGCGTCTGGCCGTCCATCGTCACGACGGCGCCGGGCGAGTCACAGGTGATCTCCACCCGGGCCAGCTGCTTCTCGATGAGCGTCTTGTAGTTGCGGGCGTACTCGAACTTCTCGTTCTCCAGCGGCGCCGGGCCATAGCGCAGCGCCGCGACCAGGTGCTCGTGGACCTCGACGGGCTGGTCGAGGTTCATCAGGGCCAGCGCCAGGTTGTAGTGGATGCCGGGGTGGTCCCACCGCTCCAGCGCCTTGCGGTAGTTCTCCACGGCCTTGACGAAGATGGAATCCTTCAGGAGCGCATTGCCCGACTGGAAGAGCGCGAGCGCGGTCTCCTGGTTCTCCTTGGAGACACCCTTGAGCCAGGGGCGCTCCCCCAGGGGCTCGGGCGTCGCGCCCGCCTGCGCGGTGCCGGACGCGGGCGCGGCGGTGGGTGGCGGGGGCGCGGCCTGCAGTACGGAGGCGGACGGCGCGGGGCTGGCGGGCTCCAGCTGCTCGGAAGCGTCGGCGGGCTGCGTGGTGCCGGGCCGCTGCTTGCCGCGCGGCCGCTGCTTCTTGGCGCCGGGTTGCTGCACGGCACCCGTCCGCTTCCTGGGCGTGGGCCGCTGGGCCTGCGCGGGCACCGCCCACAGCGTCAGGAGCACCGCCGACATCGCGAGAGCGATCTTGGACCTGTTCATCTTCACGGCTCTTCTCACTTCAAGACCTCGATGACCGGACTGCCGAGCTGCGATTGCAGACGGTGGACGCGCTCCTGCTCGCGGCGCAGCAACGTCGCGAGCTCCTGCGCCGCCTTGATGGCCTCTTCCTTCGCCTCGCGGGCCGCGACCGCGCTGAACTCGGCGCGCTTCTTGGCCGTCTTCGCGCGAACCTGCGCCTCCTGGGCCCGCTGGAGCGCCGACAGCAGCTCGTCGTTCTTTCGCAGCAGCTCGTCGTTGGCGAGCGCCACCTGCGCGTTGGCCGCCTCCGCCGCCTGCTGCGCCTTCTGCCGCTCCAGCTCCTTGGCCTGCACCTCGGCCAGGCGCTGCTTGGCCTCTGCCTCGGCGCTGCGCGCGGTGGCCTCGGCACTGCGCGCCGTGGCCTCGGCGGCGATCGCCACCGCCGCCTGCCGCTCGGCCTCCTGCTGCGCGTTGCTGATGACGACGAGGGCGACCACGGCCGCGATGACCAGCAGTCCCAGGAACACTGTGGAGCCGATGAGCAGCGCCTGACGCAGCCGCTTGCCCTTCTTCGCCTGCGAGAAGACGGCCTCGAGGAAGTCGGCCTGCACCTGCGGCAGCTCACCGCGGTAGCGGCGCTGGAAGCGCTGCGCCTCCTCCACCATCTCGCCGCGCCACAGCAGGTTGTTGTCGAAGTTCTTCGCCTGCCACTGCCGGGCCGCGTTGCGCAGCTGCTCCAGGAAGCCCGCGTCCTCCTGGCCTTCCTCCAGCCAGCGGCGCAGCGTGGGCCAGCTGTGCAGCAGCGACTCGTGGACGATTTCCACCGTCGCGCCCGAGGCGCCGCCTCCCGTCTGGACGACGAGCAGACGTGCCTGGACGAGGTGGTCGATGAGGCGCTGCGTCTCCCCGGTGTCCTTCGTCAGCTCGCGCAGCTCGTCCACGGAGACGATGGCGCGCGTGCGCTCGGGCGTGACGAGCCGCAGGAAGAGCGCCCGCACCAGCGTGCGCTCCGGGGTCGTCATCCCGGCGATCACGCTGTCGGCGTGGCTGGCGAGCGCACCGGCGATGCCGCCAATCGACTGGTAGGCGCTCTCGGTGAGCACCTTGTTCGCGGAGTCCCTCAGCTCCCAGAGCTGGGTGGCGGCGAACTGGAGCAGCGGCAGCGCGCCCTGCGTGGCCTCCAGGTGCTCCAGCATGTTGTCGACCACCGCCGGATTCTCGAAGCGGTAGCCGGCCATCTCCGCCGGCTGCACCAGCGCGTCGCGCAGGCCCTCGCGGTTAGGTGGGGTGAGGAAGTAGAGGCCCTGGCTCAGCTCGGACATGAAGCGCTCGTCCTCGGGCACCCGGTCCAGGAAGTCGGAGCGGATGGAGAGCACGACGCGGATGGGGGCGGTGGCATCGTCCGCGATGCCCGAGAGGCACGCGGTGAAGGCCATGCGCTCCTGGGCGTCCGGCACCAGGGTGTAGAGCTCCTCGAACTGGTCGATGAAGAGCAGGATCTTGCGGCGCTCGCGCCGGGCGCGGTTGCGCAGCACGCTGCCCACGTAGCCGGGCTCGGCGTACAGGCGCTCGACGAGCTTCTGCTGCTCCTGGATGTCCTGCTCGATGGTGGTCGAGGAGCTCATCAGCGGCGCGACGATGCTCGCCAGGGCCGCCAGCGGGTTGCGGCCGGGGCGGATGACGAGCGCCTCCCAGGCTGTCCCGGAGCGCTTGAGCACCGGCACCAGGCCGGCGCGCACGAACGAGGACTTGCCCGTGCCGGAGGGGCCCACCACGCCGATCAACGGCCGGTCACTGATGCGGTTGACGAGGGCGGCGATCTCGCGCGAGCGGCCGAAGAAGCGGTCCGCGTCCGCCTCCTGGAAGGAGCTGAGGCCGGCGTAGGGGCTCTCGTCGATGCGCAGCTCGCGCGTGTAGCGCCCGGGCAGGAAGGGCTCCAGCGCGCGCAGCAGCGAGGTCGCGTCCGGGAACCGCTCGTCCTTGCGCTTGAGCAGGCAGCGGTCGACGACGGCGGCCAGCTCCGGCGGCACGTCCGGCACCACGTCGCGCAGGCGCGGCATGGGCTCGTCGAGCATCGCCGTGACCATGAGCTGCGGGCCGCGCAGCGGATCCAACGGGTGCTTTCCGGCGATCATTCGGAACAGCATGATGCCCACGGCCCAGATGTCCGTGCGGTGGTCGATGGGCACGCCGATGCCCCACTGCTCCGGGGACATGTACGCCATGGTCCCCATGATGGAGCCGCGGCGGGTGAGGTTGGAGACGTCGTCCCCGAGGTCGGCGACGGCGGGCAGGTGGGGCTGACCGTCGGGCGAGGGCGCCTCCTGCTCATCCCCCTGGAGCACCTTGGCGATGCCGAAGTCGAGCACCTTGATGGTGCCCGACTCCGTCACGACGATGTTCTCGGGCTTGAGGTCGCGGTGGACGATGCCCTGCTCGTGGGCGCACGCCAGCGCGCGCACCACCGGCACCATCAACTCCACCGCGCGCGCGGCCGGCAGGCGCTGGCCGGCGATCGTCTTCATCAGCGGCTGGCCGGTGAGGAACTCCAGCACCATGAAGGGGCTGCCGCTGAACTCGCCCACCTCGTAGATGATGACGATGTTCTCGTGGCTGCAGCGCGCCGTGGCACGGGCCTCGAGGATGAAGCGCTTGGTGAGGTCCGCGTCCTTGGTGTGCAGGAACTTGATGGCCACGCGGCGGCCGAGCCGCACGTCACGCGCCAGGAAGACGGTGCCCATGCCGCCGCTGCCGATCTGGCGGATGAGCTCGTAGTGCTGGATGTGCGTGCCGGGCTTGATCTCCTGGCCCTTGCCCGAGACCGCCGTGTCACCGAAGGTCGGCCACGAGGCGTCCCCAGTGGGATGGCGCTGGGCCTTCATGGAGGGCGTCTCCACCGGCGGGCCGAAGAGAGACTCCACATCGGCGGCTTGTGTCCGCTCGTCCAGCTCTCCGGCCATGACTCCTCCCACCGCCCCGGGGGCTTGGGGTGACCAGCTCACGGCACCTGCTTCGTTCTTCTTCATGTCCAGCGACGTCCCCTACGAAGCGTTCCGAATCAGGGGCAATGCGAGGACTCGGCGAGAGCCATCCCGACCATCGGGACTCCCGCGCCAGCCTCTCTTCCCCACCAAATGGGTGGAATCATACCCGGATGGTTGAAATCGGATAGTCGGCGACCTTCCGGACCGGAGCGCACCTCCAGAACGAGGTGCGCCCCTCTGGGGCGCCAGCGATTCACGCCTGCCGGCCAGCACCCCGAGGGGACGGCCAGGCAGGCGAAGCACAGGTGCGGCTCAACGGCTCTTGAAGACGAGGAGCCGGTTGTTGTTGGCGTCCGGCACCACCACGTGAGGCCACGCCAGGAGCACGCCACTCGGCTGTTGCAGGCTGTTGGCGGTGGGAGGCGAGGTCTCGGTCGCGGAGGTGAAGTTCGACTGCCCGAGGACGAGGTCCGCCGCCACGCCGCTCTCGGTGGGGAACTGGTTCCACACCAGCACCCGGTTGTTCTGGCTGTCGACCACGAAGAGCTGCAGCCCCGTGGAGGTGACGGAGGAGGGAATCCTCAGCCCGGACGCGGTGGTGGCCGTGGCGCGCGAGGTGAAGCTGGCCTGTCCCAGGACGAGGTCCGCGGCCTGTCCATGCTCCGTGGGGAAGCTGTTCCAGATGAGCACACGGCTGTTCGCTGCATCCACCACCGCCAGGCGGGTTCCATCCGTCCACACTCCCGAGGGGTTGAAGAACGTGGAGGCGGAGGGGGTGGCGTCACCCACGCCGTCGCCCGTGGTGTCATTCGCGGCGCAGGTGGTGAACGAGCGCTGGCCGAGGACGAGATCCGCTGGAGCCCCATCCATGGTGGGAATCGTGTTCCACACGAGGACGCGGTTGTGGGCGCTGTCCGCCACGAGCACCTTGCCGTGGCCGATGAACGCGCCTCCCGGGATGCTGAGCGAGCGCTGATCGCACGACGTGCTGGTGTTGGTGTCGAGGTCGGGTTGGCCGAGAACCCGTGTGGGCGTGGCCCCGGTGCTCGCGGGAAGAGCCGGGTAGAGAAGGACGCGGTTGTTTCCAGCGTCCACCACCGCCAACCGGGTCCCATCGCTGGACAGGCCCTTGGGGCCCTCCAGGGCGTTCTGCCCGAGGCCCGCCCCGGTGCTCGTGAGGCTCGGTTGTCCGAGCACGAAGGCCGCGGAGGCGTCGTTGGCCGCGGGCACTGCGTTGAAGCCCAGGATGCGGTGGGAGCCCCGGTCCGAGACGTAGAGCCGCCCGCCCGCGAGCACCGGGTCGCCCCAGGGACCATTCAGGGTATTCGCATCCGGGGTGTCCGCTTGGTCCGGAAATCCGCTGGTGAAGTCCTTCTGGCCGATGACCACGCTGGCGGCCTGGAAGCTGGTTAGCTCGAACCAGTCGAGGCACCGGACCGAGATGCCCTCCACGTTGCCGGCCACCGTCCCACTCCCGTTCGACAGGGAGCAGCGCTGGCCCTGGGGCAGGGTGGCCACGCTCACCGCGTATGCGCCGCCCTTGGGGCGCTTCGTCGTGAAGGTGAAGCGGCCCGCCTGGGTGACCCGGAGGACCTCGCCCCCGTCGAGGCTCAGCTCGAGCGTGCCGCGCACGCCCTCCGCCGTCCCTCCAATCGTGTACGTGCGCGGGGCGCAGCTCACCTTGACCGAGCTCACGTCCGCGCCGGCCACCTTGCCCGTCCCGCCCGTGACGGAGCAGTCCTGCTCCGGGGGGGGCGTGGTCACCGCCACCGTGAAGTCGCTCGCGTCCGTGAGCTGTGTTTCGAAGGAGAACGGCCCGTCGGCATTCCGGGAGAGGCTCTCCTGCCCGTTGAGCTGGAGGGTGAGGGGGCCGGCGAGGCCGGTGACCGTGCCTCCCACGCGGTACTTCGCCGGCTCCGGGGGGGGCTCCACGGGAGGGGGCCCCACGGGAGGCGGGTTGTCACACGCGGCCACCACCAGGGCGGCCAGACCCACGAGTCCAAGACGTCCAATGCGCATGCGCCGGTTATGGCACGCGCGGGAGGCCTGGAAAAGCGAGCGGGCAGGGGCTCAGGGCATGTCCTGGCCGCGCGTCTTCCACCAGTTCTCGCCGTAGCTGATGCACAGCTGCTCGCCCGCCTCGATGTCGCGCGTGGCGTAGAAGGTGAACACGTCCCGCGTCCCCTTCCCGGTCTGGAAGCCCCGGTAGTAGGACACGTTGTTCTCCTGCGAGTGGTTGTAGATCATCCCGAACCCCATCACGAGCGCCACCCACTCGCCGCCCTGATCCTCCTCGTGCGGGCCCCACTCGATGTTGAACACGTAGTCCGACAGCGTGGTGTTGCGCACCGAGCGGAACGGCACCTTGAGGTAGTGGCACTCCTCGAGGATGGTCCCCTCGGGGATGGGCTGGTCCGTGAAGACCCCATAGCCCCACTCGCACGCGCGGACCTTCAGCCCCGGGTGCACGAAGAGCGGTTCGTCTGAATACATGCCCGCGACCTACCACGAACCAGGGGGCGAGAACCCCCCCGGTTGGCGTCCTTCATCCCACACTCAAAGTCATTCCAGGTTTCCAGCATGTGTCATAAGTTCCAGTGTAGGCTGATAAGGCTGCCTATCCAGTGAACCGGGAGAGACCCGGAGCACGGAACCCCCCCTGAAGAAGCATCCAGTCCGAGGAGAAGCTCATGAGGAAGTTCGGTCCGGTCGCCGTGTGGCTCGCGTGTGCCACCCCCGCGTTCGCGGAGGCCCCGCTGAAGGAGAAGGAGGTGTGGATCACCATCGGGACGGACGCGCTGGAGCCCATGCGCGCCTCGTTCAAGGAGCAGGGCCTGACGCTGCCCGCTCCGGCGCTGCAGAAGGGCGGCGTGGCGGCGCTGCGCGTGCGGGAGTCGCACCTGGAGAAGCTGGCCGGGTCCATGCACAGCAAGCTCAACCGCTGCGCGGGCTTCATCTCCCATGAGACCGAGCAGGAGGCGTTCAAGGCCGTGGAGGGCTCCAGCGCCACGCCGTCCCTGGCGAGCCTCATCAGCTACAACATCAACAACGGCCCGTCCGTCAACGCGATGCTGGCGGGGGTGCAAGAGCTCAACATCCGCAACACCATCAACGCGCTGTCCACCAACTGGACCTCGCGCCGCTACAACCTCCAGGGCGGCATCGACGCGTCCACCTGGCTGAAGAACCAGTGGACCACCATCGCCAACGGGCGCACGGACGTCTCGGTGGCCTTCTTCACCCACGCCAGCACCGTCTCGCCGCAGCCGTCCGTCATCGCCACCATCACCGGCACCACCCTGCCCAACGAGGTGGTGGTCATCGGCGGTCACCTGGACTCCATCAACACCAGCAGCAGCACCGGCACCGCGCCGGGCGCGGATGACGACGCCTCGGGCGTCGCCTCGCTCACCGAGGCCTTCCGGGTGGCGATCGCCAATGGCTACAAGCCGGCCCGTACGGTGAAGTTCATGGCCTATGCCGCCGAGGAGGTGGGCCTGAAGGGCTCGGCGGACATCGCCGCCTGGCACGCGACCAACTCCGTGAACGTGGTGGGCGTGCTCCAGCTGGACATGACCAACTACAAGGGCTCCACCTACGACTTCGCGATGGTGACGGACAACACCAACGCCACGCAGAACTCCTTCGTCACCAGCCTCATCACCACGTACCTGCCGGGGATGACGTACACCAACATCACCTGCGGCTACGGCTGCTCGGACCACGCCTCGTGGAACGCCAGGGGCTACCCGTCCTCGATGCCCTTCGAGGCGACGATGAACACGTCCAACCCGTACATCCACACGGTGAACGACACCCTGTCGCAGACGGCCGGCACCGCGAGCAACTCGGTGAAGTTCTCCAAGCTCGCCGTGGCCTTCCTGGGTGAAGTGGCCAAGGGCGCCACCACGGGCAACACCCCGCCCCCGACGGGCGGTGGCAGCACCGGTGGCACCATCAACACCGCCACCTTCGACGCCACGCTCAAGGCGCCCAAGTGCGCCGCGGCGGGCGCCGGCTGCGACTCCGGCACGCTGCTCAACGGCCGCGGTGGCCTGGGCCCCGAGGTGAACAAGCCCAACACCATCAACGCCACCTGCGTGGATGGCGCCTCGGGCACCTACCACTCGGACGAGTCCAACGACCGCATCAAGGTGTCCACGGTGGACGGGACGAACCTGGCCGCCGGCAAGCAGGTGAAGATCGACGCCACCGTGTGGGCCTACTCCTCCACGGCGGACAAGGCGGACATCTACTACGCGGCGAATGCCAACAGCCCCGTGTGGACGCTCATCGGCTCGTTCGCCCCGAGCGGCAGCGGCGTGCGGACGATCTCCGCCACCTACACGCTGCCCGCGGGCGCGCTGCAGGCCGTGCGCGTGAACTTCCGCTACCAGGGCACCGCGTCCCCGTGCAGCACGGGCGCGTACGACGACCACGACGACCTCATCTTCGCGGTTCCGTAAGCTCGCGACGCCTCCGCGCTGAAGAGAGGCACGGGGTGAGCGAGGTGCTCACCCCGGGTTGAGACCCCGCCCCGGTGTCATGGCCTCGCGAGGCCATGGCCCGGGGCGCTCTTCATCTCGGGCCCCGCAAAGACAACGGGCGGGCACCGTGTGGATGCCCGCCCGCGGAGGCTTCGGAGTGCGGCGGAGGGGCCCTCGGTGGGGCCCCCCTGCCGTCACGTGAGGACTACTGGCGCCCGTCCAGCTCCGACTTGGGGATGGGGAAGCTCGCGTGGACGGTGAACTCCTGGTCCGACGGATCCTCCCGGCGCAGCTCGGCCAGCCGGCCGAAGCGGCGCATGTCGATCCACCGGTGCCCGCCCTCGAACATCAGCGAGTAGCGGCGCTGCTTGAGCAGCTCGTCCTCGAAGAGCTTGCCCTCCAGCGCCTCCGGCAGCTTGGCCAGCTTGCCCGCGGTGGTCCGGATGACGTTCAGGTCGTTCAGGGCGTCCTGCGGACGGCCCAGGCCCATGTGGGCCTCGGCCCGCAGGAGGATGAGCTCCTCGTTGCGGATGATGGCCAGGGGCGCGTTCTGCGCCTCGGTGTCGTACTGGGCGAAGATGAGGTTGAACTCCTTCTTGGAGCCCGGCAGATCGCCCTTCTTCGTCGTCGTCTTCAGCTTGCGGATCACCCGCTCGTCCAGGACGGTGTCGGAGCCGGCCTGCTTCTCCGCGTCCTCCACCAGGGCCTTGTTGGCGAAGATGTTGGGGTCGTTCAGCTCGTTCTTCACGTCACCGGAGCCGGTGCTGTAGACGTGGTACACGCCCCGGTCGAGCGACCTGGTGGTGTCGATGAAGGACTCGCCCAGGTCGATGAGCGCCTGGCTGTAGTCCTTGCGGTACACGTCCACCCGGGCCTTCACCGCGCGATTGACCTTGATGAAGGTCTTGACGGTCATGGGCGGCTTCTTGGTGGCGGTGGCGTCGAACTCGACGAAGCCGCTGCTGAGCTGGAACGGGAAGTTGTCCCCGCCGGCCTCCAGGTGCGCCTTGGCCTCGTCGAGCAGCCTGGCGATGTGGGCCATCACTTCCGGCTTGCCCACGATGGGAGCCAGCGCGCCGTCGAGCGCGCGGTTCACGTCGATGGCCGCCCCGTTCTCGTCACGGGTGTTGATGATGACGAGGAAGTCGAGCGCCTGGATCGTCTTGGCGTAGCCCCGGATGGCCTCCTTCTCGGCCTCGCTCACACCCGTCACCTTGTCCAACGCGTTGAGCAGCGTGTTGGCGTTGCGGATGTTGATGTAGGGGCCGTTCCAGAAGTTGCCGCCGAACGCGGGGCTGCCCGCGTTGAGCCCGGGCCCCTGCAGCATCTCGCCGATGTAGCGGGGGTCGGCCGAGTCCAGCACGTAGGACTCGCGGCCGAGCACGCCCATCAGCGACACGTACCCGTTCTGGGTGGCGGTGCCGCCGCGGTGACCGATGAGCAGGCCGGTGCTCGCGTCGAGGACGGCCGTGCGGCTCGGGGTCTGCTCGAACGACTCGACGCTCGGGTTGTTGAGGTCGGGGACCGTCAGGTCACCGCACCCGCCGAGCCCCACCGTGGCGCACAGCGCCAGGACCACCTTCTTCATGTTCTTCATGTTGCGGATCCTCATGGTCCTAGAACCCCACGTCCAGAGACGTCCAGAAGCTGCGGCTGGGCGGGAAGGGGGACACGTCGATGTTGCGAGCGATCGCCTGGTTGCCGAAGTTGCTCACCTCGGGGTCCAGACCCGAGTAGTTGGTGAAGGTCAGCAGGTTGCGGCCGCTGATGTTGAGGCGGGCCGTCTTCACCATGGGCAGGCTGGACACGAAGGACTGCGGGAGGTTGTAGGTGAACGTCACCTCACGCACCTTGAGGAACGAGCCGTCCTCCAGGTACACGGCGGCGTTGGTCTCCCAGTCCTTCTGGCGCTTGGCGCCGTTCTGCTCGTAGTCCACCGAGTTCTTGTTGTAGTCGTACAGGAAGCGCGTCAGGTTGACGATGTCGCTGCCCTGCTGCCAGTCGAGCAGGAAGGACAGGCTGACGTCCCGGTACTTGAGCGTGTTGGCGAAGCCCATGCGGAAGTCCGGCTCGGTGTCGCCAATCTTCTTCACCCCGTCCGGCGTGTTGCCGACGATCTGCGTGGCGCTGGCGCCCTTCTGGATGCGGAAGGCGCCCAGGCTGGTGCCGAAGCCGCCGGTGTCGAAGGCGGGCACGGGCAGATCCGTGATGAGGCTGCGGTTGACGGTGAAGGTGGTGTTGGACACCCACTCGAAGTCACCCTTGCGCACGGGGGTGACCTGGACCATCGCCTCCACGCCGCGGTTGCGCAGCTCGCCGCCGTTGACGTACTGGAGCGTGTAGCCGGTGGAGCCGGGCAGGGTGCGCTGCAGGAGCAGGTCGGAGATGGTGCGCTGGTAGACGGAGAGCTCCACCACGGCGTTGCCGTCGAAGAGGAGCGCGTCCACGCCGGCCTCGACCTCCTGCTGACGCTCGGGGCGGATGTTCTTGTCGCCCGCGACGCCGGTGCCGATGATGCCGGCCTTGCCCTCGATGTTGTTGTTGGCGCCCAGGGCGGTGAACTTCATGCCGTAGAGGGGCTGGTTGCCCGTCTCGCCGTAGGCCAGACGCACCTTGAACTCGTTCACCGCGGGGTGGAATGAGGGCAGGCGGTAGGCGGAGGCCAGCTTGGGGTAGAAGAAGACCGCGTTGGCGTCACCGTTGTTGCTGCTCTGCTCGCCGCGCACCGCGCCCACCAGGGTGAGGCGCTCGTCCAGGAGGATGGCCTCCTCCTGCACGTAGAAGCCGCGGTCACGCACGAGCTGGCGGTTCTGGCGCACGCCCACCTGCGTGCCCGAGCTCACGTTGGGCTGATCGGCGATCTGCCCGGCGCTCTTGACGTAGAGCGAGTCGATGTTGCGCTGCTCGTACTGGAAGCCGGCGGAGGTGGTGGCGCTCAGGGCGCCGCTCGCGGGCCGGTAGGAGTGCACCAGGTTGACGCCGGAGTTGAGGTTGAGCACCTCGGAGGTGGCGAAGAGCGAGGTGCCGGGCAGCTTGTCGAGCACCGTCTCGAAGCTGAGCGCGCCCGGCAGCACCACGTCGTTCTTCTGCTGGAAGCGGTCCACGCCGAGGTTGGCGAGCACCTTGATGGTCTGGGTGTCGCTCTTGTACGCGTTCCACACCGCGTCGGCCGAGCCCATCAGGCGCCAGACGTCCTCGTCGTTGCGCATGAGCGCCGCGGTCTGCAGCGGGTTGGCGGTGCTGTCGACGAAGGGGTTGCTGGGGAAGGTGCCGTCGCTGTTGGCCCGCAGGTCCATGAAGTCCGGCGTGGCGTTGAGCACCTGGTAGTAGGTGATGTTGGTGTTGTCGTTGTTGGTGAGGCCGCGCCGGGCGTTGGTGTGGATGAGGTTGGCGGAGGCGTTCACCTCGACGGACTCACCGACCTTCTGCCCGAGGTTGAGGCGGAAGGACTGCTTCTCGTAGCCGGTGTTCTGGATGATGCCCGCGTCGTCCTTCACCATGGCGGAGGCGAAGTAGCGGGTGTCGCCGGCCATGCCGCTCACGCTGGCGAGCGTCTCGTAGGACAGGTCCTTGCGGCCCGCCAGCATCTCCTCCTGATCGAAGACGCGGCCCGGCTGGTAGTACTTGGAGGCGAGCTCCGCGCCGTAGCGCTCCTCGGCCTCCTCGTAGGTCTCGAACTTGCGAGCCCCCACCTTGTTGGAGAGCGAGTACATGCCCAGGCGCTGGGTGATGTCCACGCGGGGGCCGCTGCCGGCCTTGCCCTTCTTGGTGGTGATGATGACCACACCGTTGCTGGCCTTGGAGCCGTAGATGGCCGCGGCGGAGGCGCCCTTGAGGACCTCGATGCTCTCGATGTCGTTGGGGTTGAGGTCCGCGATGCGGTTGACCTGGTTGTCCTGGGTGGCCGAGGGGTTGGAGCCCCGCACCGACTCGGTGACCTGGTAGACGCCCGAGGCGATGGCCACGTCGCTGATGATGACGCCGTCGACGACGTACAGCGGCGCGGACGAGCCGTTGATGGTGGAGACACCGCGCATCTTCAGCTGGATGCCGCCACCCGGAGCGCCCGAGTTGCTCTGGATGTTGGCGCCGGCGACCTTGCCCTGCAGCGCCTGGTCCACCGTGGAGGCGGGCGCGCGGTTGAGCTCCTCGGCGTTCACGGACGCCACCGAGTTGGTCAGGTGCTTGCGGGCCAGCTCGCTGGCGCGGCCCACCACCACCATCTCCTCGACGAAGGTGGCGTCCAGCGCCACCGTCACCGTGTCGCGGTTGGAGCCGACGGTGACCTCGCGATCCTTGTGGTCCTGGCTGGAGAAGAGCAGCGTCACCGGGCCCTTGGGGACCTCGAGGCTGAAGGTGCCGTCCAGCTCCGTCTCCGTGCCCTTGGTGGTGCCCTTGATGATGACGCGCGTGAGCGGCAGCCCGTCATTCGTCAGCGCGTCCAGCACCTTGCCGGTGATGGTCCGGCCCGTGCTCGGGGGCGGCGTCATCGCGACCGGGTTGGTGGGGTTGGGCACTTGAGGCACGGCGGCCGGCTGCTGCGCCGCGGGGGCCTGATCCTGCGCCCGAGCCTCGATGGAAAGGAGCGCGAGTGCGCACCCCGAAAGCAACGCCTGTTTCAGCGTCATTCGCTCTTCACCTCTGTAATACGGATGGAGCGGCCCCCCCTGTGACAGGGCTGCCGTTGGATGCTGATCGTCTGTGGGGACGGGGCGTACAGTCAACGTCGCCCATCGAACGCGAAACGGTGTATGATGGGGGCTTTTTTCCGGTGACGCGGAAATTTTCTTGTGTCACTCGCCCCAGCCGGGGTGTGACGCTCGCCCTGACGGAGTTGACAGGGCGGGCGAGGGCTCAGCAAAGGCGGGATGGGTTGGCGTCTCGCGGGCGCGCTCCATCTTCTTCCTGTCACGCATTCGACAGGAGAGAACGATGAAGAGGGGCTCGTGGTGGTTGTCCGCCGGGGTGGCCGCGTTGCTAGTCACCGCCGGTTGCAAGCAGCAGGGACAGCAGCAGAACCAGGACGTCCAGGGGGATGCGCGCGCCCAGGTGAATGCGGCGCAGGAGCGCTCCGAGCAGGCGCTGGAGCAGGCCCGGGAGGCCCAGGCGAAGGCGAGCGATGAGCAGGAGCAGGTGGCCGGCGCGCGCCAGGACGTCGAGGAGGCCCGCAAGAATCTCCAGGAGGCCGAGGCCAAGGCCCAGCAGGAGTTCCAGGAGGCCCAGCGCGCCCAGCAGCAGGCCAGCAATCAGGCGCAGACGGCCCAGACGGAAGTGCAGCAGTCCCAGCAGCAGGCGCTCGAGGCGCAGCGCCAGCAGCAGCAGCAGATGGCGCAGGCCCAGCAGCAGGCCGCCCAGCAGCAGCAGCAGGCGGCGCAGGGCCAGCAGCAGGCGGCGCAGGCCCAGCCCCCGCAGCAGCCACAGCAGTTGGTGACGGGCCGGGTGGTGAGCGCGAGCTCGGAGGAGCTGTTGCTCAGCAGCGCGGGCGCTCCGGGACAGCCGCAGATCCGCCTGCAGCTCAACGAGCAGACGCAGGTGCTGGTGAACGGGCAGCAGGGCTCGGTGGCGGACATCCCCGAGGGCAGCCAGGTGCGCGCCTCGTACCAGGACGTGGGCGGTGAGCCGACGGCGCTGCGCGTGGACGTGACGAGCAGCGGCCAGGGCGCCAGCGGCGGCCAGGGCGGACCGCTCCAGCAGCCCTCCCCCCAGCCGTAGCGACGTCGCGCTCAGCCGTGGAAAACGCGCGCAGGCCCCATCACCCTCCAGGTGTCGGGGCCTGTGCGTTTCTGAACAGATGCAGGCCTGTCCGGGAGTCGAACCCGGCACCAGACGGTTTTGCAGACCGCCGCCGCCCCGGGCGGAACGGGCCTCAGGGAGCGCCCGAGGTGTCCCTCGAACCGCTCGGGAAGAAGGGACGGCGCCCGAGGGAAAACCTGACGCGCCCGCCCCTCTCGCCCCCTCGCGCGCGGTCGACAGAGGGCGTAAAAAAATTTGCTGTCGGTACAAAAACAAAAACCGGCATTCTTGCCCGATTGAAAGGTTGCAATTCAAGTGGGATTCCCACAAACTCATTTTCTCGATTTAGCGGAATAAAGCGCTTGGAGGGGACGGCATGTCGCTGAGCCATTTTCGGATTGGGATGTCGCTGGTGCTGGGCTTCGTCGCACTGACGCCGGCCCTCGCGGACAGTCCGAAGAAGGCGCAGTGGACGGCGGCGGGGCACAACCTGCACAACACGCGCTCCCAGGACGCGGAGCACACGCTGCGCCCGGGCAACGTGGGGGACCTGAAGACGAAGTGGGTCTTCGCGGCCGCGGGCGACATCTCGGCCACTCCGGCGGTGGCCTCCGGCGCCGTCTACGTGCCCGACTGGGGTGGCCGCCTGTGGAAGCTGGATGAGCGCACGGGCCAGGTGGTGTGGTCCCGCAGCATCTCCGAGTACACGGGGGTGCCCGGCTCCGTCTCGCGCGTGACGCCGGCGGTGGTGGGCGAGCGGCTCGTCCTCGGCGCGCTCAACGACGGCCTGGTCCTGGCGGTGGACAAGAACACCGGCGCGCTGCTCTGGAAGACGCAGGTGGACCCGCACCCGGCGGCCATCATCACCCAGTCGCCCATCGTCCACGAGGGCCGCGTCTACGTGGGCGTCTCCTCCTCCGAGGAGGGCTACGCCACCATCCCCGGCTACGTCTGCTGCACCTTCCGCGGCAGCGTGGTGTCCCTGGACCTCGAGACGGGCGAGCTGCTGTGGCAGACGTACATGGTGCCCGAGGGCTACAGCGGGGGCGCCGTGTGGAGCAACACCCTGGTGGTGGATACGAAGCGCAACAGCCTCTACGTCACCACCGGCAACAACTACGAGGTGCCCGAGGAGGTGACCCAGTGCGTGCTGGCCTCCTCCATCGAGGAGGCCGATGGCTGCATGGCCCCCGAGAACTACATCGACGCGTTCGTGTCGCTGGACCTGGGCACGGGCGCCGTCAAGTGGGGGCGGCGCCTGGCGGGCTTCGACGCCTGGACGTATGCCTGCATGATCCACGTGGGCTGGTGCCCGGATCCCCAGGGCGAGGACTTCGACTTCGGCCAGGGCGCCATGCTCTTCACCGTCGAGGGCAAGGGCGGGCGGCGCGAGCTGCTCGGGGCCGGGCAGAAGAGCGGCATCTTCTGGGCGCTGGACCCGGACACCGGGGCGACCGTCTGGAGCCAGCAGGTGGGCCCCGGTGGCGCGACGGGCGGGATGATGTGGGGCTCGGCCACCGACGGCAAGCGCATCTACGTGGCCAACACCAACGGCGCCCGCCAGTCCCACACCCTCGTGTCGGGTGAGGAGATTTTCTGGGGCTCCTGGAGCGCGCTGGACGCGGAGACCGGGGAGATTGTCTGGCAGACGGGCGACCCGAAGCACTCCAAGGCCTCGGGGGCGGTGACGGTGGCCAACGGCGTCGTCTACGCCGGCTCGATGGACGCGCAGGGCCACATGTACGCCATGGACGCGCGGACGGGGGACATCCTCTGGGACTTCGCCTCCGGCGGCGGGGTCAACTCCGGAGCCGCCGTGGTGAACGGCACCGTGTACTGGGGCAACGGCTACGAGCGCTTCGGCGCGACGCCGGGCCGCAAGCTCTTCGCCTTCTCCCTGGAGTAGGCGCCGCTCCCGCCTCCCTTCGTGCCGCAGATGGCTCTCCGGCTTGTGGAGAGCCCTCCGACTGGCCGAGACTCGGAGGCACCCATGCCCGCCAGCGACGAACGCCGTCTGCAGGCCCTCATCCTCGCGCCTGTCCGGCGCGTGCAGCGGCGCCTCAATGCCGTCGTCTGGGCCGAGGCCGGTGTGGCCCCCGTGTGGGCCGCCGCCACCGGCTGCGTGCTGGCGCGGCTGTTGTCGCGGGAGCTCGCCCCCTGGCTGCTGCCGGTGCCGCTGCTCGCCGCGGGCGCCTGGTGGTTTGTCCGGGCCCGTGCCCGTCACGTCTCCCTCACGCAGGCGGCGGTGCTGGCGGACCGCTCGGCCGGCGCGGGCGGGCTGCTGCTCACCCGCCTGGAGCGGCCCGTGGGCGAGTGGGAGCTGTCCGCCAACCAGTACGCCCGCGCGGTGACGCCGCCCCCGGTGCCGTGGCGGCGCCCGGCCGGGGCCCTGCTCGCGGCGCTCGCCTTCCTCGCGCTGGGCTTCCTCCTGCCGCTGCCCGCCCGCAAGTCGCGCCCGGCCAACGCGGCCGCCGCGGCGAAGGTGGCCGCCGTGCAGGCCATGGCCGAGGCGCTCGCCCGCGAGGAGCCGCTGGGCTCTCCCGTCGAGGAGGAGCTGCGCCGGCTCGCCGAGGAGGTCGCCGAGGGACGCTTCGAC
>NZ_DASVSO010000446.1:0-5405 GCF_036388035.1 Archangium sp.
CCACCCGGCGCACCACCACGCGGGCGCCGGAGGGAAGGGGAGAGGAGGAGACGGCGGCCCAGCGCTCGCCGTGGACGAACACCGCGCCCCCGGAGGGCGAGACGGCCTCGAGCACCTGGCCCACCTCGCCCACGAGGCCCACGTCTCCGGCGAGCTGGGGCATGCGGCGCGTCTGGGCGGCGCGGAAGGCGAGGAAGACGGCGGCCCCGGCGACGAAGAGGGCGGTGGGGAGCACCGTGCGCAGGGGCACGTGCAAGGGCTTGTCGACGAACCAGTCCGCATCGAAGCGGTCCACGAGGAACACGCCGCCGAGCACCAGCAGCACCGTGCCCGCGGCGCCGAGCAGGCCGCTGGTGACGAAGAGCTCGGCCACGAGCAGCGCCACGCCGAGCAGCAGGAGGACGAGGGCCCCGAGGCGCACGGGCAGCGCCGAGGAGGCGAGCAGGGCGAGCACCAGGCACACCACGCCGGCGATGCCGGGGGCGAACAGCCCGGGGTGGGCGAGCTCCACCGCGATGCAGAGGCCGGCGAGGAGGAAGAGGATGTAGACGACGGCCGGCTGGGCGAGGGCGTGGAGGACGCGCTGCGAGAGGGAGGGCGCCAGCTCGACGAGCTGGGCGTTGGCGGTGCGCAGCGTGACGGACGTGTCCGAGACGGTGACGGTGCGGCCGTGGGCCCATTCGAGGAAGGCCTCCTGGGTGGGCGCGACGTGCTCGATGACGTGCAGCTCGAGCGCCTTCTCGGCGGGGACGCTCGCGCTCTGGCGGACGGCGCTGATGGCCCACTCGACGTTGCGACCGCGCTGCCTGGCGATGGACTCGACGAAGGCGACGGCGTCGTTCTCGATCTTCCGGGCCATCTCCTTGCCGCCGGCCTCTTCCGGGTCCTGCCCGGTGAGCCCGACGACGGGGTGGGCCGCGCCGATGTTGGTGCCGGGGGCCATGCCGGCCAGATGGGAGGCGAGGGTGATGAAGACCCCGGCACTGCCGGCTCGGGCGCCGGAAGGACCCACCCACACCAGCACGGGGACGCGGGCACCGAGGAAGGCCCGGACGATATTGCGAGTGGACTCGAGCTCTCCGCCGGGAGTGTCGAGCCGGAGGAGGAGCGCGTGATGACCGGCCTCCTGCGCGCGCCGGACACAGTCCACGAGGTAGGCGCTGGAGCCGGCATCCACCATGCCGTCGAGGACGCAGCGGGAGACGATGGGAGGGGACGGAGAGTCCGCACGTCCGGCTGCCTGGCCGAGGAGCAGCATGCCCAGCGCGAGCGCCACGACGGCCAACCGTCCGAATCCCCCACGCATCGCGAACCCCACCGCTGTGAACCGGTCCCAACCAGTAGCCACCAGAACCCACCGTGTCGCCCGGCCTGGAGGGCATCCGTCCTGCCGTGCACGGCTTCGGGGGCCGAGGGTCTCCTGTGCTACACACACCGGCCGGCCCAAGCCCTCGGGGCCGAGTCTCGCGGACCGCTTCGTGCCCCCCACTCCACTGACTCCCGCTCCCCTGCTCGCCGAGGCCCGGCCCTGGCGTGATGAGACCCTCTCCCGGAATCTGCTCGCCGAGGTGCCGCCCGTGGAGGCACGGACTTCCGTGCGATGCGGGCACCTGCTGCTGCTGGGCGGGGGCTACAAGCCACCGGAGGTGCTGAGCCAGTTCGTGGAGCTGGCCGGAGGCGGCGAGAAGCCGGTGGTGGTGTTCCCCCTGGCGAGCGAGAAGAGCCGCCCCACGGGCGAGGAGCTCAAGGCGCAGCTCGTGGCGGCCGGGGCGAAGCATGTCCAGGTGGTGCACGTCGACGAGCGCCGGGACGCGCTGAAGCCCGAGGTGGTGGAGGCGGTGCGGCGCGCGGGCGGTGTCTTCTTCGGGGGCGGGGACCAGAACCGCATCTCGCAGCGGATGGTGGACACGCCGCTGCTGGAGGCCATCCGGGAGCTGATGGCGCGGGGCGGCGTGGTGGCGGGGACGAGCGCGGGAGCGGCCTGCCAGAGCGAGGTGATGTTCGTGGGCGAGGGCGATGAGACGGTGCTGCGCGCCTCGAACATCGTCACCACGCGAGGCATCGGGCTGCTGCCGGGGACGATCGTGGACTCGCACTTCATGGCGAGGAAGCGGCAGGGGCGGCTGGAGAGCCTGGTGCTGGAGCACCCGGAGCTGCTGGGCCTGGGCATCGACGAGGGGACGGCGGCGTGGGTGAAGCCGGACGGGACGCTCGAGGTGCTAGGGCAGGGGTGGGTGATTGTCTATGACGCGACGCGCGCGCGGGTGGTGCGCACGCGGGATAACCGGCTGGCGGTCTCGGGCCTGGTGCAACACGCGCTGGTCGACGGCCAGCGCTTCCACCTCCCGGAGCGGACCGTCCTGTCCTGAGCCGCGCGGGCGACTGCATCCGGTGGCGGACGGAGCGGAGCGGATGCGCGTTGCGGCGGGGGGAGGGGCTCCCTACGGTGGGGGCTCTTTGGACGGAGGAGTTCCCATGCGCCGTGCCCTGCTCATCGTGGTGGGAGTACTCGTTGGCTTCCTGGCCTGCCGGACGACCCAGCCGCCGGGGACGGAGAACCGGGAGCCCCTGGATGACCCGGGGCAGCGCGAGGAGATCCAGAACGTGCCGGCGGAGCCACCGGGGTCTGGGGGCCCGCTGACGGAGCCGGACTCGGGGACGCCGCCGAGCGAGTAACCGCCGCCCCTTCCTCCCACGTCACCTCCCCACAGTCCCCGTGACAGCCGAGAGGGGCTGGCGCACAGTGGCGCCCGTCGATGCGGGGACGTTCATCCCAACACCTTCACGAAACATGGGCCCGCGGTGCGGCACGGGCGCTCCTTCTGGGGACGCTGCTGCTGGCGCTGGGGGCGGGGTGCGCCCGCAGGGCGCCCGAGGGAGCGCGAGTGGAGACGACAGTCTACGTGGCACGGCGGATCCGCACGCTGGACGCGGGGAGGCCGGAGGCCGAGGCGCTGGCGGTGCGCCAGGGTCGGGTGCTGACGGTGGGGACGAAGGCCGAGGTGCTCGCGGCGGCGGGCGCGGGCGCGCGGGTGGTGGACTTCGGCGACGCGGTGGTGGTGCCCGGACTGGTGGACGCGCACGCGCACCTCGCGGGACTCGGGCGGAGCCTGACGGTGGCGAGGCTGGAGGGGGCGGGCTCGGTGGACGAGGTGGTGCGGCGCCTGGTGGAGGCCCCGTCCACGAGCTTCCAGGGGGACTGGCTGATCGGAAAGGGGTGGGACCAGAACGGGTGGCCGGGCAAGAGCTTCCCCGGGCGGGCCGAGCTGGACGCGCGCTTCCCGAGGACGCCGGTGTACCTGACGCGGGTGGACCACCACGCGGCGTGGGTGAACGGCGAGGCGCTGCGGCGCGCGGGAATCACCCGGGAGACGCCGGACCCGGCGGGAGGCCGCATCCTGAAGGACGCGAAGGGCGAGCCGACGGGCGTGCTGGTGGACAACGCGATGGACCTGGTGACGCGGGGGGTGTCACCGCCGACGGACGAGCAGTTGGCGGCGCGGCTCTCGGCGGCGCTGGAGCGCTGCGCGCGGGAGGGGCTGACGGGGGTGCACGACGCGGGGATGGACCTGCGCACGTTCCGGCTGCTGCAGGCGTGGGACATGGCGGGGCGGCTGCCGGTGCGGGTGTACGCGATGGCGGACGGGCAGGGGGAGGAGCGGCGCACGTACCTGGAGCTGGGGACGTACGGCGGGCGGATGCTGGAGATGAAGTCGGTGAAGTTCCTGCTGGACGGGGCGCTGGGCTCGCGAGGGGCGGCGCTGCACGAGTCCTACAGCGACGCGCCGGGGGAGACGGGGCTGCTGCTGATGGAGCCGGAGGAGCTGGAGGCGAGGGCACTGGCCTTCATGCAGCGAGGCTTCCAGGTGTGCATCCACGCGATTGGAGACCGGGCGAACACATTGGTGGTGGACACGCTGATTCGAGCGTCGGCGGCGACGGGGACGAAGGCGCTGCGGCACCGGGTGGAGCACGCCCAGATTTTGCGGCCCGAGGACATCCAGAAGCTGGGAGAGGCGGGGCTGGTGGCGAGCGTGCAGCCGACGCACGCGACGAGCGACATGGGGTGGGCGGAGGCGCGACTGGGGGCGGAGCGGCTGAAGGGCGCGTACGCGTGGAGGAGCCTGAAGGAGGCGGGGGCGGTGCTGGCGCTGGGGAGCGACTTCCCCATCGAGAACCCGGACGCGCTGGCGGGGCTGTACGCGGCGAGGACGCGTCAGGACGCGGCGGGGAAGCCCGAGGGGGGCTGGCTGCCTCGAGAGCGACTGACGGGGCAGGAGGCGCTGGAGGGCTTCACGGTGGGACCGGCGTGGGCGTCGTTCGCGGAGGAGCGGCGGGGGAGGCTGGCGGAGGGGCTGGACGCGGACTTCACGGTGCTGTCGGTGGACCCGGTGTCGGACGAGGCGAAGGCCCTGGTGGACGCGACGGTGGTGGCCACGGTGGTGGCGGGCCGGGAAGTCCACCGGGCCCCTTGAGCCGTCTCGTCGCCGCTCTCTAGCTGAACAACAGGGAGCGAGCGGTCTCGGCGATGGCCACGACCGCGGGATGGCGGAGCCGCCGCTCGACGGAGATGGCGTAGAAGCACGTCTCGATGTCCTCGGTGCGCCCGACGACGGAGACGGCGAACTGGCGGCAGACCTCGTCCTCGATGATGGAGGGAGCGGCGAAGACGCCGTGACCCCGGTGGCCGAAGGCCTTCAACAGGGCGCTGTCATCGAAGTCACCGACGATGAGCGGGTGGACGCGCTGGGCGTCGAACCAGATCTCCAACGAGCGGCGGACGGAAGAGGTCTCGGAGGGGAGGAGGACGGGGGCGCCATCGAGCGAGCGCGGGAAACCCCGGCCGAGGTGGGCCAGCTTGGGAGCGGCGAAGAAGGAGACGCCACACTTGCCGAGCAGGTGGTTGAAGGAGCGGATGCTGACGGGCTCGGAGGAGGGGGCGTCGGCGAGGACGACATCGAGTTCGTGGAGGGCGAGGGAGGCGAGGAGCTGGGGGAGGGGACCTTCGCGACAGGTGATGCGGATGTCGGGGGAGGTGTCGAAGGCGGGCTGGATGAGACGCTCGGCGACGAGCTTGGGGATGACGTCGGTGACGCCGATGGCGAGGCGGAGCTGCTGGCCGGAGGGGAGGCCGTTGACGACGTTCCTCAGCTCGTTTCCGAGGCGGAAGATGTCCTCGGCGTAGCGGAGGACGGTGCGGCCGACGTCGGTGAGGACGAGGCGGCGGCCCTGTCGCTCGAAGAGCTTGTGGCCGAGCGACTCCTCGAGGAGCTTGAGCTGGGCGCTGATGGTGGGCTGGGCGAGGCGGAGCTCCTGGCTGGCCTTGGCGATGGAGCCAGCGCGGGCGACGGTCCAGAAGTAGAGGAGGTGGTGGTAGTTGAGCCAGCTCACGCGAGGGGCCTCCG
>NZ_DASVSO010000447.1:0-4166 GCF_036388035.1 Archangium sp.
CGCCCCGTCCCAGGGCGCGCCGGTGCCGGTGCAGCCGCAGCCCCAGCAGACCTCCCAGCAGCAGCAGGCGCGACCGAGGATCGACGTGGTGTTCGTGCTGGACACGACGGGCTCGATGGGAGGGCTCATCGAGGGGGCGAAGCAGAAGATCTTCTCCATCGCGTCGCGGATCGCCCAGGGCAAGCCGACGCCGCAGGTGCGGGTGGGGCTGGTGGCGTACCGGGACGTGGGGGACGAGTACGTGACGAAGCGGTACGACCTCACGGAGGACCTGGACGGCATCTTCACGCACCTGCGGAAGCTGGAGGCGAACGGGGGCGGGGACACGCCGGAGCACGTGGGGCGGGGGCTGGGCGAGGCGGTGTCGAAGCTCTCGTGGGACGCGAGCCGGGAGACGATGAAGCTCATCTTCCTGGTGGGGGACGCGCCGCCGGCGCAGCGCAACGACGACTGGAACTTCAACCACTGGGCGAAGCGGGCGGCGGAGAAGCACATCGTGGTGAACACGGTGCGCTGCGGTGGGGACGCGGAGACGGAGAAGCACTGGAAGCTGGCGGCGAAGATGACGGACGGACGGTACGAGTCGCTGGAGCAGTCGGGCGGCATGGTGGCGGTGGCGACGCCGTATGACGCGGAGCTGGCGAAGGTGAACGCGGAGATCGCTCGCAAGACGATGTACGCGGGGAAGAAGGAAGCGCAGGTGGAGAACCGGGCGCGGGCCGAGCAGATGGCGGCGATGGCGCCGGAGGCGGCGGCGGACCGCATGCAGTTCCTGAAGACGACGCGCAGCGCGGGGAAGCCGGCGGCGGCGGCGGCCGCGGTGAGCAGCGCGCCGGCGGCGGTGGGTGGGGCGGTGGACGTGGTGGCGCAGCCCGAGGCGCTGGCGGGCCTCAAGGACGAGGAGCTGCCGCAGGAACTGGCGGGGCTGGACGCGAAGGCACGGGAGGCGAAGGTGAAGCAGCTCGCCGACGAGCGGAAGGCGCTGGAGGAGAAGGCGACGAAGCTGGCGGCGGAGCGTGACGCCTGGAGGGCGAAGAACGTGGCGGAGAAGGAGGACTCCTTCGACGCGAACGTGATGAAGGGCGTGAAGGAGAAGGCGGCGAAGCACGGCCTGACCTACTGAACCCGCCGAACGGATGCCCGGTGGGGACGTCAGCGCGTGGGCAGCGGGTGGAAGGCGACGCCATCCAAGCCCAGGCGCTGGCAGGCCTCGGCGAAGCGCTCGGTGCAGACGACGACGGTGGAGAAGTCCTCCAGCCGGAAGACGTCCAGGTGGTGGGGGAGGGTGGCGCCATCCAGCACCAGGGGCTTGGGCAGGGTGAGGCCATGACGATGGCAGCGAGGGCAGGGCGGCTGGCGGTGGGGGGGCAGGCACTCCGGGTGCGCGCGGCCCACGGGGAGCAACTCCAACTCGAGCAGTACGGGCGAGGCGCGCTGGCGGAAGCGCAGTTGGGTGGGACAGCCCTTGAGACCTCGCAGGCCCTCGGCCTGGAGCTTCTCGAGGGCCTCGCGCTGCACCAACAGCCACCAGGAATAGGGCGCCGCGAGCGACCCGAAGCGGCCCTGGGCCTTGCCCACAAGCGGGCCAAAAGCGGCACCGGGTTCCAGCACGGCTCCCGGAGGCAGGAAGGGGCGTACCAGCTCGCATGACCTTTCGTACTCCTCGATGGGCTTGGGCCATGCGTCTTCGAAGCTGGCTTGGGCTGTGACAGGGCCGAGGTCCACGGAGGGATATGCTTTGGAGTTGTCGCCCCAGGTGACCTTGCAAGCAGGGCAATCCAACAGACCCGGGAGCGTCCACTGATGTGTGGCATCGATGTGGCCGGTGCAGCTCGCGGCCTTGTCTTCCTTGACTCTAAAGTAATGCATCGATGCGCGCCTCGGCTCAATCCTGGCAGTAGGGGACGAGGGGGCCATTCACGTTGAACAGGAACATCAGCTCGAACGCGAACCGCCAGAGTTCCTGCGAGCCGACTCCTGCGTTGTCCTCCTTGAATTGTCGCCAGGCTTCATTCCACTGGCCTCCTTTGGGGCTGCCACTGTGAAGCCTCCGGTGGATGCTCCTGGGGAGACTAGGAGCGCGAGCCATCGGGTGGAGGCTCGCATGCTCGACACGATACGCCAGGAACCCTCCATGGGAGGGGCAGGTGGAGGAGGCGGAGGCCACTGAGTCGACGCGGAGCTCGGCCCATCCTCGCGACAGCACCACACGGTGGCCGACCGACCGCACGGCCTCGACGACGGTGCGGCCCGCATTCTGGTCAGTGGGCATGCTGCCGAAGCCCACGTAGACCGGCGGCGCGCCGGCCGCGATGAACTCCTCCAGCGCCGGCTCCAGCGGCTCGTCGTCCGCGAGGAGCCAGGCACCGGTCTGCACGACGCGCCTCCATCCGCCTACGCGCTGGCTAGGGGGGCCGCGGCCAGGGCACGAGTTCTTCAATGAGACGAATGCCGACGAGGTGAGCACCGACGTCACGGAGTTCATCCGGACGCGGCTCTCCGCCCGCGGAGGGCGCGATGACGTTATAAAGGAGATCCTGATGAGCGACATGCCGACACCTGGCGGGGATGCGACACGGGCACCCGCCGTCCCCCGTTCCTTGTTCAGGAGGAGCGTGCGCATCGCCGCACTCGGCCTCCTCGCGCTCCTGGTGCTCACCGCCGCGTTCGCTCTCTACTCGAGGCTCTGGCCGGCCGGGCGAGGTGTGGGCAGGGAGTGCGAGCTCACCAGCGGTGTCCACGCCGTGTGTGGGCTCAACAAGCCAGAGGACCTGCTGCGGCTCGGGGATAGTGACTGGGTCGTCACGGGTAACATGGGCAACGACGACTGGGCCGGGGGCGGCTTCCATGCCGTCAGGATGGGCGACGAGTCCTTCCGAGCCCTCTCACCCGAGCTCTCGCGCCCGGTCGCGCCGACCTACCGCGACTGCCCCGGTGCACCCGATCCGAAGCTCCTCTCCGCGCACGGGATCGCGCTCCGTGCCCGCGCCGATGGGGCGCACACGCTCTACGCGGTCAACCACGGCGGTCGCGAGTCGATCGAAGTGTTCGACGTCCGGGTTTCCGCCGAGGGGCCAGCGCTGACCTGGACCGGCTGCGTCGTGCTGCCCGCGGAGCATGAAGCCAACTCCGTCGCCCCCCTCCCGGACGGCGGCATCGTCGTCACCATTCCGCACCTTCCGTCTTCGTCGCAAGGCGCGGTATTGCGGTGGGGGCCTGACGGCGGATGGACCGAGGTTCCGGGCACCCGCTTCCAAGGAGACAACGGCATCCTCGTGTCGCCGGACGGCACGCGCCTGTACGTGAACGAGTACTTCAACAACAGGGTACACGAGGTCCCCCTCGGTGGAGCCGCCACGAGCCTCCGGTCCGTCCACCTGGGCTTCCATCCAGACAACATCCGGTTCGCGCCCGACGGCTCCCTCCTCGCGACAGGGCACCCGAACTACCTCGCCGTCGTTGGCCTGTGTGGATTCTTCCTGAGGTGCGGCATTGGGACGGAGGTGGCCCGCATCGATCCGACCACCTTCCAGGCGACCACGCTCTTCGAGCGAGGCGCGAACGAGACCTTTAGTGCCGGCACGAGCGCCATCGTCGTCGGTGACGAACTCTGGATCGGCTCGTTCGTCTCTCGCTCGCTCCTGGTCGTGCCGCTCAGTGAGCTGAAGCAGCCGCTCGGAGCTCGGATGAAGCACCCGCCGCCGGACGGCGCCACGCCTCCGTGAGGGCCGCTGTCCTCGCCGAAGGTGTCAGACGACCCCAGGACCATGAGGTCGCCCGCTGTGGCCGAAAATGGGGTGATGGGTCTCCTGGGGAAGTCGTTCGAACAGGGAAAACACTCTGGGTGCTTTCCCCTCCCCAGGAGACTTTCAGTCCTCCCTGTTTACTTGGGGACGGACTGCACGACGATCTGCACGCGCCCGTAGTTGTCGCCGACGGGCTTGTCGATGTTGCGCACCTGCAGCGGGTTGTCTTCCCCCGTCAGCTCGTAGGTGTACTTGTGCTCGGCCGCGTTGTAGGGCTCGGTGCTGGAGGGGTGCTTCCAGGTCTTCCCTCCGTCCAGGCTGACCTCGATGAGGGCACTTCGCCGGGGAGCCGGCTCCATGCTCGTATCGAACGAGGAGCCCATGGGCCAGGCGAAGTAGAACTCGGGGTCCAGGCCGACC
>NZ_DASVSO010000448.1:0-2751 GCF_036388035.1 Archangium sp.
GGCCGGTCACCGAGAAGGTGACCTCCGCGTCCTTCACGCGGTTGTTCGCCAGGTCCAGCACGACGAACGTCAGCGGCGTGGCCGTCTCCAGGCCGGAGGAGCGGATGCCGAGCTGCGCCTTGGCGCTCGCGGGCAGGAAGACGACGTTGGCCGGAGCGCCCACGGTCACGGTGCCGCCCGTGCCGCCGCCGGTGCCAGCATCGGTGCCGCCCGTGCCGCCGCCGGTGCCGGCATCGGTGCCGCCACCACCACCGCCGCCGCCGCCACCGCCACCACCGCCGTTGCCGGCATCGCTGGTGGTGCTGCCGGTGGTGCTGGTGACCTGCACGCTGGTGCCGTTGCTGGTCTGGTTCCAGTCACCCTCGACGCGCACGAAGCCCTTGCACGCCGTGTCCTGGGTGGACGGGCAGCTGAAGGTGGCGGTGCCCTTGCCCTGCGCGTCGAGCGTCACCGTGAGGGTCTTCTGCTTGTCGGCGCCCAGGAAACCGGCGCCCGCCGTCAGCAGCACGTCGCCCGTTCCGGGCTTGCCCTCCGCGTCCGTGGCGGAGATGCGCAGGGTGGTGCTCTGCCCCGTGTCGTCGATGTAGCGGGGCGAGGGAGTCAGCGTCATCGCCGCCACTCCCTCGGGCTCGGGCTCACCACAGCCGAACAGGCCCAACACCAGCACGGAGGTGCCAGCGAACTTCAACCAGGATTGCATGTAGAAAAACCCCTCCCTCGGAGACTTGGGGCCGACAGTATTCGGCACCCGTGTCATCCGTCAAACAATGGGAGGTTGGCACGGCTTGACAGTGAAAGCCGTTTCACTCGGTTTTAGCCCCCCGCGTCCGTTCCGGCGTCCGTCCCACTGGGGGTACCGGCGTCCGGGGGGCTGATGATGACGCTGGTGGAGCCCACCACGTCGTTCCAGGTGCCCTGGATGCGGATGGAGCCTTTGCAGCCAGAATCCACCGCGGGCAGGCGAATGCAGGTGTAGGTCGTGCTGACCTTGCCTCCCTCGAGCGGGAGATCGAGCTCCTGGCCGGAGCCCGCGAGGGAGCCGGCCTTGGCCGAGACGGTGACGGTGCCGGTGCCGGCCTGGCCATTCTCATCCACGGCCGTGATGTACACGTCCGTGCTCTGGCCCTCGCCGTCCAGCCGCTTGGTACTGGTCGTCACCTTGAGGGTGCCAATTGGGAGCTCCTCGGGGCCCGGACAGGCGGCCAATGCGAGGCCCAGCACCACGGGGATGCTGGCGAGTTTCCAGTTTCGATACATGGAGCGATCTCGTGTGGGTGAATTCGGGGCGCGGAGTATCGAAGTCGATCGCCGTCACGTCAAACTGCCTACCCACGGAGCCTGCTGCCCCCACTGCGAGTACGGGAGGCCCCGGAGTTGACAACGCCCACCCAGTCGTCGAGACACTGCGTCCGTCTTCCCATTCCAAGGAGCCGCGGTGAGCATGAAGCGCAGAGGGGGGCTGTTGATTGCAGGTGGGCTGGTGGCCAGCATTCTGGGGCCTTCGTGCGCGCCCGAGGAACTGGAGCCACAGGTGACGGTCACGGTGCCCGATCCGCAGCATATCGCCGATGACGCCTCCACGGAGGTGACCATCACCGTGGTGGACGCGAACGGGGAGAAGGGCACGGGCGTGGTGCGGTTGACCACCAAGGTGGGCATGTTCGGCGACGAGGGGAACAACACCCTGGCGCCGCTGGTCGACGGCACGGCCACCACCTCCTTCACCTGCCCGGTGGCCAAGGACCCCAACTGCTCGCGGGGCGTCTCGAGCATCTCCGCGGATTGGCGGGGCAATCTGGGCTCGGCCAAGGTCTACGTGGGCGAGCGGGGCCTGCAACTCCTGTCGGGCAAGACGGGCAGCGGCGCGTCGCCCACCATTCCGACCGTCGACCCCAACGCGACCGGCTCGCTCACCGGCTTCTCCTCGGGGCAGGTCTACCTCTATGGCTCGTTGCAGAGGGACGAGTTCTCGATCAGCTATTCCGCCCTCTCCTCGTTGTCGCAGCCGATGCGGCTCTTCGTGGGCCTGCCCGGGGGCAAGCCGCTGCTCCGTCCGGATGGACGGCTCGTCTACATGGACGACCGCAAGGTCTACCTGGCCGCGGCGGATGAGTTCACGGCGGACAGCACCTCGACCCGGGCCCTCTACCCGCAGAATGCCATCGGCAACGACACGCTCGTGCCGACCAGCAAGTGCCCGGGCGATGCGACCTCGATCAAGCTGCATCCGGCCAGCGGCGAGGTCTTCTACGCGTGCAACAGCACCGACACGTACTACACCCAGGGCGGGCTCCCGGTGGTGCCTGCTCCCTACGCCCTCATCAAGATGGGCTTCAGCAGCTACAAGCTCGTCGGGGACAGGTCGACGAGCACCGCCGACATCTACATCCTGGATGGGGCCAACAAGCCGGTTCGGGTGGACCAGCGCTCCAACCCGGATACCGACTACATGCACTGGTCGACTGCCCGGGCCAAGGGTGACGGCTTCCAGATGGTCTACGCGGATGGGCCCGTCCGGCAGCTGTGGAAGCTGACCAACAAGGGGGTCTGGTCCCGGGTGGCCAACTACCCCTCGCGGCTGCCCACGGGGTACAGCGTGGTCTCCAGTTACTACCTGGACTCGTTCGGCACCGCGTATGCCCATGTCCGGGGCGCGGACGGTACCCAGGCCGTCGCCCGCTTCTCCCAGAACGCCGCCGAGGCGTTCATCGTCTACTCGGAGAAGAACCGTCCCCCGGATACCGGGTGGAA